>JAJRVT010000176.1 GCA_024277175.1 Chloroflexota bacterium | reverse complement strand
TGCCGGTATCTCTCTACCGCCTTCTCCGTGGCCGCCAGCGCCTCCTCATGTCGTCCCAATCCTGACAACATCGTTCCCAGATTGGTCAGGCTCATGGCCAGATCGGGCAAAAAGGCTTGGGGACGGCCCGCAGACAATTGCCGGTATAACTCCACCGCTTCCTCTGTGGCCACCAGCGCTTCCTCCCACCGTCCCAACTTCGATAACCGATTCCCCAGATTGTTCAGACTCTGAGCCAGGTCAGGCAAAAAGGCCTGGGGACGGCTCGTAGCCAACCTCCGTCGAATCGTTACCGCCTCCTCCGTGGCTGCCAAGGCCTCCTCCTGCTGTCCCAAACCCGATAACGTCACCCCCAGGTTGATCAGGCTCATGGTCAGAGCGGGCAAAAAAGCCTGGGGACGGCTCGCAGACAACTGCCGGTGTAACTCTACCGCCTCCTCCGTGGCCGCCAGCGCCTCCTCATGTCGTCCCAATCCTGACAACATCGTTCCCAGATTGGTCAGACTCATGGCCAGATCGGGCGAAAAGGCTTGGGGACGGCCCACCGCTAACTGTCGTCGAATCACCGCCGCCTTCTCTGTGGCTACCAGCGCTTCCTCCCACCGTCCCAACTTCGATAACCAAAGCCCCAGGTTGTTCAGGCTGCCGGCCAAATCGGGCAAAAAAGTCTGGGGACGGCCTACCGCCAACTGCCGTCGAATCGCTACCGCCTCCTCCGTGGTCCCCAGTGCCTCCTCCCACCGTCCCAACGTTGAAAGATTGTTCCCCAGATTGGTCAGGCTCATGGCCAGATCGGGCAAAAAGGTCTGAGGTCGGCTCGCCGCCAACCGCCGGTATAACTCTACCGCTTCCTCTGTAGCTCCCAGCGCCTCCTCCCGCCGTCCCAGAGCACCATAGGCCACGGCGAGGTTGTTCAAGAGCGGAGCGCGTGCCTCCTCATCCTTGTCTGCTAGCAAATGCAATTGCGCCTCCCACGCTGCGGCCACCAGCGGTCGCAGGAACAGGGTTTGCTCGGGAAGAGGCAGGCGTTGCTCCAGATCGTTGAAAAAGCGGCTGACGGCGCTGCTGTCCAGCTCGGGGACCGGGGCGGTGCGGGCTTTCAGGAGCGACGCCGCGCCATCCGCCCAGCGGTGCGCGCCAGCCGGCGTCAGGTGGCGGGGATGGGAGGCGGCCCGCTGCAAGAGGGTCAGCGCCTGCCAGGTCCAGGCTGCCGCGTTCGCGGGATCGGCGTTCATGTCCGCCAGCGTGGGCAGGGCCAGGTCCAGCAACTCAGGATGCTGTCCCAGCCGTCGTTCAATCACGTCATCGGCCAGCGGATCGGGGGCGATGGCATAGAGCGCGCACGATTTCCGTGGACAAAGGGTGCGCTTGAGGATAGCAGCGACGCCCCGCAGCTCGTCGTCGTCGAAATAGGCCTGTAGGCAAGGGACCAACTGGTCTCGGCGGCTGAACTCGCGGCCCAGGGAGCGTAAGATGTGCATGTCCTGGATGAAGTCCACCGCGTCATCCAGCAACAGAGGAGAGAGGCCGGCGTGTTGCAGTTGCTGCCGCCACAGCTCTCGCTCCCGCCCCCAGATGGCGGCCAGGATCTGGTTTTCCCCCTGCAGATGGGCCACATCTTCGCCGCTGGCCGCCAGCAGGGCCAGCAAGAGCGCGAACAGGGGGCGTTCGGGCAGATCCGGCGGGTCGGCGATGTCCGCCGCCGCGTGGTTCTGTAAAATGCGGCCGAACCGGGCAGCGGCGTCAGCAAATAAACGCCTGCGTTCCTCTTCCATGGCCATGGGGGGCATGGCCAGAGCCTGCTTTGCCATGGTGGGCAGGGCCAGTAATTCGGGCAGCCCCACATACTCGGGATCGTGGATGCTGTTGACCAGACCGTCGAACCAGCGCGGGACGGTCCGTTCCAGCAGCAGCAAGGCCAGGGGAGCGGTACGGCTGTCGCGGTGTCTGGCCATCTGCGCAAGCACCGCCTGCACCAACGCCTCCCGCTCGGCCGCATAGTCCAAAATCAACAGGGTGGGCGCGGGCGCCTGGAGGAAATAGGGCGCGTCGTCCTGGGTGACGCTTTCACCCAGAAAATAGACCGCCCAGCCGGCCTGGCGCAGCCGCGCGCCGGCCTCGATCAGCAGACGGGTTTTGCCAGCGCCGCCGGGACTGGTGTAGAGCCGCATCCCCAGCCGGGGCGCGCCATCCTGGCCCAGCCCTCGGACCCAGGCCACCAGTTCATCCAACATCTGCGTCTGGGCCTCACCCATGTAGGGAACCAGGCGGTATTCAGGCTTGAGGATATAGGGGTGCAGGACCGGGTCAGGGGAATAGGCGCGCACAGGCCAGCGGGCCTTGCGCCAGGCCTTGACCCGATCCCGGCCTAGCAATTTCTCCTGGTTGGCCAGGATGATGGTAAGTTGGGGCTGAAGTTGCGTTTCGAGATCGGGCAGGCGGGCCAGGAGGGTGTTCAGCGCGGGGACGCCTACCATCTCCAGGGCGTCCTGATGGCTGAGGAGAATGCGGTAGTACTCTTTCACCAACCGCTGCGTCAGCGCCTGGGCCTGGTCGTCAAAGAGGGCTTGCACCTGCGAAGCGGCCCGCTCCAGCGTCAGGTCAGCGGCTTTATCCGCGTCCAGCTTCGCTTCCGTTACCAGTTCTTCCGCCGAAAGCCCCTGGGACGTCAGGATCTCCAGCGTGGTCACCAAGGCCACTTCCAGGGTGTTGTCGTCGGGGTGGTTGCGGGCCTCGTTTGCCAGCAGACTCCGATAGTCCTCGGCCAGTTGCTGCAGGGCGTCACGGACCTGTTCGGGCAGATCCGGTGCGGCCATCGCCCCTTCCAGATAGGCGCCGGTCCCAGCCACGCCGGCCACCACCAGCGATCCCACGCCGGGCACGGCCTTGATCCCTTCCACCAGCGCGACGATGCCGGATTTCTTCAGCAAGGTAATGCGATCTTGCAGGATCGGTGACATGGCGTTGCTCCCGGAGGTGGGGGAATGCGACTTGCACCTGCCATTGTACTCTGGCTTGCGGGTGGGGGCAAGCAAGGATGGCGAGGAGGGCGGGAGTTGCGCAAGGGTCCCGGGGGCGGCGGCCGGGATCTGGACAAGATTATCGAGCATGTGATCGAAGGGGATGCGAGCTATCTGCGGCGGCTGGCCTGGAAGACGAAGAAGGCGCCGGAGGAGAGCCGGGCAGAGGCGCTGCGCCGCACCCGCCAGGCCATCCTGGACGCGCTGGACGCGGCCGTGCGCGAGGGGCTGCCGGAGCGGGGTCCCCGCTCCGGCGTGATCTGGACGTCCCGCTACTTCGTGCACCGGGTGGCCTGGCACGCGCTGGATCACGCCTGGGAAATCGAGGACTGTCTGTCCTGAGGAGAATAGAACGCGGATTGAACGGATTGGGCGGAAAGAGCCGAATTTTTTTAAACTCCGTGCAAATCAGCCCAATCCGTTCAATCCGCGTTCTATCAGGTCTGCTTACTCGGCCACCACTTCGACGATGGCCGGGCCCGTGCCTTTATGCTCCTTGTGGGAGCCATCGCAGTAGGGGAACTTGTTCGAGGCGAAACAGCGGCAGATAGCCACCTTTTCACCGGCCTTGAGCTTGACCGTGGTCATGGGGTGATCGGTTCCTTGCGTTTGTGCTTCAGCCATGAAAGACCTCCTTGGTTGTGGGTAGGATATAGTAAAACAGGATATGCTATTATCAACCTGCGCAGACTGGGGTGGACCGTGCGCGGGATGACCGAGTTGTAGTCGGGATCGTTCTTGCTGCAAGGGCGATTCTTTCCCCCCAAAATTGGGGGGCCGGGGGGCAGGATTGGGGGCGAAGATGGGCTCGCGTCCTGGAGCGATCCCGGCGTCACAGGCGTTAGATGAAACGCCCGTAGGCCACGAAGAGGGCCAGTACGAGCAAGACGAGGTTGATGACAACCTCCTTCGCTTCGTTCCGCCGCAGATGCACCACCATCGCGGCCACCATGGTCAGCGCTACCCCCAGTGCGGCCAGGGGCGTGAGCCATGGTAGAATGCCGGTCACCTGGGGCAAGATGAGGCCAATGGCGCCCAACACCTCCACAGCGCCGATCAGTTTGATGACTCCCGGCGAAAAGTCGCTGGCCCAGGCCATTTTTTCGACCAGCTTCTCTTTGGGCTGTATTAATTTTATGCCGCCGGCCATGAGAAAGACCACGGCCAGCAATCCTTGGACGATCCACAATGCGATGTTCATTCGTAACGCCTCCAGTGGTTGGGTGGTGGACAAGGACGTATCTGGGTATAATCTCTGGTGGATGGTCGCCAAAACCCCGGCGAACAAAACGTTCCTGACCATTCCCCGGAGGCTGAAGGGTCAGGAAGACGGCGACTGTAACACCCATACCTGCGCCCACTGGGCCAGGTCATCCAGGAGGGGGAGCAGTTCCCGCCCCATTGCGGTCAGTTCATATTCCACATGCCGCCGGTTGTTCGGGTCCTCGTAGCGGACGATGATCCCCTGCTCTTCCAGGGTTTGCAGACGGCGGGTGAAGGTGGTGGGATTGACATCGCCCACTGCCGCGCGCAGTTCGCAAAACCGCCTGCGCTTCCGCAGGTGATGAATGATCTGCATGGTCCACCGCGATCCCAACAACTGGGTCATGGCGGCGACGGGACAGGTAACGGGTTCTTGCGTCATGGTGGGGCCACCATACCAGAGAAGTTACTCTATTTTCTGTAGTAACACATACAAAAGGAGCGATCATGGACCGCAAAGATCTGCGCCCCCGCATTCAAGCCTTATACGCAGCCGAGCACGCCGCGCTGACCGAGGATGACATCCAGGCCCTGTTGGACCGGGGTCGCCAGTGGGATCTGGCCGATACCCTGGCCGCGGGCGGGGTGGTCGTTTTTGCCCACGCCGGGGTCGCGGACTGCGGTCACCAGACCGCGGCCGCGGTCCACGCCAGCCTGGACGCCTGCCTTAGCGGCCGGGCCGAGCGGGTGGTGGTCATCAGCGTCCTCCACGCCATCGACCCGGAGATGGACCAGGCCCGTATCCGCGTAGCCCGGGGCGGCGCCCCTGCGAGGGAGGAGCAGTGGGGCATTCAGGGCCCGGGGCTGGACGGTCCCCAGACCTGGCGCGGGGACCACGCGCTGACCACGTGGCGTTTTCTGTGGGAGGCTGAGGTGCGGCGGCGGGGGCTACCCCCCGGCCAGACGCCGCCGGTCTTCGAGCGCTACCCCTGGCTGGCCGGCGGCCATCCTGAGCAGCTGCCGGGGATCGACGAGCTGGCCCGCCTGTGCGAAGGCGCGGTCATCGTCTCCACCGAGGATCACTACCATCACGGCATTGGCTACGGGGATGAACCCTTCGTGGCCCGGCCCTATGAGGACGGGGGCGAGGAACTGGCCCGGCGCAGCATCGCCAAGGGGCTGGAGACGCTGGGCCGGGGCGATTACTGGGGCTGGAATCAGCACTGCGTGGTGGGCAAAAGCGACGCCCGGGACAGCGGCCAGGTCTACCGCTATCTGCGCGGCCCCATGACGGGAAGCATCCTCGATCTGGCGTGCACCGATGCGGCCGCGCTCTACGAGTCGCCGGATCCCACGTGGGTGGCCGGCGCGCTGGTGGAATGGCGGGTGGGATGATGACAAGGTGATTATACCATCCACCCCAACGTTGTCACCTACGCCGCAGCATCTCCTCCAGGCCGGCGATGACTTCGTCCTGACGGTTTTGGGCCAGATCCTCGCGCAGGGACGCGATGAGCGCGCGCTGATCTGGTTGCGTGCTCAGTTCCTCAGCCTTGGCCAGCTCTTCCTCGACCGAATCCCATTCATCGCGCACGGCGTGGGTCAGGGCGATGCGCAATTCCACCAGCACCGGGTCCATTTCCACATGACTGCCAATGAGCACGGTCAGGTCTGACAAGATCTCATCGGTGTTGTTTTTGGTCAGGTCATCCAGCATCTCGATGATGGCGGCCCGGTGCTGATCATCGCCCGTCTGGTCTACGGCCTGTTCAAGGAGCGTGCGCACCTGGTCCCAGGTCCCCTGTTTGGCGGAGGCCAGGGCCTCCTGGAGGGTGGGCAAGGCAGGGTCTTCGTCGCCCACGCCACTCACCAGACGTTCCAGATCGTGGATCGCTTCCTCGCGCTGTCCCCGCTCCAGGTCCGCCAGAATTTCCTGCAAGGCCGTCTGCAGGAGGGAGTCGCTCGTCAGGCCCAGGGCTTCGGTCACTTCTTCTTTCACTTCTTCCCAGTCGCCGATACGAGCGAATCGCAGCGCGTCCTCCATCTCAGTCAGCAGAGGGGCCTCAGCGGCGACTCTGCCGGCCAGTTCTTCGAGTTGGCTGCGCACCTCGTCGGTAGCGCCGTCGGTGAGCTGGGTGAGCATGGAGCTAAAGAGCGCGCGTTCGCGTACGTCCACGCTCAGGTCGACCGCTTCCTGGAGTTCTTCCTTAACCTTGTCCCAGTCCCCGGCCCGGGCTGCATCCAGGGCGATGAGGACGGTTCCGCCTACGTAACCGGACAGTTCGGGCAGGGACGAAGCCGTGGTCTCAGGAGCGGACGTCACCGGTGGCGGGGTAGAGGAAATCGGGCGCGGCGGCGTTATCGGGGGCAAGGGCGTGGGAAGTGGGGCTCCGGGCAAAGAAGTCGCTGTGCAGCCGACCAGAAGCCAGCTGACAATCAGAACAGTGAGGATCAGAGGACGGGAACGCACCATAGTAAAACCTCCATACGGGTCGAGAGGATCAAACGGAACGCACCAACTGCCTTTTATTATAGTCCTTTCATGGAGTTCGTGCAATACCCAGTTGACGAAGATAAGGTGGGTCAACCGGGTAAATTCGACCAATTCCTCTGATCTGTGCTCTCTTGCAAAACTGGCCCGGCGTAGCATCGCCCAAGGGCTGGAATCCCTGGGCCTGTTTCGTATCGCTATCGCGGGATAGCCCCAAGTTGCTGAAGATACTCGAGTTTGTCGAGGGCGATATAAACCGTCGACACCTTGCCGTCAACGCTTTCAGTATTTCAATCGCTTCCCCATGGCGGGAAAGGCGTAGATTCACTTGCAGGAAGATGTTGAAAAACGGGGATGAAAGTGCGCTTGGCTCGGCAAAGGTCAGCAGGCCCAGTGAACGCTTCGTTGAGATCACAAAGAAGGTCTGATAATTGATGGCCAGCGCCCGCAATCCCGAAAAGAAGCCCGCATCCAGATGCGGGTTGAAGGTCAACGCAGCGGTCGGATCGAACATGCGAATATTCGTATTGCTGAGCAGATCGTTCTTCCAGCCATGGATATCGGATATCTCCAGTCTTTTCTTTTAACCAGAAATGCGATCTCCTAAAATGAGATTGAGGAAAGGTTTTGCCCTCCCCCCATTTGGGCCAGAACCCGCTTACCGGTACACTATGCCTGTCACCCCGATCATGCCGGGAGTTTCATCGTAACGAGGACCATGGACGCCGACGAACGCTTTTACAGCCCCATACCCGCCTGGTCGCGCTGGCTGCTGCTGGCGTTGATCCTGGCCGCGTTCGCCCGCCTGCTGTGGACGCTGGACGCGCGCAACCTCTGGTGGGACGAGAGTCTGACCCTGCAACGGGCCGAGGAGAGTCTGGGACCGCTGCTGCGGGGCCGGTTGCTCCTCCGGGACGGCGTCACCACCCAGGCGACCACGGACCAGCACCCGTTTTTATACTTTCTGCTCACCGGCGGCCTGATCCGGCTGGCGGGGACCAGCGAGTTCGTCCTGCGTTGGGTGTCCGTGGCCGCGTCCGCGCTCATGGTCCCCACGGCCTGGGCCTTCGCCCGGGGTCTGGCCCGCCGGGAGACCGTTCCATCGGCCACCCCCCTGTGGGCCGCGGGGCTGGCCGCGATCAGCCCCTTCTTCCTCTGGTACGGACAGGAGGCCCGGCCCTACATGCTCTGGGCCTGGCTGGCCCTGCTCAGCACCTATCTCCTCTGGCGGGGGCTGGAGGGAGCGTCAGCGGATTGGCGGTGGCTGATCGGCTATGCCGTCACTCTGCCCCTTTTCCTGGCCAGCCACTATTTCGCGCTCTTTCTGCTGCCCGTCCACATGGCGCTGGTGCTGGTGCGGGTGGCCCGACGCCGGCCCGGGGCCGCGCTGCTGGCCGCGCTGATCGTGGGCGGGCTGGGGCTGCTGGCGGCTTTCTACGGCTACGCGTCCGTCATGGGCCAGGCCGGGGCCGGCTCCAACTTCGCCTCCATCCGTCTGAAGATCCTGCTGCCCGACTTACTCAACGCCTTTAGCCTGGGCCTGAGCGTGGACATCAGCCGGGTTTGGCCGCTGGACCTCTTCATGGGCGCGCTGGCGCTGGCGGGGACCGTCTGGGGCGTGCGCAGCCGGGCGAGCCTGCGCGCCGGCGGCTGGCTGCTGCCCGCGAGCGCGCTGATCCCGGTCATCGCACTCTACCTGATCAACCTGATCCAGCCCCTTTACATGAACGCCCGCCACATGAGCCTGGTCAGCGGTTTCTTCCTGCTCCTGGTTGCGGCCGGGCTGGGCTGGCTCTGGCAACGTTGGCGCTGGCTGGGCGGGCTGGCCGGCGCGCTGGTCATCGCCGGCATGCTCTACAGCACGGTGAACTACTACACCCAGCCCCAATACGGCAAGCCTGACTACGCGGGCATGGGAGCGGAGTTGCGTCGGCAGATCCAGCCCGGCGATCTGGTGCTGCTCAACTCACCCCTGCTCTGGCGCATCTTCCACTACTATCTGCCCATCGACGCGGTGGAGGCCAGCGCGGCCGCGGGCATGGACACGGCCTGGCGGGGCGTCCCCCTGCTCAACGCCGACTGGCCGGCCAACGAGGCCGCGCTCCAGGATTACCGGGATCAATACCGGCGCATCTGGGTGGCCCGCTCCGGCGTCAACTCTTTCCTGGATCCGGAGGACCGCGTCCCGGCCTGGATTCAGGGTAACCTCTTCCCCATCCGCGAGGACGAGTTCTTCAACCCCACCTCGGTGTTGCAACTGGACCTCTACCTGCCCGGCCCGCCCATCCGCGACGATCTGCCCGCGGACCTGGCCCATCGGCTGGAAGACGTGGTCTTCGGCGACCTGATCCGGTTGAATGGCTACGAGGTGGGCCGGCCCCTAACGCCGGAGAGCGTGACGCCTATCACCCTCTACTGGACGCCCGTCCAGCCGGTGGAGCGCCGCTACAAGTATCTGCTGCGGCTGGAGCAGGTGAACGCGGACGGCTCCACCCAGGTGCTGGCCACCACAGAGCGGGAGCCGTACAATGGTTTTCTGCCCACCTCCTGGTGGACGCCCGGCCCCTACATCCTCGAGTACAGCGACCTGCCGGTCCCGCCCGACCTGCCCGCGGACGCAAACCTGCGTCTGACGTTGCAGATCTATGATCTGGAGACGGGTGAGAAACTGCCGGTCACCCAAGCCGAGGGCGCGCAGGTCGCGGAGGATGGGGATACGGTTGTTCTGCCGTACCCGTGACCTTGTACGACAACATTTATGTTGTCGCTGGCTGAGCCTGGCTAGGCAAAGCTTCGCAACATGAATGCTGTGGTGCACGTCGCTGGGAGTGCGTTTCACGCCCGGTCGAGTCATGATCCATCGGCCAACCTCGCGGGCGGGGGACGGACTTCAGGTTGACCAGAAATGGTTGAGAGGATGAAGCAGACGTCATCTTTATGAAAAAAGCTGAACGCAGTAGAATTGCCTTTGCGCTCAGCCGACGCGATCTGGAGACGATTGATGAGCCTTATCGTTGGCAACGTGAGGATGCGTATGATGAGCGCCTGAACTGCTACGACACCGAAGGCGTGCATTTCATCAATCATTCGGCGAAGGGTTTCGATTGAAAGAGTGGCTTATTTGACGGTCTATCCGCTATGGGCCCGCCAATGTCGATAATCCTCCCAATCAATGATAAAATCCCATCCTGATGAAGACGACCCTAAACTGGACCCGCCGCGACTGGATCGCCATCCTGGGCGCGACTTTGCTGGGCGCGGTCCTGCGACTCTATCGACTGGGCGCGGTGCCGCCGGGCTTTCAATTCGACGAAGCCTACAACGCCATCGACGCCAAACTGGTGCTGGCCGGCAACAGGCCTCTCTTCCTGCCCGCCAACGGAGGGCGGGAGGTCCTCTACACCTACTGGCAGGCCCTGTTGGGCGCGTTCCTGGGCATCGACGCCTTTTCCCTGCGCCTGGCGTCGGCCCTCTTCGGCATCCTGGCCATCCCCGTGGCCTATCTGCTGGTCCGGCGCATGCTGCGACGGGACTCGTTTCGCGTCGCCCTCTTTACCAGCCTGACCCTGGCCATCACCCTTTGGCCCATCCATTTCAGCCGCTTCGGCATTCGGGTGATCATGATGCCCGTGATCTTCAGCGCAGCCTTTGGTCTTTTCTGGCTGGGCGGACACGCCTCCACCCGCAAACGGCGGCTCTGGGCCTACGCGGGCAGCGGCCTCGTCCTGGGCCTGGGCCCCTGGACCCACCCCACCGGGCGGATCGCGCCCCTGGCTCTGATCGCTTACGTCGTCTGGCTTCTCTGGCGAGAGTCGGCGCAGCGCCGCGTCGCCTGGGACAGCCTGCTGGGCGGCCTGACCCTGGCCGGTGGCGTGGCCCTGGCCGTTTTTCTCCCCTTGGGCGTCGACTTTGTCCGTCACCCCGATTTCTTCTTCGGCCACGCTTCGGAAGTCTCCATCTTCGCTGAACGGGTGAGCGGGGGCAGCCCCCTGGCCGCGCTGATGAACAACCTGCTCCATGTACTGGGCATGTTCAGCTTCTTCGGCGATAGGGAGTGGACCCATGGCCTCGCGGGGCGCCCCGTTCTCGACCCGCTCATGTCCATCCCCTTCGTCATCGGCCTGGGGATCTGGATCTGGCGGCTGCGACGCACGGATGACCCCGATTTCGACGCCCTCTCCCTGCTCATGATCTGGTCGCTGGTCATGCTGTTGCCGTCGGTCTTCAGCGACAGCGCGCCTAATTATTCCCGCACCCTGCCGGCCCTGCCGGCCATCTTCGTGGCCGCGGGTCTGGGGCTGACCTGGGTCGCGTCTCTGCGCAAGCCCGCCTCCTGGGTGGGGCCGCTGCTGGCCGCGGCCATCGTGGTTATCAGCGCCGGGTGGACGGTCTACGACTATTTCGGTCGTTTCGCCAATTCAGAAGAGGTCTACTATCTCTACGACGCCAACAAGCTGGATGCGCTGGACGACCTGCGGACGTTGACCGCCGAAAATCAAGTCTATCTCTCCCAACTGTGGGGCGAGAAGCACGCCACCATCTGGTTCCTGCGCGGCCAGTATGGCATCGCCTCCATCGACGTCAGCGACACCCTGGTGCTGCCGCCTGCGGGCAAAGGCGCGGTCTACGCCTTCCCCCACGAGCAGGAGGATCGGGCCGAGCGGCTGGCCGCCCTCTGGCCCCAGGCCACTTTGAAACAGCTTCCCGACCGCTACGGGCGCGACCTGCTGAGCGTGGTCACCATCCCCGCGGATGCGGTCGCCAACTGGCCGCCGGATCAGGAGCCTACAACCAAAACGGAAGCCCATTTCTCTGAAGCCCCCACCCTCCTGGGTATGTCCGCGGATGACGAAGGGGAGATCACCCTCTACTGGCGGGGCGAGGAGCGTATGTTGCGGGACCTGACCTCGTTCATCCACCTGTTGGACGCGGACGGGCGCATGGTGGGGCAGGCGGACAAGCAGCCCGGATCCGGCAGCTACGCCACGCCGGTCTGGAACCCGGGCGAGCGGGTTATGGAGCGCTACCGACCTCAGATCGGCGATCTGTGCGCGGGTGGCGAAGAGGTGCGGGTGCAGGTGGGTTGGTACCAACTGCTGGCCGACGGCATGCGCATGCCTCGCACCGACGCGCCCGGGGACACAGCCCTGGCCGGGCGCATGACCCTCCCCCTCTACTCCCAACCGTTGAGTGATTTCGAGCCGGAACAGCCCCTGGATCGACCTTTGGGCGACGCGATGCTCTTCGGCTACGATCTGCTCGGCGAGACCTTCCAGCCCGGCGCACCCCTGGTTTTGGACCTCTACTGGGAGGGTGACCCCGCGGCCGCACAGACGCCGATCACGGTGCGGATGATCGATGGCGATTCCAACGCACCCCTTTGGCAGGGCGAGTTGGCCCCCGACGCGCATTGGGCCGAGGGCGAAGGGATCTGTCGTAGGCTGCGGCTGCGGCTGCCGGAAGACCTCCCACCCGGCCAGTACGCGCTTCAGGTGACCAGCGGCGATGAGATCGCGGGGGTGACAGACCTGACGGTGGAGAAGTCCACCCGCTCCTTCGTTCCCCCGCCCCTGGACCAGACGACGAATGCGGTCTTCAGCGACGAGTCCGGCGCCGTCATCAAGTTGCTGGGGTATAATCATCAGGTGAAGGGCGGCAAACTGGTCGTGACCCTGGTCTGGCAGGCGCTGGCCACACCTGCCGGGCGCTACAAGACATTCCTCCATTTGCTGGATGGCGAGGGTCAAATCGTCGCCCAGTCCGACGCCGAGCCGGGTGGCGAGTACGCCACCACGGAGTGGATCGCCAACGAGGTGGTGGTGGATGAACATAGGCTCCCCCTGCCTCCAGCGGATGAGGGACCCTATCGTCTGCGCGTTGGACTCTATGATGCGGTGAGCGGTGAGCGGCTGCCTGTGGTGGACGAAGACGGGCAGCCCGTCCCCGACAGCGCCCTGGACCTGGGAGAAGCGACGCTGCCATGACCGAGAAAACCGATGACGCAGAGGTTCGCAGAGAAGGCGCAGAGGGCCGGAGAGAAACATCTCCTATTCCCTGGGGAGAGACGACGGCGCCTGTGCAGAAGCGATCGTCCGCCTGGATGAAGTGGGCGGTGGTTGCCATCATCGGCCTTTTCCTGATCCTGGGCGCCTGGTACAGCCTGACGGTCCCGCCCTTCGAGACGCCTGACGAAGTCCACCACTACGCCTTTGCGCGCAACATCGCCCAGGGAAACGGCCTGCCCGTACAGACGCCCGAGGGCAGCGGTCCCTGGGCCCACGAGGGCAGCCAGCCGCCCCTCTATTACCTGATCGCGGGCGGGCTGACCGCGGCCATCGACCAGTCCGATTTCGATGCCCTGAGCGTGGTCAACCCCCGGGCCAACATCGGCGATCCCCTCTTCCCCGGCAACAAGAACTACATGCTCTACAGCGGCGGCCCCCACCCACTGCAGGGCGCGAACCTGGCGCTACACGTGGGGCGCTGGCTCTCCCTGCTTCTGGGCGCGATCACCCTGTGGCTGGTCTACCGCATCGGGCTGCTGGCCATGCCTCGCTGGCCCCTGGGCGCGCTCCTGGGCCTG
>JAJRVT010000175.1 GCA_024277175.1 Chloroflexota bacterium | reverse complement strand
TCCATGTACGACTACGTGACGCCTTGTGACGGCGACCGCTGGCGCGTGGTGATCTGCAATGAATACGAAACAAAACTCCTGTTTACGCCCTTGCAGGGCCAGATGCGCGTTGATGCGACATGGCGCCAGGTCCGCGCCGATTCCATCGTCATTGAGTTGACGCCGGACGGGGAGACCGATACAGGCGACTTCGCCATGGAGGAGTTCACCGTGGTCGAACAGAGCCGCGAGCATCCGACCGCGGCCGACGCGCTGAGCGCAGTGGAACGCGAATACCAGGCGTGGCTGGACAGCATGCCGCGCCTGCCTGAACGCTACGCGGCCGCGGGTCGCGAGGCCGCCCACATCAACTGGTCGTGCATGGTCGCGCCCAGCGGCTCGATCACGCGGCCCGCGGTCTACATGTCCAAGGGGCGCATGGTGAGCATCTGGAGCTGGGACAACTGCTTCAATGCGGTGGCCCTGGCCCCGGGGCAGCCGGCCCTGGCCTGGGATCAGTTCATGATCATGGTCGACCACCAGGACGCCAGCGGCGCTTTCCCCGACCTGGTCAACGACCGCCTGATCTCCTGGAGCTTCTGCAAGCCCCCGATCCAGGGCTGGATGCTGAAACGTATGACCAGCATCCAGCAAATGCTCTCCCGGGAGCGTGTGGAGGAGGCGTACGCTCCCCTTTGCCGCTGGACCGATTGGTGGTTCACGCACCGGGATGATGACAGCGATGGCGTCCCCCAGTACAACCACGGCAATGAAAGCGGCTGGGACAACAGCACCGTCTTTTCAACCCTGCCGCCCATCGAGTCGCCGGACCTCTCAGCCTGGCTCGTGCTACAGATGGAAACGCTGGCGGAGATGGCCGAACGGCTGGGCCGTGACGACGAGGCGGTCGCCTGGGCGACGCGTTCTCGCCAACTGCTGACGCGGATGCTCAACCACTTCTGGCAGGGAGATCATTTCGTGGCCCGCACGTCCGGCTCCCACGAAGTCATCGAATCCGACAGCCTGCTCCTCTATATGCCCATTATCCTGGGCAAGCGGCTGCCGGAAGAGGTGCAGACGGCGCTTGTGGCCGGGATCAAGGCTGACCGCGGATTCCTGACCGAGTTTGGCCCGGCCACCGAACGCCTCAGCAGCCCCCACCTCACGGCAGACGGCTACTGGCGCGGCCCTATCTGGGGCGCGCCCACCCTGCTACTGGTGGACGGGCTACGCGATCTAGGCGAAGCTAGGCTGGCCGACGGGATCAGCCGCCGTTTCTGTGACATGGTTGTGGAGAGTGGGATCGCAGAGAACTACGATCCGTTCACCGGCCAGGGGCTGCGCGAGCGAGCGTTCACATGGACGGCCAGCGCCTTCCTCATCCTCGCGCGCGAATTGCCATCCGCGAACAATGGGAACGCGGATAACCGCGAGTGAAACCGGATTTACACGGATTTTTTGTATCACCTGGGGCGTAAACGGCTGACTTTTGACAAAAATCGGCCTTCGTTGGCTGCTCGACTTCCCCCGGCACCTGTTTTTCACCCCCTGCGCGATTAGGAAACGTTGATTACAAGCAAGTAAAATAGGCGGCGGATTGGACTGATGACGCTCTGCGTCCAGCCCGCTGTCTGTTTTGTGCAATCACCAACCGAACAAAAAACCATCGACGCGGAGGCATTTCTTTCCATGAAGCAGAACCCGAAACCCGGCGTTCGATTTCAGCCCGGCGTCCATCGCGATCTCCAGAATGGCATCAGTCAGATCGTCTCGGCGGTCATCCCCACCCTGGGACCCCGGGCCGGTTTTGTCGTCAGCGAGCCGGCGGGACCGAACAACCCGCCCGAAATCCTGGAAGACGGCGGGCTGATCGCCCGACGCATTGTGCAGTTGCCCCATCGAAGCGTCGACATGGGCGCGATGATGGCGCGCCAGTTGCTCTGGCGCATGCATGAAGCGGATGGCGACGGCTCGGCCACCGCGGCCGTGATCCTGCACGCGGTCTTCAACTAAGGCGTTCGCTATCTCGCTGCTGGCGGCAACGCCATGCGCCTGCGCTCGTTCCTGGATGAGGGCGTACAACTGATCGAAACGCAACTGGACGCCATGGCCTTTCCCCTGGATGGCAAGGAAGCGCTGAGCCAGATGGCCGAGTCCACCTGCCACGACCCCGAGATCGCCGCCATGTTGGGCGAAATCTTTGACATCATCGGCGTCTACGGGCGGCTGGAGATCCGCTCTGGCCAGGCGCGCGGCCTGGACCGCGAATATTTCGAGGGCATGTACTGGTCCCACGGCGTCCATTCGAGCCACCTGCTGCTGGAGGACGCCGGGCGGCGCACTGATCTGGAAACCCCACATATCCTGGTCAGTGACCTGAGCATCCCCGACCCGGAGCCGCTGGCCAGGCTGGTCGCCAATGCCAAGCGGGCAGGTGCAAAATCCCTGCTCCTTGTCTGCAAGACGCTTTCAGACAAGGCCATCGCCGTGCTCATGGCGGCCAATAGCAAATTCGAAAATTTCAAGGTGACGGCCGTGCGCTCGCCCAGTTCCGTCGACCTACAAGACCTGGCCTTCCTGACCGGGGGTCAGTTGATCGTTTCGGCCGCTGGCTACACGCTCGACGCCGTGCGCGCAGAGGACCTGGGACAAGCGCGGCGGGCGTGGGCCAACAAAAGCCAATTCGGCATCGTGGGCGGCAAAGTCTCCCCTCGGCTGCTGCGCCAACGCATCGCCGAGCTTCGCGCCGCGCACGAACGCGCCCAGGATGTGGACGAACGCGAAAATTTGGAGAAGCGGCTGGCAAAACTGCTGGGCGGATCGGCCACGCTGTACGTGGGCGGGGCCACTGACGCAGAAATCAAAACCCGCAAGGCGCTGGTGGAGCAGACGGCCAGAACCGTGAGGCTGGCCATTCGCTCCGGCGCGCTGCCGGGCGGCGGCGTGGCCCTGCTGGCCTGCCAGCCCCTGCTGGCGGAGCGGGAGCAGGCCGCGGCAGACAGCGACGAACGAGCCGCCTACCACGTCCTGGCCAAGGCCGTGGCAGCGCCCATGCGCGCCATCGTCCGCAACGCCAGCCTGGACCCAGGCGACGTCATGGCCGAGGTGCGGCGGGCGGACCCGGGCTGGGGCTGTGACGTGCGCAGCGGCGAGATGGTGGACATGGCCGCGGCCGGGATCTACGACGCGGTCGCGGTGCAAAAGTCCGCGCTCCGGCGCGCGGTCAACACCGCAGCCCTGGCGCTGACCGTTGACGTACTGGTGCTTCGTCGCCAGCCGCCGACTTCAATGACGCCGTAGCGTGAAGCGTGACGAGTGATGCGTGACTCGTAGGTGCGGTTTGGAACCGCACGTTCTCTCGTAGCCAGCCCGTGCAGCTACAAACAGCACCTACGCAAGCTGACCCGTGCGGCTCCAAACCGCACCTACTGAACAAACGGCAGAGGAAATATGACAAGCATACAGGTTGAAGAGATGCAGGATGTGGTCTACGTGATCAGCGCGCCGTGGGGAGAGGCCGAAGCGGAGTATTGCTTTGCGGCCCGTCAGTCAGGCATTCACCGCTCCCTGGATGGGGGGCGCAGTTGGGCGCTGCTGGAGGTGGCTCCGGATCAGGAGGGCAGCCCTCCGGTCACGGCCGTGGTCGCGTCGCCGGACTACGGGTGCGAACACACACTCTTCGCCGGCGGACACGGCGCGGTGATGCGATCCATCGACGGCGGCGACCACTGGCGCATTATCGCCCTGCCGGCCCCACCCCCGCCCCTGGTCACCACCCTAGCGATCTCGCCAAACTATGACCGCGACGGCGTTCTCTTCGCCGGCACGCTGGAGGACGGCGTCTTCCGCTCCGGCGACCGGGGCGAACAGTGGGCGGCGTGGAACTTTGGTCTTCTGGACCTGGGCGTGCTCTCCCTGGCCGTCTCGCCCCGCTTCGCGGACAACGAGACCCTCTTTGCCGGCGTGGAGAGCGGCGTCTTCCGCAGCGCCAACGGCGGCCGGGCCTGGCGCGAGACCAACTTTACCATGGACTACGCACCGGTCCCCAGTCTAGCTGTGGGCGCGGACGAAAATGGCGATGAACTCCTGTTCGCGGGCACAGAAGCCCACGGCCTCTGGGTCTCCCGCTCGCAAGGGAAAAGCTGGGATCGGCTGGGTGAAGAGACCGTGACCGGCGGCGTCAACGCCATCCTGCTGGACTCCTCACAGCCGGGCGGGCGGGAGATGCTCATTCTGCACGAAGGCGAACTACTGCTCACCCGAGACGGCGGCGAACAGTGGGCTCCCCTCGCCCTGGACCTGCCTGATGACGCCTATGTGGCCGCGGTGGCCGCGCCTCGGGGCCTGGCTGGGGGCGAACCGCTCATTCTTGGCCTGGTGGACGGTGGCCTGTTACGCCGGGAGATCCGTGACAATCCGCTCTAATCCGCGCAGATCCGCGTTCCCCTAACACTCCCTCACACAGCCGCCTACGGCTGCCCCGCGCTCTCCGGGATCAACACCCCATCCACAACATAGATCACGCCATTGGTCGCCTGGATCGGGTCGCCCGTGACCGCGGCCTGGCCCACCGCGTCGTCGCCCAGATACAGGACATCGCCCTCCATGCGCAGGGGCAGGTCGTCCCCCAGCAGGGTGGTGAGGGAGGACTGGCCTGCCAACTCTTCCAGGCTCAGCTCGCCGTCGACGATATGGTAGAGGAGCACATCGAAGAGGACATCCTCATGGTCCAGCGCGCCGGCGGGCAGGGCGTCGAAGGCCGCGTCCGTGGGTGCGAAAAGGGTGAACGGACCGCCGCTTTGCAGTTTCTCCACCAGATCGGCCTGCTCGATGGCCGCGGAGAGGCGGCTCAGTTCCGGGATAGCAGCCAGGGTGGCGGCCAGGTCCACCGGCTCGGGGACGGGCGTGTCGGTAGGCTCGACGGTGGGTTCAGGCGTCGCTTCGGTCGTCGCCTCGACCGTGGGTTCCGGGGCGGGTGTCGGTTCGCTGGTGGGCGGGGCGGGCGTGGGCGTGCTCCCGCCGCAACCGATGAGGATGAACAGGGCTGATATCAGTAAAATCGGCAGGACAAATCGTTTCATGGCATTGCTCCTCTCATATATGCAACCAGGTTTTCGCTGGAACGCGGGCATGTCGAATCTGCACGAATCTCCTCGTTAGGACATCTGAATTGTACCCCACTTTCCACGTTTCGGTAAGGGGCTGTAGCGATCTTGTAGCGATGGCGTGTATAATGATAATTTGTGGGAGACAACCTTAAAGTTTTGCGCCACAGAACGTAAAGTGAAGGATATATAGGAACAAATACGATATAGAAGTAATAAGCAGCCATATTTGTGCGCGCTGAACCAAACCTTACAGTCTCTCATTGCGTTTTGAGTTCAGCCATGTACTGGCAGATAGAATTCCTACACCCATATTGGAGATCAAGGAATAAACCATGGACAAACCCACTTCTTCCCGCAACCCTATTGCCGTGAGAATCGCAGGTATCGCCATCGTCATCAGCCTGATCGCCGGCATTGGCCTGTTCTATCGGGCCAATGCCGCTCTGTCAGGGTTGAATGCGATCGTCACGGAAACCGGCAAGATCAGCCTCTCCATCGATGGCGCCGGCGATCCATCAAACGAACATGATGTCATCATCAACAAGCCGGCCGGCGCCACTGTACGCAAGGCCTATCTCCTCGCGGCGACAAGCCGCGGCCTAACGCTGAACCGGTGGAGCATTCGACTCGATTATCGCTATGTTTCTAAGTGGGACCGATCGACGCCAATCACGGCGGTTATTGGCAGCGGGGGCGGGACCAATTACTGGACAGACGTCACCTCCTTAGTCCTGCCAAAACTGGACAACGCACCCCCAGGCCCCGTCAAGTTTTCCCTGCTCGAAGATCAAAGTCAAAAGGCAAAGATCGACGGCGAGATCCTGGTAGTCATCTTCGATGACCCCAACCAGACCACCGACAATACAGTCATCCTCTTTTTCGGCGCCATGAGGCCAACCGGCGACTATTTTGATATCGTCACCTCATCCCCCATGGATCCCACCGACCCCAACATGGTGGTCGATCTCTCCCTGGGTATCTCATTCGGTTATCAAGGGCCGGGGGCACCAAACGCCCAGGTCAGCCTGGTCGATGTGAATGGTCAGCGCATGTCCTCCTCCGCGGGCGGGTCGGATGACGGTAAGCCGCTCACTGGGGCGCTGATCACGGTGGGCGGGACAGGCGACAGCAACGCCCTGCCGGCCGACCCCAATGGCAAGCCGAATGGCGACCCGCGTTACGACGATGAGCTCTACAGCCTGAAATCTTTCATTAAACCTGGCGACACCAAGATCAGGGTCGAGACGAAGAACCCCTCCAACGACGACAACATCTTCTTCTCCGCCGTCTTCATTACCCAGCCGGCGGTCGTCGTCCAGCCCACGCCCACGCCTATCCCGCCGGGAACCATTATCGTCGAAAAGCAAACCCTGCCAGACGGCGATCCGACGTCCTTCACCTTTACAGGCGACCTGGCCGGCTCCATCACAGACGGCCAGACCATTTCCAGGGACGTGAAAGCCGGGACCTACAGAAGCTACGAGCAGGTCCCCGCCGGCTGGAAACTGACCGACATCACCTGTGACTCCAATGAAGGCTTCATTGACATGGGGACGAATTCGGCCAGATTTGATGTAAACGCGGGCCAGACGATCAAATGCACCTTCACCAACGCCAAGGTCGCCACGCTAACCGTGGTCAAGAAGACGGTGGACGGCGACGGCACGTTCAATTTCACCAGCGCCAACCTGCCCGGCGGAAATTTCTCCATCGCTACATCGGGCGGCTCCGGTCAAAAAGCCTATACGAACCTGACGCCCGGAACCTATAACCTGGCCGAAACCGTTCCATCTGACTGGGAGCTGACCAGTTCCGTCTGCGACGACGGCAGCACCCTGCCCAATGTCGTGCTGGACCCAGGCGAAGACGTCACCTGCACCTTCACCAATACGCTCAAGCGCGGCGAGATCCAGATCAAGAAGCAGACCGCGCCGGCCGGCGGGACCGGCTTCGGCTTCACCCAGACCATCGACGGCTCTGGACCTTTCACCCTGGACGACGGCGGGACCCAGACCTTCAGCAATCTACTTCCCGGCCAGTACACCGTCACTGAAGACGACTTGGCAGGGAGCAACTACGAACTGGGCGGCATCACCTGTACAGACAGTAACTCCTTGGGTGACCGGGCCACGCGCACGGCCACCATCAACGTGGACCCGGGCGAGACCGTGGTCTGCACCTTCAGCAACACAGAAGAGGATACGGTCACCATCGAGAAGGTCACGCTACCCCACTCAGCCGGAGGCGCCTTCACCTTCAGCCAGGACCTGGATGGCTCTGGCGATTTCCCACTCAGCGGCGGCCAGTCCAAGCACTTCGACAGCATATCGCCCGGCAGCTACGCCGTCTCTGAGGCGGACCCGACGCCCGGATTCGACCTGACCGCGATCGATTGCCAGGACACCGCGGGCAGAACCTTCCCTGTGGATCTGAACGCACGCACGGCCGCCCTGGACAACCTGACTCCGGGCGAGAGCGTGCACTGCGCCTTCACCAACACCCAGCGCGGCAAGATCATCGTCGACAAGGTCACCGACCCGGCCGGCGATTCCCAGTCCTTCGTCTTCGACCTGACCGGCGGCCCGGATAACGTGGCCCAGAACTTCTCCCTCACCGACGCCGCCGCGCCTTACGAGGCCGGCGACCTCAAACCGGGAACCTACATGGTGGCTGAAACCCTTCCTCCGGGTTGGGACTTGAGTACAGTTCAATGTAGTGACGGCAGCGATCCGACGAAGGAGATCAAGTTGGACCCAGGTGAGACGGTCACCTGCACCTTCACCAATACCAAGCTGGGCGAGATCATCGTCGACAAGGTCACCGACCCGGCCGGCGATCCACAGCCCTTCGACTTCGTCCTGGGCGGCGGACCGGACAGCGTCCACCAACGCTTCACCCTGACCGACGCGGCCACGCCCTACAACAGCGGTGGCCTGAAGCCCGGCAGCTACAACCTTGCCGAGACGACAATCCCTGGCTGGAGCCTGGATTCGGCCACATGTTCTGATGGCAGCGACCCGGCCAACATCGACCTGGCCGCGGGCGAAACCGTCACTTGCACCTTCAACAACACCAAACTCAGCAAGATCTTCATCGACAAAGTCACCGATCCCGTCGGCTCTGCGCAGCCGTTCCCCTTCACCCTCACCGGCGGGCCAGACAACATCAACCAGATCTTTACTCAGACCGACTTCGACGCGCCCCATGACAGCGGCTTCCTGAAGGCGGGGACCTACAACGCGACGGAGACCACGCTCGTTGGCTGGGACCTGACCTCCGCCACCTGTGACGACGGCAGCGACCCGGCCAGCATCGATCTGAGTTCGGGCGAAATCGTCACCTGCATCTTCACCAACACGGCCGAAGGAGCCATCGTGGTTCGTAAGGTGACCCAGCCTGCCGGCTCCACCCAGCCGTTCCTTTTCACTGTGACCGGCGGCCCAGACAACATCAATGAGAGCTTCCCGCTCAAGGATGGCGAATCCAAGCTCATCGACGCTCTGGATCCGGGTTCCGGGTACAATGTGGCCGAGACCCTGCCTGCTGGCTGGACGGCCGGCCCCGCGGTCTGTGATGACGGCAGCGACCCGACGAATGTCCAGGTCGATCCCGGCGAAACGGTCACCTGCACCTTCACAAATATCCAGAATGACATCTTTGCCGTGGGCAAGCTGACCGCGCCGAGTGGCAGCCCGGACTTCGGCTTCACTGACGATATTATCAATCCCGGACACAGCTTTACACTGGCCGATAGCGACCTCGCCATCTTCGGGTCCCTGGATCCCCAAGTGGAGTACACCGTCACCGAGGACGACCCCGCACCCCTGGGCTACACCTTGTTCGATATCATCTGCGCGGGTGACTTCACGGTTTCACCGACCATCGATGTGCCCAACCGCACGGTCAAATTCCAACAGGACCCAGGCCAAGCCGGGGCCTGCCTTTTCCTCAATGCGAAGACGGGCAGGATCGTGGTCGACAAGGTCACCGACCCGGCCGGCGATCCCCAGTCCTTCGACTTCACCCTAACCGGCGGGCCGGACAACATCAGCCAGAACTTCTCGCTGACCGATGCGGCCGCGCCCTATAACAGCGGTAACCTCATGCCCGGTTCCGGCTACAGCGTTGCCGAATCCGTGCCGGCCGGCTGGGACCTGAGTTCAGCCACCTGCTCTAACGGCAGCGATCCGGCCAACATCGACCTGGGCCCGGGCGAGACCGTCACCTGCACCTTCGAAAACACCAAACCGGGACGCATCATCGTCGACAAGGTCACCAGCCCGGCCGGCGATCCCCAGTCCTTCGACTTCACCCTGCTGGGCGGCCCGGACAATATCAGCCAGAACTTCTCGCTCACCGATGCGGCCGCGCCCTATGACAGCGGCGCTCTGAAACCGGGGACCTATAACCTCAGCGAACACCTGCTCCCGGGCTGGAATCTCTACGACGCCACCTGCTCTGACGGCAGCGACCCGGCCAGCATCGACCTGAACGGCGGCGAGACGGTCACATGCACCTTCTCCAACGCCCACGTCAACGTCAATCTCATCGAGTCCTACGCCGTCTCCAGCGTGACCGAGGGCCAGCTTTCCGGCGAAGGCAGCAAGGCCTGCTACTGGGTCACCCTGAGCACCCAACCCGCAGGCGACGTCACCGTCAGCATGGCGCCCCGGCTTGGTCTGGTCACCCTGGACAAGTCGTCGGTCACCCTCAACGCGGCCAACTGGAACAATCTGACCCTGACCAACCGCTCCAACTTCGTCTGCATGCGGGCCGTGGACGACAAGATCGATAACTCCGGTCCCCAGATTTCCAAGGATGGCAACGATAACATCCACGGGCTGGGCAACCTGGTACCCAATAAGGAGTCCGGTGACAAGGTGGATGAGATCGCGCACGCCATCACGTCCTCCACCGATCCGACCTACAACCTCACAACGCCCTTCGTCTCCAACAGCCCCCAGGACCTGGACAACAATCCCTCCACCATCGACGCCCTGGTCCGGGCCAACGACACCGCCGGCGTGGTCATCACCGAATCCTACAGCGTCACCGACCTGGACGAGGGCGGCTCGCCCGTGGGTCTGGCCTGCTACTGGCTCACCCTCTCTTCGCAGCCCACGGCCCCGGTCATCATCAACATCAGCCCGGACGCGACCCATGTCAACGTGGACAAGGCCTCCGTCACCCTGACCCCGGCCAACTGGGATGTCCTCACCCCCCAGAGTACGTTCAACAAGGTCTGCGTCACGCCGGTGGATGACAACATCATCAACCCCAGGGACCCGCGCCAGGCCATGAAGAACCAGGACATCTTCGGCAACGGCCCCGATGACCATCTGGTCAACGGCGACTACCTGGCCCACATCGGCCACAGCGCGGCCAGCACCGATCCCAAGTTCGACAACACGTCCAACTTCACCGGCAACGGGCCTGATTTCGACAACAACCGCTCCACCATCGACGCGCTCATGCGCGATGACGATCACGCTGTGGTCTTGATCGCTCCCGCCCACCTCAGCGTGCGCGAGGGCACGACAGCCAATTTCCAGGTCCGCCTGGGCAGCCAGCCGTCAGCTCCCGTCATCGTGAGCGGTTCGACCACCCGCACCGCCGACGCCCAGCAGTTGGTCTTCGACGCCTCCAACTGGGATCAGCCCCAGGAGATGACCATCTCCGCCCCCGAGGATGACATCGCCACCGGTCCCCAGCAGAAGGCCATCCAACTACGGGTCACCAGCGCAGACCCCAACTACCAGGGCGTCACGCCCGCCCCCGTAGACGTGGTTGTCGTGGACGATGACAGCGCAGGCGTCATGGTCTCCACCACCCAGCTCGCGCTCAGCGAGGACGGCGGCGAGGCGACCTACCAGGTCTCCCTCACCTCCCAGCCCACGGCCGACCTGACCATCACCCTGGTGGGTGACCAGGTGGAGACCACGCCTGGCGTTCTCACCTTCACGCCCGCCAACTGGCAACAGGCCCAGCAGGTGCGGGTCCGGGCGGTGGACGACGCCAAAGTGGAGGCCAACGGCCATGCCGGCTCCATCCGGCACGTGGCCACCAGCGCCGAGGGTGACGCCTACGATGGCATCCTCATCAGCAATGTGGGCGCGGTCATCCAGGACAACG
Organism: Chloroflexota bacterium; assembly: GCA_024277175.1. GTDB lineage: Bacteria > Chloroflexota > Anaerolineae > Caldilineales > Caldilineaceae > JAJRVT01. The sequence goes on along the minus strand of JAJRVT010000175.1, from coordinate 268 downwards.
ACGCGGCCGGCCTCATCGCCAGCGGAGCCAGCGGCCTCCAGGTGAACGAGGGCGGAGCCACCGCTTCCTACAGCGTGAAGCTGACCTCCCAGCCCGACGGCAACGTGCTGGTCAGCCTCTCCGGCGGCGGCCAGTTGACCCTCGATCCGGCCGCCCTCACCTTCACGGCTGCGAACTGGAACCAGGCCCAGACAGTGCGGGTCAAGGCGGTGGACAACGCGGTGGATGAGGGCGACGGCTACGCAGCGCTGGTGAGCTACAGCCTGAC
>JAJRVT010000174.1 GCA_024277175.1 Chloroflexota bacterium | reverse complement strand
GTGGGACGCACCCCATCACCCCGTCATCTTGTCATCGTCCCCCGCGCACATTCTTCTCGAACTCGTCCGCGGGGTGAACCGTCACCCGCGCCACAGCCGAACGCACAGTCTCGCCGCCCGCGGTCGCCTCACCTTCCAGCCGGAGGCCATGCTCACCCGGCTCCAGGGCCCACCAGGCCTGCAGATCGGCCCGCTGCTCGTCCGCGGCCAGGATCTCACCGTCCACCATCAGCCGCAGGGAGACCCAGGGCCGGCCGTCGCCCGTGTAGCCGTGCACCTCGATGCGTTGGCTGGTAGCCGGCCGGCCTGGGTGGATCTGGTATTCGGCCAGGTCAGCGGGCGCGGCCAGGATCAGAGCGGCGGCGGGGGAGGCGTCGGCCGCGGGTGTCTGGGTCGCGGGTGTGGGCGGCGGCAGGGGGATGCCCTGGCTGGCCATCCAGTCCCGGTATTCGGGCGGCAGAAACCAGTAGACCCGTTCCTCTTTCTGTGTGGGCGGCGTGGCGTCGGTAGCGGGTAGGCTGGCGATCCGGTCTATGACCACGCGCCGAAATTGGTTGTCCGGCTCCGTAGGTTCCGTGCCGCGGATGAAACGCTCCGTGCGCACCCGTGGGCAGTCGTCCGTGGGCAGGAGACCGCTGGGCGCGCAGATGGCCACGTCAATGATCTCATCCGGGCGGGGGAAGGGGGGCGGTGGGCGTTGGTGCGCGGCCAGCATGATGTCATGCCAGATGGGCCCGGCCCCGTCCACGCCGGAGACGCCCACCATGGGCGCGTTGTCCGCGTTGCCCACCCACACGCCCACGATCCGCTGGGGCGAATAGCCCACCGTCCAGTTGTCCCGCCAGTCGGTGGTGGTCCCCGTCTTCACAGCCGCGGGAAAAGGCAGGTCCAGCACCGATCCCTCGCCGAACGCCGGCATCCGCGCCACCGGGTCGGAGAGGATGTCGGTGATGAGGTAGGCGGTGGAGGGGGAGATGATTGGGTCTGTGGTGGGGGCGGGAAATTGAGGATTGAGGATTGAAGATTGGGTGGCGGAGATCTCGGCGCGCCCCGCTACTGCCGAATCTCCAATCTTTAATCCTGAATCCTCAATTTTTATTATCGCCCGCGGCTCCACCCGCTTCCCCTCCTCGAAGATCCCGAACGCGGCCGTCAGGTCCAGCAGACGCACCTCGCCGCCGCCCAGTGTGAGGGCCAGGCCGTAGTCGCCGGTGAAGGTGGTGATGCCGGCCCGGGTGGCCAGGTCCCGCAGCGCGTCCACGCCGATGCGATCCAGCACCTTGACCGCGGGGATGTTGTAGCTGGAGGCCAGTGCGGTGCGCACGCTGACCGGCCCGTGGAAGGTGCGGTCATAGTTGAGCGGCTCGTAGGGCGCGGTTTGGTTGTCTTTATTCTTGACATAAAATGTGATCGGTAAATCGGCAATGATTGTGGCGGGGGTCAGGGGATCCTGGTCCCGCTGCGCGCTTAGGGCCGGGTCCATGGCCGCTGCGTAGGTGAAGGGTTTGATGGCGCTGCCGGGCTGGCGCAGGCTTAGCGCGGCGTTGACGTTGCCTTGGATGGCGGGGTTGAAATAGTCGGGGCTGCCCACCATGCTCAGGATCTCGCCGGTCTTAGCGTCCAGCACCACCGCGGCTGCGTTGTCCACCCGACGGTCGCGGTCGGTCAGATCGTCACAAAGGCCCGGCTCTCGACAGTTGAGCAGGTCCAGCCGCCGGCGAACAGAGGCCTCCACCTGGCGTTGCAGGTCCAGGTCCAGGGTGGTGACCACGGTCAGGCCGCCGTCGCGCAGGCGGTCGGGACCCAGTTCCCGGGCCAACTGGTCCTGGACGTACATGACGAAGTGGGGGGCTTGGATGTCGAAGAGGCGGGAGCGATAGCGGAGGGGTTCGGCGTCGATGGTAGCCCGCTCGTCGGCGTCGATGTAGCCGGCCTCCTCCATGAGGCGCAGGACGGTTTGCTGGCGAGCTTTGGCGGTTTCGGACTGGCTGAGGGGGTTGTAGCCGCCGGGATACTGGATGAGGCCGGCCAGCAGCGCGCATTCGGCCTTGCTGAGCTGGGGCGCGGGTTTGGCGAAGAAGATCTGGGCCGCGGCCTCCAGTCCGAAGGCGAAGTTGCCGTAGTAGGTCTGGTTGAGATAGAGGGCCAGCAGTTCGTCTTTCGTGTAGCGACGCTCGAGCTGGACCGCCAGCCACGCCTCCCGCAGCTTGCGTTTGTAGGACTGTTGGTAGCGTTCGTTGGGGTCCATGAGCAGGGTGCGGGCCAGTTGCTGGGTGAGGGTGCTGGCGCCGGAGGCGATGCCCTGGCTGCGCAGGTTCTGCCACGCGGCGCGGGCGATGGCGATGGGATCCACGCCTGGGTGGAGCCAGAAGCGGCTGTCCTCGGTGGCCAGGGTCGCCTGGACGCAGGCCGGGGGGATGGCATCCAGGTCCAGGCTGATCTGCTTGCCGGCGTCGGGGTCGATGACCTCGTAGAGCAGGCGTCCGTTGCGGTCCAGGATGCGGGTAGTGGGGCGCGTCAGGCGGGTCTCCACTGTCTCTACTGGCGGCAGATCGGCCAGCAGCCAGGTATAGACCGCGGATCCGGCCAGCCCCGCGATCAGGACAACCGCGGCCAGCAGGCCGAACAGATAAGGTATGGTTCTTCGCAGGGTGATTCGTTTCGGTTGCATACGAAAGTGCAACGCTGGGGTGAAGTTGGGTGTTCCAACGAGACTCAAGAGTAAGGCTTCATGCTGCCAGGCCTACCCGCGTCTGTTTTTCGCGTTCGGCTGCATAACTGAGCGAGGCGAGGATGTCCGCCTGAGTCAAATGAGGGAAGTCTTCCAATATGTCCGATATAGTCATACCTGATGCAAGATATTCAAGGATATCGTAGACAGTGATCCTCATACCGCGAATGCAAGGTTTCCCGCCTCTCTTGCCCGGTTCGATGGTGATGATATCTCGATAGTCCATCTCTGATTTACCTTTCACACTGACCACAAACTGCAAGTTCAACTTTTTGGGGCGATGTCAAGAGATATTATACCAGAAAGATTGATAAATTGTGCGTCGCCTTTTACCGCGCCGGCTCCTCCTGCACTTCAACCGTCGAGATCACCGTCGAGAACGATCCGGATGCGTCGGGCAGGGGATCCAGCGTCGCCGGGTCGTAGACCACCACGGCCAGTTGATAGACGCCGGGCGCTGCATCCTCGGGCAGGGGCAGTTCCAGGCGCATGGCCGGCGTCAGGGGTGCGTCCGCCTGCGCGACCACGTTGCCTTCGTCGTTCACCAGGCGCGCCGACAGCTTGAGCGATCCGTCGGTTTCACCCGCGGCCGTGATGAGTGTGACCAGTCGCTCGCCCGGCGTCAGCGCGTTCTGATGGCGCAGGCCCGTGAGGCGCGTCGCCGCCCATTCGGCGCTCACCGGCTGCTCTTCGGGCAGTTGCACCTGGATAGTGGCGACCGTGTACCCATCGCCGCTACCGTCCGGTCGGTCTGATTCAAGGAGATGGCGCGCCTCGCTACTATCCGGATCACGGAATGTCAGGATCAGGCGTGCGTCTCCGGACGAGGCGTCGATAGGAATTTCGATGGCGTAAGGGTCCTGCCAGATCTCGTTCAGCGGCCAGTCCGCGGGGGCCACGCCGGCCGGCCAGCGTTGCTCTTCCCACAGGATTGCGCCGTCAGCGTCGAGCAGTTGCAGGCTCGCCTGGTCACGGTCGGCGCCGGGTCCGATCTTTTCCAGGAAGAGGGTCAGCGGTATCTCATCGCCGGGCAGGGCGCTCGGCTCCTGGGTTTTGTAGCCGGCCAGACGCATGCCGTTGTCGAAGACCGCGTCCTCGCGAAGGATGCCGGTGAATGCAGGCGGCGTCGTCCCCCGCATATCGTAGACCCGGGCCAGATCGAGGCCGTTCTTGCGCGCGGTGTAGACTGGCTCCAGAGCGGCGAAATAGGCGATGGCTTGCGACGATGGGATGTCGCGTTGGCGTTGGTTGATGTAGACCACCGCGTAATCGGCCTCGATCCAGAAGTCCGGCTCCGAATAGGAGAGCAGGTGGATGGCGGGATCGAGAAAGTAGGAGGTGGGGCCGGCGTCATACCAGGAGACGACGTGCAGAGTTTCGCTCTTCGGTTGTTGGTTCAGCCACGCCGCGGCGGACTCCAGTCCATCTCCCCAGCCGACAAGCAGCGCGCGTTCGGCCATCCGCGCGCCGCCGAGCAGCGGGTTGTAGTAGGTCAGGTAATAGGGGAACTGCGTGAACCCCAGCAGCCCCTGGATCGCGATCAGCCCGGCCAGAAGCAACCCCGCCAGGATCGTCCAGCGCTCACGGGTGGGGCCTGCGTTCTCCGCGCGCGCTCGGCGAGAGACGACCAGCCAGCGGGCCGCGCCGATCAGTCCCAGGGCGGCCAGAATGTCCATGGCCGGGTAGATGGGCAGGCTGTAGCGGTCGAATTTTTTCGCGCCTGCGGTGATGCCCGCCATGAATATGAGCGCAAAGAGGAGCAGGCCGAGGGCGCTGCGCCGGCGCGCCGGATCGTCCAGCGGCCAGCGGCGGAATAACGTAAAGATGGCCGCCAGGATCAACCCGGCGAGGACGATGGGCGTGGTGCGGAAGAGAAAGGCCAACGGATAAAAGGCCGGTCCCGGATCGTACGTGGGCGCCCCCATGAAATAGTTGGGGAGTTCGTGTCCGCCGGCGGCGCCAACCATGGAACCGATCAGCTTGACGAGCATGCCCAGGGGATCCGTCCACATGGCCGGCCAGAGTAGATAGGAGACGATCAGCGCAAGTCCAATCCATGTCAGGAACGCTCGGATCAAGGCGGCATCCCGCTTTTTTTCTTTATCCGCCGGCCATTCCCATTCAAGGGCGAAGAGCAGCAGCGCCACCGGCCCGAGCAGGAGCGTTGGCGTCTTGGTAAGCCTGGCCAAGGCCAGAAAGAACGCGGACGCGACCAGATAGCGCGTCCGACGGCCGGCGTAGAGCCAGGCGAGCAGGGTGAGCAGAGAGAGGGTGAGAAAGGTGGTGAGCAGGCCGTCGATGTGGAGCTGGCGCGACAGGGCCAGGAAGAAGGGATCCCAGGCCATGAGCAGGGTGGCCAATATGGCCGCCAGCGCGCCGAAGAGCGCGCGCAGGGGCAGGAAGGCGAGCGCGATCCCCAGGGAGATGGCCAGCGCGACCCAACGACGACCGGCCGTCAATAAGTCGAGGGGCGTTGGTCCGTCGTTTTCTTCCAGCCACGTTTCGAATCCGTTTTCGGTGATCTGTCCGACGAGTTGAGGCGCCATGCCCGGTGCGCGCTGCGCCATGCCCAACGCACCGGCCCACATCACCGTCACACCCGGGTGGATGGTCTGGAAGGTTCGTTCATACTCGCCATGGGCCAGCGCCGAGGAAAAATTGGCGGAGCGAGTCAGCCACTTACGTTCGTCCGGAGTGACGAAAACGTCGAGGGCCAGGGTGCGGGGAACCCACGCCGCCAGGAAAAGGAGAAGGAGGATGATGGACGTGTGCAATCTGCTGCTGTTTTGCATAAACGGAGTATAACAATTCGCCTGAATTGACGCCAATACTCGGAGCCGATGAGCCGGACGCAGCAGCGTTGGCGTTTACATCCATTGGTGGGTAAAATAGTGGGGATGAAGAACGTTCTCCTTTCTTCACCTCGAAAATGTGTCTTCACCTCGGGAATGTGCATTCTCAAGATTTCGGAGTGAAACGCCAGAGGAAGCTCCAGGGAACCTCTGTGGCCTTCTGCGTCCCTGTTTTTTTGAGGAGACGCCTGGAAAGGACCGGATAAGATGCGTTATCTTTTTCTGATGGATCCGCTGGAAACGGTCAAAATCAACAAGGACACCAGCTTTGCCTTTATGGAAGTCGCGCACGAGCGCGACCATGAGGTCTACTACGCACCCAAGGGTGGCGTCTTTCTGCGTGCGGGTGAGGTCTTCTTCCATGCCACCCCTGTCATCCCTCAGCGGAAGCCGGAGCGGCCGTTCGTGGTGGGCGATCCTGTGGTCCTGGCCGCGCACGAGACAGACGCGGTCTTCATTCGGCCGGATCCGCCCTTCGATGAAGAGTACCTCATGAACACCTGGCTGCTGGACCTGGCCAAGCGCGACACGTTCGTGATCAACGATCCAGCCGGTGTGCGCTCGGTCAACGAAAAGATCTGGGCCACCCAGTTCACCGACTTCATTCCTCACACCCTCGTCACCCGTCATCAGCGCGATTATCTGGATTTCCTGGTTGAGGAGAGGGAGGTCATTGTCAAGCCCACCAATGGCCACGGCGGCAAGTCGGTCTTCCACGTGCGCCAGGGCGATCTCAACGCCAATGTGGTCTTCGAGACCCTGACCAACATGGGGCGCTCCGAGGTGGTGGTGCAGGAATACCTGCCCGCGGCCCGGGAGGGGGATAAGCGCATCCTGCTCCTGGATGGCGACTATCTGGGCGCGGTGCTGCGGGTGCACAGCGAGGACGATCACCGCAACAACTTTTTCGCCGGCGGCTCGGCGGTGAAGACGACTCTCAGCGAGCGGGAGCGGGAGATCATCGCCGCGCTCAAGCCCCGCCTGCAACGGCTGGGGCTGTATTTTGTGGGTATCGATACCATCGGCGACACCTTGGTGGAGGTCAACGTCACCTCGCCCACGGGCATTCAGGAGGCGAGCAAGTTCGTAGGCGATCGTTTGGCGGACCGGGTCATCGACTTTGTGGACGCGCGGGCGCAGGCTCGATTACGTAGCGACTTCCTCAACCCGAGGGGAGCATGCTGATGGATTCCGTGGAGCGGGCCGGCCTTGTGGAAAAGATCGGCCTCGAACACTTCTATTCATCCGTTCAGGCCGGCGTCGACGCCTATCTGGCGGAAACGGGTTAGCATTCCGGGGTTCGGCCAGACTATCTTTTATTACGGTGCATTTTGTGGCCGAATCCCGGAATACGGTCCCAACTCACTTTGAGCACCCCTGGTTTATTCCGCTACGCGCGTGATGCGCACCCGCCAACGCTCCGGCCCCTCTTCCAGATAGCGCCAGTCGTACTGATCCGTGCGTTCGTGTAGGAACTGGTAATAGAGGGGCTTGGGATCATGGTCGATGACCAGCACGAAGGACTCGCCCACGGCCAGGTCGTCAAAGGTCCCGAAGACCAAGGGATGGCGATTCTTGGGTTCGATCTCCCGCACGTCTATCTGTTGCTCATTCATATCGATTTCCTCTGTTGTCCTGTTCGTGACCATGTGACGGGTTTCATTGGAACGCGGATTTTACTGGATGGAACCAGATGCACACAGATTTTTTCAGAAAAATCTGTGTGCCATTGCACCCCCTCAGAACAGTCACTCTTCTTTTTCTTCGGGCAGATGCACAATCAATGTGCGCACCGCCAGCCCTTCGACTGTCTCCACCTCGAAACGCACGCCATCCACAGTGACGCTCTCTCCCGGCTGGGCGATGTGACCCAGGCGCGCCATGACCAGCCCGCCTACGGTGTCCACATCCTCCTCCTCGAAATCCAGATCGTAGTGCTGGTTCAGCTCGTCCAGCAGCAGATCGCCGCGCACGCGCAGGGTGTGCTCGTCGATGACCTCCACCGGCGGCAGCTCGCGGTCGAATTCGTCCTGGATCTCGCCGATCAACTCTTCGGCCAAGTCCTCCAGGGTGATCACGCCTGCGGTGCCGCCGTACTCATCCACCACCACCGCGATCTGGATGTGCTCCTTACGGAACCGGGCCAGCATTTCATCCAGCAGCAACGATTCGGGGACGAAGACGGCCGGACGCATGAGCGTCGTCAGGTCGAAGCCGCTTGCAGCCTCTTCCAGGTTCACGCCCGCCCGCACGATGTAGCGGGCTAGATCCTTGGCGTGGAGGACGCCCACCACGCTGTCGCGGCTCCCCGCATAGACGGGGTAGCGGGAGTGAGGTCGGGAGACGACTACGTTCAGCGCCTCCTCCAGGCCGGCGCTGGCCGGGATCGCGACCATGCGCGGGCGCGGGGTCATGACCTGGCCCACGGTGCGCTCCTGGAAGTCGAGCGCATTCTCCAGATAGAGTTGCTCGTTGGCGTCCAACAGGCCGCCCCTGGAGCTTTCCTCCACGATATAGGCCAGTTCATCGGTCGAAAGCAGTTTGGCCTTCTCATCGGCCATGGGCATGCCGGTCAGGCGCAGGACGCCAGCGCCCATGGCGTTGAGCACAGCCGTCAGTGGGCGGAAGATGAACTCTGCCGCCCTCATGGCCGGCGACAGCGTGACCGCGGCCCGGGCCGCGGCTTGCAACGCCATGGATTTGGGCACCATCTCCCCCAGCACTACATGCAGGTAGGTGAGCAGGGCCACGGAGACCACGGTGGCGATGGTGTGCGCGGCCGCCACGCCTAGAAACCCGAACCTCTCCAGCGGCCCCAGCAGCCAGCCGGCCATCGCGTGTTCGCCATACATCCCCAACCCCAGGCTGGCGATGGTGATGCCCACCTGGGCCGTGGAGAGATAGCGGTTGATGAGTTCCGGGCTGTGGAGAACCTCCAGGATGTGGACCGCACCCTTGGAGCCGGATTCGGCCATCTGCGCCACCCGGGTGCGCGGCGCGGCTGCGATCGCAAACTCCGCGGCCACGAAAAAGCCGTTGACCAGGATCAGGATGGCGATGACGATGATGGGCGTTAGAACTTCGGCCATGTCAGACCTCCCCGCCCAGTTCGTCCAGCCGCGCGGCCTGGGCCGGCGTGATGTCGAAACTGACCGCGCCCACGCCATGGCCCAGCACCGTCTCCACCCGCACGGAGAGGATCCCCTCCAGCGTGGGCAATTCCACCACATCGCCTGGATGGGGTTCGCTCCCCAGTTTGTGCAGGGTGAGGCCGCCAATGGTGTTGGCGCTCTCTGAGGGCAAGTAAAGACCTAACGTCTCATTGAGATCGTCGATGAGCACGTCACCCTGCACCTGGAGCCGGTTGCCTGACAGCAGCTTGACGGGCGGCTGTTCGACATCAAACTCATCCTGGAATTCGCCGATGATCTCCTCGATCAGGTCCTCGATGGTGAGTAGGCCGGCCGTGCCCCCGTATTCGTCCAGGACGATGGCCAAGTTGGTCCGGTCCCGCTGCATGGCCGTCATGGCTTCGTCCACGGGCATGGAATCGGGGAGGAACGTGGCGGGACGCAGGATAGAGCGCGCGTCCCACGGTGGCGGGTTTGCGGCGTTTTCCGGGTTGATCTGCTGTTCGGCGTAGGCCCGCAGCAGGTCCTTGAGGTGGATGACGCCCATGATATTGTCGATATCCCCTTCGTAAACGGGCAGCCGGGAGTAGGGCGATTCGGCCAGGAGGGTCAGCAGTTCGCGGCAGGCGAGATCGATGGGCGCGGCCAGCATGCGGTTGCGGGGCAGCATGATCTTGCCTGCCGTCAGCTCGCGCAGGTGCAGCGTGTTAACCAGCAGCCGGCGCTCCTCTTCGTCCAGCACCCCGCCGGCCGAACTCTCCTCCACCAGCATCAAGATCTCTTCGGGCGAGTGAATGTGGGTGTGCTCGCCTACGGCCTGGACGCCCATCAAACGCAGAACCAGTTGGCCGCTGCCGTTGAAAAGCGTGATCAGGGGGCGGAAGAGGAACATGGACCAGCGCATGATGGGCAAGGTGAGGATGGCCAATTTTTCCGGGCGCTGGAGGGCCATATTTTTGGGAGCCAGTTCGCCCAGCACTACCTGGAAGGTGGTCAGGAAGATAAGGATGGCGACCGCTGAAATGGACTGGGCCGTCAACTGCGCAGATGACGGAAGCTGGGCCAGGAGAGGCTGAAGCATTTTCATGATCTGGGCCTGGCCGTAATAGCCTAACACCAGGCTTGATACGGTGATGCCCAACTGGCAGGCGGCCACGAACGTGTCCAGTTTATGGGGCGTCTCCACGATATCGAGCATGGCGCCGGCCGGCCCCTGGCCCTCATCTGCCATCTGCGCCAATCGCGGACGCCGCGCCGACACCGCGGAAAACTCCGCGGCCACATACAGCCCGTTGACGGCGATGAGGATGGTGAGAACGGCGATGGTGATGAATAAGGTCATGATGTAGGTGTTGGGAAATTGAAGATTGAGGATTAAAGATTGGAGATTTGGAAATTTCGTCGTTTCTCCAAGTCTCCGCCACCCAATCTTTAATCCTCAATCTTCAATTTTGTTTCTATGGCACTGTAATCGTCACCGTCACCGGCTCCGACCGCACGGCGTTGCCGGAGCTGCCGGAGGCGGCCACGAAGGTGTATTGCGCGCTCTGGCCCTGGGCGTCGTCGGGGATCAGCACCCGGAAGAGCACGTAGCCATTGTTATACGGTCCCATGTTGTTGACCACCACCGTGCTGTTGGAGCAGACGCCGTCATAGCGACAGAGCTGGCCTGGCCACTGGCCGCCACTTTCCAGGATGACGGCGATGTTGTCCATGTGGTTGCTCAGGTTGGTGGCCACCAGGGTGATCTCGCAGGCCTGGCCCGCGGGGCACTGCTGCTGGGTCGAGCCTTCCACGCCGATGTCCGCGCCGAAGGTCAGGTCAGGCGTGGGCGTCGCCACCGGCGTCCAGGTCGGTGTGTAGTACGGCTCCGGCGTGAAGGTGGCCGTGCTGGTGGGCGTGGGCGTGGGCTCCAGCACCGCGACCGTGGTCGTGTAGGTCTCGGACGCGCCGCCGGGCAGCACCACCACCAGGGTGTACACTTCGCCCTTGTCGTCGATGCACTCTTCCTTCTGCCCCTCGCCGTTGACGCCCAGCCCCTCGTAGTAGACCGCACTCACGTTTTTGACTGTCCAGTGAACCTGGGTGCATTTACCCGGCTTGAGCGTCTTTTCTTCGGGCGCAAAGATCACCAGGGGCGGTCCCAGGGTAGGCGTGGCGGTGGCCAGCAGTTCGGGGAGAATGGGTGTGCTGGTGGGGATCACGAAATCGGGCGTGGGCCGGCGGGTGGGGGCGACCGGCACGGGCTGCTGGACGTCGAACACGGGGGGGGCTGTGGGTGGCTGGGTGGGCAGGGGCGGCGGCGTGGCCGGGTTCTGGGGATCGACCACGATCACATCGCCGCCGGGCGTAGCCGTCACCGCGGGGGGAAAGGTCGGCGCGGGCGCGATCAGAACCGCGCCCGGCGTGGGCGTGGCGGTGGGCATAGGCGTCAGGGGGGCCGGTGTGTTGGTAGCCGTCAACACGATGTAGACGGGGGGAGGCTGACCGGCCTGAGCCGCGGCCAGGGTTTCGACGCCGCCCGCGCCGTTGCCGGTTTCAGATTCGATATTGACATAACGCCAGCCTGCGTAGAGCGCCAGCAGGCTGCCCACCGCAAAGACGGTCAGGAAGAGGGCGATAGCGCTGAACCAGCTCCACATGCGTCGCTGGCCGGCCGCGTCTTCGTCCAGGTCGCCCAGTTCGCGTTCCAACTCTTCCAGATCAGCGTTGAGCCAGTT
>JAJRVT010000173.1 GCA_024277175.1 Chloroflexota bacterium | reverse complement strand
TCCGGCGACAGCGACATCGAAGCCATCGCCGAGAGCATCTACAAGCGGCTGGACAAGGCCTCCACCGCCAGCGAAATGCGCGCCGCCAGCCTGGACGAGCAGATGGACGAAGTGCTGGAGCGCAGCGTCCTCGACGCCCAACTGGCCGAACGCAAGAAGAAGCTTGGGTTGGAGTAACGGCAGATAGACCGCGGATTGAGCGGATTGGGCTGATTTACACGGATTTTAAAAAAAATCCGTGACGATCCGCCTGATCCGCCCAATCCGCGGTCTATAAAATCCCAGATCGCGGACAAATTCTATGAACCGGACACGCATCATCTTTATCGGCATATTGGCGGTGGCGGCCCTGATCGCGGGTGCGTCGTTGCTTGTGCGCGGCCGGAGCGGCGGCGCACAAGCCGGGCTGACCGTGGAGCGACCGGACCAGGTGACCGTGCGCGTGATCACCGCGCTGCCGGTGGAGGAGTGGGTCCGCAACGCAGCCGAGGAGTTCAACGCCGGCGACTATACGGTGGACGGCGCGCCCATCGACGTGGAGATCGTGGCCATGGACGGCCTGGCCGCGCTGGGTCGCTGGGACCGCAACGAATTCGGCGCCCTGGACCCGGGCGTGCGCCCTGAGGACCTGACCCCGGAGGAGCAGGCTGCGCTAGACAGTTTCCCCACGGCCTGGATACCGGACAGCCGCTACCTGGTGGAGTTGGCCAACGCCTCCTACAAGGAGCGCCTGGGCCGGGACGTCTTCCTGACCGACGGCGAATATCGGGCTCGCCCCATCGCCATCAGCCTCTTCACCTGGGGGCTGTACAACTCCCGGGCCGAAGTGCTGGAGAAGACGTACGGCCAGATCAACTGGCAGACCATCCACGACGCGGCCACGGCCAAGGGCGGTTGGCCCGAACTGGGCGGCGACCCGGCGTGGGGCTTCTTCAAGCTGGTGGCGCCCAACCCGGCCAAGAACGTGGGCGGGCTGGCGGCGATGATCGCCATGGCCGGCGAATATTATGGCCGCACCGACATCAGCGTGGAGGACGTGACCAACCCAGAGTTTCAGACCTGGCTCAAGGAACTCATGGGCGCGGTGACCGATTTCAGCAGCGCGTCCGCCTACACGGCCGAGGACTTCGCGCTCTTCGGCTACAGTGTGGGCGACGGTGGTCAGTTGCTGGAAAGCGACCTGCTCCAGAACATGCAGGGCATCCTCACCCGCTGGGAGGACCCGCTCAAGATCGTCTACCCGGACTACGTGACCTGGTTCGACTTCCCCTTCACCGTCTGGGTGGGACCGGAGACCTCGGCCCTGGAGAAGAACGCGGCCCTGGAGTTCGAGCGCTTCCTGCTCAGCCCGGAGCAGCAGGAGAAGGCCCTGGCCTATGGGCTGCGGCCCGCCAACCCGGAGATCGCGGTGGACGCGTCGGAGGACAGCCTTTTCGTCAAGTGGCGGGATCAGGGGGTGCAGGAAGTGGTGCCCCGCACCACGGCCATGCGTAGCCCGGACCGGGATGTACTCCTGACCCTGTTGCGCTGGTTCGAACTGAATGTGGGGGAATAGGCGGGCGAGATGAAACGATCCAAGAGCCGTTCCAACCCTAAACGCGTTCTGGTGACGGTGGGCGTCCTTTTCGCCGTGCTGACGTTCTTCTGCATCACCTTCACCATGGTCAGCGCGATCTTCATCAGGAATATCACCAACAACGCTTCCACCTATGTGGACGCCTATGGAGAGAGCAGCGCGCCGGAGGCCATGACCTGGGAGCCGGACAGCGCGGAGCTGACCATCGCCGTTTCGCCGGTCATGGCGCCCGTCTTGCAGGCGCTGGCCGGCCAGTTCAACGGCCAGAACCTCACCACACCCGACGGCCAGCCGATGAACGTCCAGGTGGTGGCCTACTAACCCCAGCGCATGGTGGACGCGGCCCTGGACCGGCCCGGCTTCCAGGCCATCTCGCCCGACAGCAGCCTGTGGCTCGACCAGTTGGACCAGGCCTGGACAGCGCAGACCAGCGGGCAGGCCGGGGAAGAGGCCGCCATCCCCGTGGGCCAGCAGCGCATCGGTTCCCAGGTGCGCTACGCGGTCTCTCCCATCGTCATCGCGGCCTGGGAGAGCGCGGCCCGGGAGCTGGGCTGGCCGGATCAGCCGGTGGGCTGGGAGGACATTCAGCAACTGGCCACCCAGGACCCTGACTTCAAGTGGAACCATCCCAGCACGTCCACCGCGGCCGGGCTGCTGGCCACCCTGGCCGAGTTCTACGCCGGGGCCGGCCTGACCCGCAATCTGACCGAGGAGGCCGCCACCGCGCCCGAAACCCTGGAATACGTCAAGAACGTGGAGTCCACCATCCAGTTCTACGGCGAGGGCGAAGAGGTGATCGTCCAGCGCCTGGCTGAAGAAGGACGGGACTTCCTGGACGCGTTCGTGGCCCAGGAGCGGGTGGTCATCGACTGGAACCGCACCCAGGCCGACCAGCAGGGGCAGGAGCGGCTGGTGGCCATCTATCCCAAGGAAGGCGCGCTCTGGACCGACCATCCCCTGGCGCTGCTGGAGCTGGGGAGCCGGGCCGATGAGCTGGCCACCACCAACAACCAGCACCTGACCTTCCAGGCCTTCGCCGACTATCTGACCAGCGCTGACGTGCAGCAGCAGTTGCTGGCCAGCGGCTACCGGCCCGCGGACCTGAGCATCCCCCTGGACGCGCCGGGCAGCCCCTTCGCCGATACGGGGGTCAACGCCGGCGCGGTGGATTGGCGGCAGCCCCAGACCACCTTGCAGATGCCCGGTCCGGCCGTGGTCGATGTGGTCAAAAACGTCTGGCGGCTGACCAAACGCCCCACCAACGTCTACCTGGTGGTGGACGCCAGCGGCAGCATGTCGGGACCCAAGATCATCCGCACCCGCCAAGCCCTGACCGCGTTCGTAAACCAGATCCAGGGCGACCGGGACCGGGTGGGGATGATCGAATTTGGAGACGGGCTGAAAGCCTTCACGCCTCTCCGGGTCATGGATGAGGGCAACCGGGCCGATCTGCTGATCCAGATCGACGCCATGGAGGCGTCCGGCGGCACCGCGCTCATCGACGCGGTCTACGCCGCGGTGGCCGATCTCCAGGCCCAGAGCGACGGCGAGGCCATCGACGCGGTGGTGGTGATGACGGATGGCAAGGAGAATTCCAGCGCTTATGAATTGCGCGATCTCCAGGCGCTGCTGCGGAGTGGGGCCGGCCGTCCGCCGGTCATCTTCACCATCGCCTTTGGCAAAGACGCGGACGAAGAGTTGCTACAGGCCATCGCCGAGTTGGGCGGCGGCCAGTTCCGCCGGGCCGACGCCACGGATATCGAAGAACTGTATCGGATTATTTCGACTTATTTCTGATGGATAGACCGCGGATTGGGCGGATCGAGCGGATCTCCACGGATTTTGAAAAAATCCGTTCCAATTCGCCCAATCCGCCCAATCCGCGGTCTATCCCTTTCCCAATAATCATGTCTACTATTCGCAGTGATGTGCAAAAGAAAGCCCAGAGTGCGCTGATCCAGTACGCGGTCTTCCGCTGGGAGAACGCAGTGATCCTGGGGATGGCGCTGATCCTGACTGTGCTCTTTCCGCAGCCGTTCGCCTGGTGGCCCCGCTTCGGCTGGCTGCTGCTGGGCGCTTTGGGTGTGGGCGCCATCGTCTACTCCAGCCTGACCGACGCCGAGACCAACGCCAAGGTCCTGCTCACCCTCTTTCAGCAGCAGTTCGACCCGCGCGCGATCAAGGACAAGGAGTTGCGGGCCGAGGTCGAGTCGGCCCTGGAATACCAGCGACGCATCGAGGCCGAGATCCGCCAGCAGCGGGAGGGGATGATCCGTGACCGGCTGGAACGGACGGCCAACCAGATGACGGAATGGATCGCCAGCATCTACGCGCTGGCCCAGCAACTGGACGCCTACCGGCAGGACGACCTGATCCGCCGCGAGCGGGAGGCCCTGCCCGGCGAGATCCAGCGCCTGAGCCGGCAGCGCAAGCAGGAGACGGCCCCCCAGGTCCAGGCCCGGCTGGATGAGGTGATCGCGAGCAAGGGCAAGCACTGGCAGTCCATCCGCGCCCTGGACGCGCGCATGAAGGAGGCCGCGCTACGGCTGGATCAGACCACCACCGCGCTGGCTACCGTCTACAGCCAGGTGCAGCTGATCGACGCCCAGAGCGTGGGCAGCGGTCACGCCGAGCGCCTCCAGGCCGACATCCAGGAAGAGGTCGCGCGGTTGAATGACCTGGTGGAGAGTTTGCGGGAGGTGTATGGCGAACAAATTGAAGATTGAAGATTGGGAGATTGGAGATTGGGAGATTGGGCGTCTGGGTAGCGGAGACGATGGGGACGCGGATTTCCGCTGATTAAAACGGATTTTCACGGATTTTTTCAGAAAAAATCCGTGAAAATCCGGCTCCATCCGGTAAAATCCGCGTTCCAACAAAAACCCATTCGCGGGGACGATGAGAGAGGAATAATGAGTGGTCGGATGCGTAGGTTGATATTGGGAATGGTGGCCCTGTTGGTGGTTAGCGTGCTGGCGGCGTGCGGCGGCGGGGGAGCGGGCGCGCCGTCGAAAGGGGACGTGGTCGTCTATGTGGCCGTCCCCCTGAGCGGGTTCCAGGCCAACGGCGGGCAGACGGTGCTGGGCGGCGCGCGCCTGGCCGCGGAGGAGATCAACCGGGCCGGCGGGCTGCTAGGCTATCGTATCGACGTACGCCCCCTGGACGACGAATCCGATTCCGACGTGGCCGTGGCCCAGGTGGAGACCATTCGCGCGGCCCTGGCCAACGGCGAAGCGGTGCTGGGCGTCATCGGCCATCTCAACAGCGGCCAGACCCTGGCGGCCATGGAGCTCTACCGCGACATGGACATCGTGGTCATCACCCCCACCGCGTCCGAGCAGAGCCTGACCGAGCGTGGCTATGCGAATTTTTTCCGGGTCAACGCCAATGATGCGGTCCAGGCCGCGGTGGACGCCGATTTTCTGGTCAACACCCTGGGCGCGCAGCGGGTGGCCGTGCTCCACAACGACACCGAATATGGCCGCGGCCTGGCCCAATCCCTGATCGCGGAACTGGAAGCCCGGGGCGCACAGGCCGTCCTCACCCTGGAGGTGGGTGAGGGGCAGGGCGACTACCAGGACGAGGTGGCCCAGGTCGCGGCCAGCGGGGCCGACGCGCTCTTCTACGCCGGCTACGAGATCGAGACCCCTTACCTGCGCAGCCAGTTGGTCGACGCCGGCATCGATCTGCCCATGCTGGCGTCCGACGGCGCGTTCCTGGCCGCGACCATCGACGAGGCCAACGGCGCGGCCGAGGGGCTGTACGTGAGCGCGTTCGCGCCCAGCCCCCGCAACGTGGCCGACGCGGCCTGGTTCGAGGCTTACCAGGCCGTGGAATACCGCAACCCCGACACCTACTCGGTCAACGGCTACGTGGCCATGCAGGTGCTGGCCGCGGGCGCACGCCAGGCCAAGTCCCTGGACGCGGCCGCGGTGGCCGACGCCCTGCGGGCCAAGCCGGTGAAGACCCTGTTGGGCGAGCTCCGCTTCGAGGCGAACGGGGATCTGGTGGACCCGCAGATCTGGATCTATCAGGTGGTGGATGGGGAATTCGTGCAGGTGGAGTAGGGGGAAGAGATTGGGAGATTGGCGTCTGACCGTAGGCGCGGCTTCCAGCCGCACTTATTTTTCGGGAAATGCCTGATTGGAGGCCTCGTAACAACGCACCGCAAACAGAGCCGCGGGAATCCGCCCGTGACTTTCCAGCAATTGAATCGACAACTGATCGGTGGTGACAGGCGGCTCCAAGGAGATGACGGCGCGCGTCTGATGATTATCCGTCTGCTCGAAAAGCAAACGGCCGACGGCGTCATAGATGCGGTAGCGCTTCACGCAAAAGGGCATGACCCGTTCAGGATGGGTCATCAGCACATGTTCCATGGGATGATCGAAATCGGTGTCGAAGAGCAACTCAATCCGGGCGATGGTCTGGGGATCCGACCAGTCCAGCGTCAACGTCGGTGATTCATCGTCCGGGGCCGCCACCCAGGCATTGGGTTGGTCGGTGGGACGCCCCCACCCGTTGATCACATTCACAGGCGCAAAGGCTGCTTCCAGCGGGGGATCCATGGTGATGGCCAGGTTGTGGCCGGCCGGGCGGCGCTGGGGACACCAGAACTCGAACGTTTCCACACCAATATCCTCTTCAGGTTGCTGCCTGCCAAAGTTCGAGACGGCCGGGTTCTGGGCGTTGGCCGCGGAGAGGATCCCCGTGATCCGTTGCTCGCTGGTGCGGACAGAGACGAGCGAATTTTTCATCAGACAGACAAAGACATAGCGCGGTTCATCGATATCCGCCTGGAAAGAGACCGTAACCTGCTGCTGACCCGGCTGCAGGGGGATGGTCCTGACATCCAGCACTACATCAGGCGTGTAGTTCGTCGGACGATCGCTGGTTCGCAGTTCGAAGCGCAATTCGGTGGGCTGGCGTGCATCCACCATGAAAGTGAATCGGGGAACGGGTCCGGGCTGGAGCGGTAACATCTGAGCTTGGGAATAGTCCAGCGACAGCCAGGGGCCATCCAGGGGCAATTGGTCGAGACAAAGCTGACTCGACGCGGTGATGTTTGCCCGTCGCGCCAAATCGTCCGGATCCGCGGCCGGTACGCCGGGAATGAACTGGCCCATGCGCAGCAGTGCTTGCTGGAGTTTCGTCATGGCCTGCGGTTCAACCAGATCCGCGGGCGCTTTGCCATCGCGAAGGCAGAGCGCAGCCGCCACGCCCGCGGCCTGGGCGGCCTGCCCCAGGGTGGCTTGGACCCGGGTCGAGCCAAAGGCCACATGGGAAGCGCTGATGATGCGCCCGGCCAGGAAGAGATTCCTGATATTGCAACTGTAGAGCGTGCGATAAGGAATTTGATAGATGCCCCGGGAATGCCATTGGCTACAGGCTGGCTTCTCGCTGTAGACGCCGTCGGCGGGGTGCAGATCCAGCGCCCAGCCGCCATAGGCAACCGCATCGGGATGGGAGCGCTGTTCCACAATGTCCTGCTGGGTGAGCGTATAATCGCCCTCAAAGCGCCGACTCTCCCGCTTGCCGGGAATATGGCCGATCCACTCTAGGGTCAATGTCTCCGCTTCAGGGAATTTGCCGGAATTTTTGATATAATGCCAGACGCCGTAGACCACTTTCCACAGTTCCCATTTGATGGTCTCCGTGTCATAAACGGTATCCAGTCGCCCGCCGTACTCGATCCACCATAGGCGACAGCCATCCTCGGCCGCGTTGAAGCTGCGATAGCGCGGGATTTTTGTCATATCGTCCAGGGCGAAACTGGGTGGGATGAATTGAACGGGTCGGCCCGTATCCTTGGTGTAAAAATAGATGGAATGGCCCAGCAGTTCGCCGTATTCACGGCTGGGGGCCAGTTTCTCACCGAATTCCTCATAAGCTTCAGCCCCCATCCTGAAGGCGGCCCCAGCCAGAAAGCCGACGATGCCGTCGCCGGAGGCGTCACAAAAAAGAGGCGCGCGGACGTCATAAAGGGTCGAATTCTGGCTGCAAAAGGCCCTCACCCCAGCGATGACGTCAGGATCCGGCTTAACCACTTCGAAGACGGCGGTGTTCAGCAGCAGGGTGATGTTTGGTTCTTCGACCACTTTTTCCAACAGAATAGCATCGAAGATAAGGGGGTTGCCTTCGGGGTTGCGATAGGTGTTTTCGACCAAGAGTTCGTCCACCACCCCGCCTTCCCGCGCCCAACGGTTGTTATTGCCCATGTGGGCTGTAGCCCCTAAAATCCAGAGGCGCACCTCGCTGGAGGCGTTGCCGCCCAGGATCGGGCGGTCCTGGATCAACGTGACGCGCACGCCTTGGCGCGCCGCGGTAATGGCGCAGCAGACGCCGGCGACGCCGCCGCCAATCACAGCCAGATCGCTTTCCATTTCGATGGTTTTCAGCTTACGGCTTTCAGCAGGAGATTCTTTCAGCATAGGCGCCTTCACCGACCTGTGTTGAGACCGCATCGTCGATCATACGGAAAATGTCGTATTGGGGCGAATAGCCAAGCAATCGCATCGCTTTGTCGATGCTGGCGTCGTAGCGGTAAGAGGTGGTGTGCAGATGAACCTTGTGCACAGGCAACCCGGTCACGCTGGCCATATAGTTGACGGCTTCATCAAAATCGAAACTAGTCACGGGGCCGATGTTGAACGTTTCGCCCACCGCGTTGTCATGGGTCAAAGCCAAGGTGACGCCCTGAATCATGTCGCGCGCGTCGCAGATGGCCATCCGGTAAGGCTGTCCGTCCGGGTTACAGGCGATGAAGAGTTGTTCCTGTTCGGTCGCCACCTGTTGGAGCGCGGCGACGGATTTTTCAATGGCAGGCGATGGGGGAAAGGAGCGCAACTGTCGTATTTTGGCGTTCACAAAAAAGCGCGGGCCGGAGAAAAAACTGTCTGGATCGAGCAATTCCGGGGCGGCCTGGGTGTGGGCGAAACGCAGAATGCAAAAGGGTAGCCCGATCTGTTCACCAAAGTTCTTCACCATCTTCTCCCCCAACAGTTTGGTCATACCATAGGGGCTTGTGGGATAGGTGGGGTGGGCTTCGTCGATGGGAAGATAGGCCGGGTTGAGTTCGGGATACACCTCGCCAGAACTGGCGAAGACAAAACGTTGCAGGTTACACCCCCGGGCGGCTTGCAACAGGTTATAGGTTCCGGTCACGTTGATTTCGAAAAGTTTGGTGACGTCTTTGGGATGCCAGCTCATAAACGCTGCCAGATGGGCCACGCCGTCCACGCCATCCAACGCCCGGTTGAGCACCTTCGTATGGAGCAGATCGCCAACGATCATTTCGTCCAGAGTGTTGGGAGATGGCTCCACCAGATCGAAGCCGCGAACCTGGTGGCCGTTCGCCTGTAGGTGGCGGGCCAACATGGAGCCGACCCGTCCGCTGGCCCCTGTGATAAGCACTTTCATGATTGACTCCAGTGATCGATTTGGGTGTGTTCAAAACGAATTGGTTCATTTGACAGCGCCGGCCGATAGCCCACCGACCAGGTACCGCTCCAGGAAAAGATACATCACTAAAATGGGTAAAGCGCCGAGGAGCGCGGCCGCCATGATCTCATTCCAGCCGGTGATATATTCGCCTTTGATGGTGGAGATGCCGACGGTGACGGTCCAGGCGCTCTGTCGACTGGCTAAAAAGGTTCGGGCGTAAACGAAATCATCCCAGGAGAGGATAAAGCCATAGAGTGCAGTGGCGGCGATGCCCGGTGCAGACAGGGGCAAAATCACCCGGTAGAGGGCGCTGATGGGGTTGCAGCCATCAATCATGGCCGCCTCTTCCAGATCGACGGGGATGCTGTCAAAATAGCCTTTAAGCATCCAGGTGGCGAAGGGAATGATGAAGGTAGTATGGGCGATGACCAGGGACCACAGGCTGCCAATCAGGTTCGCCTGGCGAAAAAGGACAAAGAGTGGGATCACGATCAGCGTGGCGGGCAGCATCCGGCTGGTGAGGATAAAAATGCCTACGCCTTTGCTCCCCTTCACGCGATATCGGGACAAGCTATATCCGGCCAGCACGCTGACCACCATTGAAATCATCGTCGCCCCCAGGGCGACGATGGTCGAATTGAGGAGCCAGGTGGGCATCGGTCGTTCAAAGAGCACCTTAGCGTAAATATTCCACTGGGGATCCACCGGGAAAAAACGGGGCGGAAAAGCTCGCAGTTGCATGGTGGGAGCCAGCGAAGTGTTGAACATCCAATAGACGGGGAAGACCAGCACAATACAGGTAAACACAACGGTCACATAGAGAAGGACCCGTCCTGCCTTCTTTTTCAGCGCATTCATCCCGGTTGACACCTTTTCTCTGATTGACGCCCTAATAAATCGATGTAGAAAAGCGGCGGATCATAACAATACTGGCAATGAGGCTGATGACCAAGGTGACCATGCCAATGGAGGCCGCGTAGCCCATGTTGTAGAAGCCAAACGCCTGTTCATAGGTCATGATGGCCAGCGTCCTGGTGGCCCCGATGGGGCCGCCGCCCGTGAGCAGCCAGATAATGGCGAAATCCCGGAAGACCCACAGGATGACCAGGATCAGCGCAATCCCCATGACCGGGCTCAAACTGGGCAAGGTGATGTAGCGAAATCGATTCCATGTGTTGGCCCCATCTATCTGGGCGGCTTCATATAGATCGCCCGGAATGGATTGCAGTCCGGCCAACAACATAACGGAAACAAACGGATAGCCTTTCCAGATCATCACGACACAGATGACAAAAAAGGCTGTTGTGGGAGAAGAGAACCAAGCGATGGGTGAGGAAATAATGTGGGCCTTGACCAGCAACCAGTTGATCAAGCCAAAGGAACTGTCAAACATCCACCACCAGATTACGGCGGCCATGACAGAAGGCACAGCCCAGGGCAGGGCGACCAGAATGCGGGCTATGGTGCGCCCCCGAAACCGTTGGTTGACCAACATGGCCGTGCTCAAACCCAAGACGAGACATCCTAATGTAGCAATTGTAACCAGTTTTAGCGTTACCCAAGTTGCCTTCCAAAATTCGCTCGAAGTAAACAAATGGGCGTAATTCGCCAGCGTCCAGGGGAAGCGTTCACGGCCGACCTGTACAATTTTTATCTCCTGGAAACTCAAATCAATCGCTGAGACAATGGGATAGGCAATAACCGCCAAGGTGATCAAGACGGCAGGCAACATCAATAGATAAGCCAGCAATGATTGATTGCTCGGACGCCAAAGGCTAAACCTGGAATGGGCTTGCGTTGATTCCGCTTTCATTGTTTCCGTCATGTCAATGCCTCGATTTTGCATTCGTATCTGCCGGGGAGTTTCGAACTCCCCGGCAGATGACATACAGCAAGTAAATAAATCATCGAATGCATCTTCCTGGAAGCTCGGAGCTTTCAGGAAGGTCGCCGCATGGTTTAGCCGCCAATCTCAGAAGGCGCCCCCTGCAGCTGTTTATTCACGCGCCTGCAACTCTTCAGTCAACTGTTGCAAGGTGTTCGCCACCTCTTCAGGCGGCAGATCATTGATGATCATATTCTGCATCTGCTCGATCACGATCTTAGCGAATTCGTTGTAGTCCGTTTCCAGACCTTTGGGCAGGCGATCAATGCCGGCGGCGGCGGCTTCCTGCTGGGCTTCAACCAACAGATCGAAGTGGGGAACCTCCTCATAGATGTTGGCGGGCACGGCGTTGGGTCGCGGGGCGGGCATGCCACCGAGAAGGGCGAAATCCTCCTGGTATGGTTGAGAGGTGATCAGTTCGATAAAATCCCATACCAGTTCCTTCTTCTCCTGGGACATGTCCTTTTTCATCGCAATCACATTGCTCGATCCACCCACGGGAACCGTAAACGGCACGCGGGCGAACTTGAGTTGCTCGAACACTTCCGGTTCGGCGCCTTTCACAATTCCCCAAATCCATGGGCCATCCGGGTGCATGGCGATTTTGCCTTCAGCCAATAGCTGGCGAATATCCCCGGCCCCCAGATCCAACGGGGTCAGGTTCTCTTGCAATATCGTCTTCCAGTGCCCCAATGCCTCGATCATCTCTGGGGTGTTCACGGCCGCCTTGCCTTCGGCATCGGTCCAGTACGCCCCGGTATCCACCACATAGTTGAGCATCTCGGTCAGATATTGATTGCCGGCAACGGTGTGGTGGCCCGTGCCAAATTGCTCGATGATGCCGTCGCCGTCGGTGTCTTTGGTCAGGGCGCGGGCTGCAGCCAGATATTCCTCGTAATTGGTTGGCACGTCCAGTCCGGCCTCCTCAAACATCCCCTGGTTGTAGACCATCACGAAACCAAAGTAGAGCAACATGATGCAATCAGTCTCGCCATTCCAGACGCATTTCTCCTGACCAGCCCACCCGTTCAAATCCAGATCAGACTGCTCAACCCATGGATCCAGATCTTCCAACCAGCCCTGGTCAGCGAATTGAGGATATTCAAAGGAGGCCAGATGAACAATTTCGGGAGCGTCGCCGCTGACGAACAAGGTGGTCATCGTATCCACATATTGATCACGACCTACTTTGGTGAATTCAATTTTGACGCCGGGGTGGGCGCTTTCAAATTCGGCAATCGCCTTGTTCCACCAATCGCCGACGCCTGATTCGTCCACCTGCCAGGAGATGAATTTCAGGACGATTGGCGCTCCTGTTGCGTCCGCTGCGCCGCCTGTCCCATCTGTTTGCGCCGTGTCGGCCGCGGGTTGCGCGCCGGTGCAAGCGGCCACGGTCAGGAGCATACCTGCCAAGAGAATGAACAACAAAACCTTTTTGTACATTTTTCCAGACTCCTTGTAGAATCCTACAGCCTCCCTTGAGGGGAGTTGCATTGGGGCCTTCCTGGACGCCTTGCTCTGAAATAAATCGCCATCTATCTCAACAAGGCGATTCCAGGAAGGTCATCTCGACAACCTCCTTGGCGGGCCGGTCAGGCCCATCGGACAAGATAAACAGTTGTTGTGACGTTGATTTCCTCCTCTCTTTTGCTCAAGCCGAGGCCCGAATAACCAGAGAAGTCGGGGTGACAATCGACCAGGCGTCATCATCCGCGCTTTCCAGAAGCATGTGCAAGCGCTGGGCGGCAATCGCACCTATCTTCTGCAAATCAACCTGAACAGACGTCAACGGCGGGTCTGTAAACCGGGCGATTCCATGGTCATAGTAGCCTATGACGGCCACGTCCTCGGGGACTCGCTTACCCTGCTCCTTCAGCGCGTGTAACCCGCCCATGGCGATATCATCACCGGCGTAAACAATGGCGTCCAAATCAGGCAATTGCTCCAAAAGTTGAAGCGTCTGCATATATCCGGATTCGGTGTCAAAATCGCTCTCTACAACGTGGGTCTGGGAAAAAGGCAGGCCGTGTAAACAGAGGGCCGAACGGAAGCCTCGCAACTTCTCTTCGCTGGACACGGTGATGGAAGGCCCATTGACGAACCCAATTCGTCGGCGGCCGGCGGCGACCAGGTAAGTCACAGCCTGTCCAGCGCCGCCTGAATAATCGGCGGTGACGCAGTTGACCTCCAACGATTTGACGCCGGCCCCGGCGACAACAAAGGGGATGCCCGCCTCCTGTAAGCGGCGCACAAAATCCGGTTGCACCATCCCGCCTATCAGAATGAACCCCGCCAAAGAGGGATCATTGGCGTATAACGCGATTTCCGTCTCATCCCCGCGAGTCCGCTGGATACGGGTGATGACATCGCATTGATCAAGCACAGCCTGAGCGCCCAGCACCAGGGTGTCTTCGCGTCCCAGGACGCCGGTCGGCTGTTTGTTGTGCAACGACGCCCCGCGGATCAGCAAGAGCACAGAGCGTTGCATCTTAGCCGGCCGTCGCAGGCTATCCAACGGGTAGCCAAGCTCTTCAGCCGCTTGGACGACTAATTCACGCGTGGCCTCGTCCACATACTGCTGGCCATTGAGGGCGCGCGAGACGGTGGAGACGGAAACATTGATGTGGCTGGCGATATCGCGGAGGGTCACTTTCATTGGGTTTCACATCCTCCCAGGTAGGGGCGGGCTGTTGCTGACACTAAAATAGTATATTTCTGAAACAAAGTCAATGGATTTCTGATAAAATGAAACAAATATGCAACATAATTCAACATAAAACAAATAGAGGTCATGCAGCTTGCAGCCGCACAACCTCTGAAATATACGATTGCCTCAGATTGAGAACGGATCGTGCGGCTCCAAACGCGCACCTGCGGGATAGATGAACACCACACCCCACGCCGGTCACCGCCGGCGGGGATCCAACGCATCGCGTAGGCCGTCGCCCAGCAGGTAGAAGCCCATGACCAGCGACGCAATGGCCAGGCCCGGGAAGATGCCATACCAGGGGGCCATATATAGGTATCCTCTGCCAATGCTCAGCATGGACCCCCAGGAAGGGGCGGGCAGGGGCGTGCCCAACCCCAGGAAGCTCAACGCAGATTCCAGCAGCACCGCGGAAGCCACCGAGACGGTGATCAGGACCAAAATCGTGGATACGGTATTGGGGAAGATGTTGCGGAAGACGATGCGAACCGGTTTCGACCCGATGGCTTTGGCGGCGTCCACATAATCCTTATTTTTTTCGACCAGTACATTGGCGCGGGCCAGACGGGCGAAGGTGGGAATGTTGACGATGGCGATCGCCAGGATGGCGTTGAAAGAGCCGGGGCCCAGCACTGCCAAAATGATGATCGCCAACAGGATGGCTGGAAAGGCCAACACAGCGTCGAAGAAACGCATAATAACGGCGTCGAACATGCCTTCAGCGTATCCGGCGATCAGTCCGGTCGTCACCCCAATCATGGTGGCAATCCCCACAGAGGTTATCCCCACGCCAAACGCGATGCGGGAGCCATAGATGATACGGCTCAAAATATCGCGGCCAAATTCATCTGTACCCATGGGGTAAGAGAGAGAGGGAGGCTGAAAACGGTCTTCCGCGTGCATTTCCAAGGGGTCATAGGGAGCCAGGACGGGTGCGAACAGGGCTACCCCGGCCATCAGCAGAATAATCAACAGGCCGACCATGCCTGAACGATGATGCGCAAAAGAGCGTAACGCCAGCATGATCAGACTATCAGGCCGGTCGATCTGCTGAACGTCTCCAGCACCGTTTCGCTTGCTCAAATCCAGTTCTGTCATCGCAATCAATCACATCTCTTGTCGTTGTTGGCAACTATGCAGGCTCACGGCCAACAGAACGCGGAAATTCCGGATTGGGCGGATTTTCACGGATTTTCGAAAAAATCCGGCGGTTCCTGCTCAATCCGCCAACTCCGCGTTCTATTCTGTCGGCGCCTGAATAGATACCGGCATTGAAGCTACGGTTGACAAAGCGATCCGGCTATGAATATCGAATCCGCGGGTCGATAAGGCCATAGGCCAAATCAGTCAACAGGTTGACGATCAGAAACGCGACCACAATAAACATCACGCTAGCCTGCAAGATGGAATAGTCCCGCCAACCGATGGCTTGGATGGTAAGCCGCCCCACGCCGGGCCAGGCGAAGATCGACTCTACGATAATCGCGCCGCTCAGCAGATCGCCAATTTGCAGCCCAAAAACTGTGATGACCGGGATCAGAGAGTTGCGCAAGACGTGACGAATCACAACCAAGCGTTCACCCAATCCTTTTGCGCGCGCGGTGCGCGTGTAGTCCTGATTGAGCACATCCAGCATGGAGGAGCGCAGATAGCGCGTCAACTTGGCCGCCATGGCAACGCCCAGCGTGAAAGCCGGCATGATCAACGATTTGATATGCTCCACTGGCTGTTCGCTAAAAACAGGCCGGCCGGATGGAGGCAACCATTTGAGATATAAGCTAAAAAATAAGATCAACAAAATTGCCAGCCAAAAACTCGGCACAGCAAAAGAGAGCGCGGAAAAAAGCGTAGTGACAAAATCAACGATGCTGCCTGGGCGGAGAGCGGCGATAATTCCCAGCGGCAAAGCGATTATCGTCCCAATAATGGCTGCCGCCAACGCCAGTTCAATCGTTGCCGGCACCCGCTGAAGGATCAACGTATTGATCGGGAAGTCATTGATCAGCGAATTGCCCAGGTTGCCCGTCACCACATTTTTCAACCAGATAATGTATTGGACCAGTATGGGCTGATCCAAGCCATACTGGTGACGCAGGGCCGCGACCTGTGCTTCCGTCGCATTGGATCCGGCCATGATCTCCGCCGGATCGCCGGGAATCAGATGAATGATCGAGAAAACAGCGAAGGATACAATAATCAACACCGGAATCATATGTATCAATCGCCTGAGAATATATCTACCCATCCTGATTTAATGTCCCCAAATCGGTAGCGATTCACGATAGACCGCGGGTGTCTATTCAGGCATAGGCCAAATAGAACGCGGAGTTGGCGGATTAAACGGATCCTCACGGATTTTTTAGAAAAAATCCGTGAGGATCCGTTTAATCAGTTTAATCCGCGTTCTACTGGATGTACACCTGAATAATCACCTCAACTCATTGAAAGTGCGGATGCTGGCAAGCTATTCGGACAGCCAGGTCTCATTCAACCAGAAATTGCCGCCCATGTCGATGCGGAGGTCATGGACGCGATTATTGTACGCATAAATCTCCTGACGCCAGGCGGT
>JAJRVT010000172.1 GCA_024277175.1 Chloroflexota bacterium | reverse complement strand
TCCTGGGGGAGGCTGGGCTTGGCCCGGCTGGGCGTTCCCCCCAAATTGGGGGGCTAGGGGGGCAGCCAAGCCAAGCGTTCCCCCACTTGGAGGGCGGCCAGACTATCTAGACACACGCACCAACTTCAACTTTTTGTCCATGAAATCAACCGCGACCCACATTTCGATCTCCCGTCAGCCTGTGTGATGTTCTTTCCGGGGGGGAAGGCCATGTTGTAGTCATCCCGTTCTACTTTCCCGCCCGGGCCACCACCAGGATGCCGGCCACGATGATGGCGATGCCCAGCCAGCGGCCGGTCGGGGCGGTCTCGCCCAGCCCGAAGCGGGAGACCAGGGCGATCAACACGAAGTTGAGGGCCAGGAACGGATAGGCGTAGCTCAGGTCCAGGCGCGCCAGCACTGCGATCCACGCCAGCGCGCCCAGGCCGTAGAAGCCGATCCCGGCCAGGATCAGAGGCGACGTCAGGATGGTGGTCACCAGGGCCAGGGGACCGCCGGCCGCGCCGGCGTTGCCCGGCTGGTTCACGCCGATCTTGATCGCGGTCTGCCCCAGCACCCCGGCCGTAATGGACAGGCCGATCAGCCACCAACTGCGAGAAAGCTGGTCTAACATGGGAGCCGACCCGATATAGACGTTACGATTCGTGCCATACCCCTTCTCCAACTATTCAATATCATACGGATGTGTCCACCATGTGTTGAGTCTGTTGAAAGCAAATGCTTCTCGAATGGTTTACTCTTCCGCCGCCGAGATCGCCGCCGCCAGTCGAGCCTGCTGCTCCTCTGTGCCCACCTGTGCCCACCACCAGCGCCGGGCGTCGAGTTGGCCGCCGCTGGTATCCATGCTGCGCCACAGCTGGGCCGCGGCCTCGGTATCGCCCTGGACCGCGTAGACTTCGCCCAGCATCTCGCCGGTGGGGCGTTGGCCGGGGGCCAGGGCATGGGCATGTTCCAGGTGTTCTCGGGCCAGATCCAGGTTACCGACGGAAAGCGCGATCTGGCCGATGCGGCGGTGTGCGGTCACGTTGTCCGGTTTCGCGTAAAGGGCCGCGCTGTAGAGACGGATGGCCGGCTCCAGGTCTACGGCCTGGGTGAGGCGCAATTCGTCCTGCAGTGGCCAGACGGGCCACCGGTAGACGCTCAATTCGGCGTTGGTCTGGCTGACCGCGCCCAGGTTGGCCAGAAACGCGGCCCGGCTTCCCGGCAGGAGGAAGAGCAACAGGATCGCGGCCAGGGGGGGCAGCGCGCCTGCGAGCGTCGGCCATACGCGACCCCGATTACGGTCCGCGTCGCCTGCATGCCGCCGTTCATGGCGGCGGGCGACCCGCTTCAGGCTGGCGGTCAGCGCCCAGGCTACGCCAAAGGCCGGGAAGAGGAAGATCGCGGCCCGGCTGGCGTAGAGGGCTGCATCCACCAGCCCGTGGGTGAGCAGCCCGGTGAGCGCAACCAGTGCACCAGCAGCCAACACCCGCTGATCCCGGTTGCCGTGGATGAACGCCAGCAGCAGCCCGCCGGCCGCGGCCAACGCCATGCCCGCGAAGCCGATCAACCCCGGAATTCCCTGGGCCAGGGCGATCTGCAGGTAGAGGTTGTGGGCGTGGGTTAGGAAGTTCACGTGCAGCAGAAAGACGTAGGCCGAGTAAATTTCTGCTGTGCCGGTTAGCCCGCTGCCGGTGAAGCGATAGTCCTGGATCAGGGGCAGGGTGTCCCGCCACAGGCTGGCCCGGCTCAGGGCCGAGCCGCCGGCCGGCAGGCTGCCCAGGGGACCGGCGAAACCGGGACGCACGAGCGCAATTACAAAGCTGCCCGCCAGCCCCAGCAGAAGCAAGGCCAGGGCTGCATCGCCCGCATAGCGCAGGGGATTGGCTCGCCCGGCTCCCGTGCGCCACCAGAGATAGCCGGCCGCGAGCAGGCCCACGCCCAGCCCCAGCCACGCACCGCGCGAAGCCGTCAGCGCCAACGGGATCGCGGCCAGAACGAACGCGGCTCCAGTCAGCCAGGCCAGGCTGCGCCGCCGAGGCCAGAGCCAGACTGCGCCCCCCAACCCCAGGCCCATGAGTGGAAGGAGCGCGGACGCGGCCACGTTGCTGTTGATCGCGCCATCAATCCCCAGCCCCAGATCGGGCTGCGTCTGCTGGATGGTCAGGCCCAGCCGTTGGATGAACGCGAATTTGACCGCGCCCCCGATGGACCAATCGCTGGCCAGCAGAAAATAGCCGCCCAGGGCCGCGGCCAGCCAGCCTGCGCCCGCACTTGTGAAGCCGGCCGCACCCTCGCCACGGGTGGCCCCGTTCAGCCAGGCCACGGCCCCGGCCGCAAAGAGACCCGCCATGAGTAACGCAAATCGGTTCAGGGCCCCGGCCTTGTCGAAGGCCACGAAGACGCCCACCAGCCCGGTGATCACGAAGATCGCAGCCGAACTCCAGGCCAGCCCGGAGATGACCGCCAACCACGATATGGAGGCGGTCGTTTTATTATTTTGGGGTTTGGGGGGAAGTCGCTCAGCTACAGGCTCCATACTTGACTCTATCTATGGTTCGAGCGGCGTCACTTTCGACGTTATCATACAGGATAAAGGCTATCTGTGACCTATAGAGAACCTATTGAAAGGCTATCGCGACGCTATCACAAAGCAGACGGTCCAAAACCAAAATTCGAAAAATTCGCGCAATTCGTGTCGAAAAGATCTCAGACACGAATTCTACGAATCACACGAATGGTAGTCTCCCTGTTGAGTGTTGTTGGAAATTTTCGTCCCCCAAATGCTCGATCGGGAGCGTTGTCACCTCTGGTAACAATCTTGCCAGATGCACGTTTTTCGTCTCAAAATCGCACATCAACACCATAGAGGGAGACTACCCACGAATTGGAAAAGCAGAAAAAATCCGTGTAATCCGTGTAATCCGTGGCAAAGAAAAAAAATCGCGCAATTCGTGTCTGAAATTCTTCACCCCCGCGAGAACCGCATCATCTGCCAGCCCACGTTGATCGCGCTTTTGGCCCCGGCCCAGGAGTTGAGCCCCTTGACAAAGGTCAGGGCCGGCCCCGGGCGCAGGGACCACTCGCGCGTGGCCAGGCGCTGCCAGTACTCCAGTTGCTCGGCGCTGAGGTTTTCATAGTCGAGGACGGTGGACTCATCCATGTCCACCTCTTCCCACTTGACCCCGGGGCGAAACCAGCCGTTCTCCACCACTTCGTAAAAGAAGGGCGTGCCCGGATAGGGCGCGGCGATATGGAAGAGCGCGATGTCCAGGGGCAGGGCCTTGGCGTAGTCGATGGTCTCGCGGATGGTCTCCTCGGTTTCGCCGGGCAGGCCGATGATGAAATAGCCCCAATTCTTGATACCCGCGTTTTTAGCCCAGACCAGGGCCCGGAACGCCTGCTCCTTCTTGTAGCCCTTGCGCGCCCGCTTGAGAATCTGCTCATTGGCGCTCTCGATCCCCCAGGAGATCAGCCAGCAGCCGGCCTGGCCCATGCGTTCCAGCATCTCCTCATCCACATAGTCCACCCGACTGTTGCACGTCCATTTGATCTGGAGGTCCCGGTCGATGATCAGGTCGCAAAGGTCCATCACATGGTCCCGGTTGACTGTGAAGAGGTCAGCGTACATGTGGATGTTGCTGACGCCCAGCTCTTTCAGGTATTCCAACTCCTCCACGATGTTTTCGGCCGAACGCACGCGCACGCTGTTCTGGTAGCTCACATGCTTGATGCAGTACTTGCAGCCCGCGGG
>JAJRVT010000171.1 GCA_024277175.1 Chloroflexota bacterium | reverse complement strand
GTAGGTGGCCGCGACCTCCTCCAGCCAGGCCCGCAGCTTGTCCGCGTCCATCATGTAGCGTACGGGGATATCACGCTCCTCCTGGGGCAGACCCAGGGCCGCGCGTGCGGCGATGCCCATGAATGCGGCCCCCTCCAGGTATTGGCTCGCCTCGGCCAGCATCTGGTCCACATCCACCTGAAAGTCGACCGCCTCCGGCTCCAGCACCAGTTGCTGGTCGCCGAAATAGACGGGAATGGGTTCCATGTAGATGCGGTTCAGGTGGCGCGCGATCTCATCCCGATCCTTGACCTGGCTCAGGTCCAGCCCGCCCAGGCGCACCCCGGGCGCAATGGGCGCAGCCGACGCTTTGTAGCGCGTGTAGATCGGGAAAATGGACAACAGCGCGATCAGAAAAACGACGAACGTTAGGAATTTACGCATAGCTCACAAAGGCAGATAGACAACCAGTTGCTCCCACTCATCCTGCTCGCTATACTCGTCCAGGAAGAGGATTTCATCGATTGCCTGTCGCAGGGGCATTCTGTCATTTACGACAAACATGCCGGGCATAGGGAGGCCAGATACAATTCGGCTATACGCAAAATCAGGCATAGTCGCCCGATCATGCGTTAACACAATTCGGTTGTGATCAGCCGCCCACGCCAAGTATAGTCGGATCGTCAGCTTCGCCCAGTCCTACATCCTGGACGCGCACCAGAGCCAGATCTGGGCGGCGATACAACAACCCACGTATGATGTAGCCATTGAAATTTTCATCCGCCAGCAGACGCAACATGAGTCAGGATTCCAAGGCGCTTTTGCGCGCCAGCAATCGCTTGCGAACGTCAGCCCAATCTTTCTGTTGCGCTTCGATCTGGGTACGGACTGTCTCCGCCTGTCGCTCACGCTCCGCCAGGTAAGCATCCACCTCGTCGCGATGCCGCAGATAATAAGCGATGACGCTGTAAATATCTGCGAGTGTGGTCGTCGGGTATTGTTGCGCAATGGCCTCCGGCGTCGCCCCATCTTCGAACGCGCGAACCACCAATTCCAGCAAAACTCGGGAATCGCCAACGCGCAGAGCGCCGTCAGCGCTCTGTCGCAGCGGAGGCGCTTCAGTCCGGAGTGCAATATTCATCTCTCTTCCTCCTGAAATACGACCAAACTGACACCCGATTGAAATCACGAAGTATAGCGCAAGATTCACTCCCACTCGATGGTGGACGGCGGCTTGCTGCTAATATCATACACCACCCGGTTGACGCCGTCCACCTCGTTGACGATGCGATTGCTGACCCTGGCCAGCAGATCGTAGGGCAGCCGGGCCCAGTCCGCGGTCATGAAATCATCGGTGGTGACGGCCCGCAGCGCGACCACGTTGCCGTAGGTGCGTCCGTCGCCCATGACCCCCACGCTACGCACAGGGAGCAGCACCGCGAAGACCTGACTCGTCTCCCGGTAGAGATCTGCCGCGCGCAACTCCTCCAGGAAGATGGCGTCGGCCTGGCGCAGGGTCTCCAGCCGCTCCCAAGTCACCTCGCCCAGGATGCGGATGGCCAGGCCGGGACCGGGGAAGGGATGCCGCCAGACGATCTCCTCGGGCAGGCCCAGCGCCTCGCCCACGGCCCGCACCTCATCCTTGAAGAGCATACGCAGGGGTTCGATCAGCTTGAAGGTCATGTCATCGGGCAGGCCGCCCACGTTGTGATGGGTCTTGATGGTGCGCGCGTGCTGGGTGTCGCCGCTGGAGGCCGACTCGATCACGTCCGGGTATAGGGTGCCCTGAGCCAGGAACGCTGGCGAGTCCACGCCCCATTCCGCGGCCGCGCGCGCGGCTTCGGCCTCGAAGACGCGGATGAAGCGCGCGCCGATGCGCTTGCGCTTGCGCTCCGGGTCTTCCACGCCGGCCAGGTCGGTGAGGAAGTCCTCCTTGGCGTCGACCGCGATCAGGCGCATGCCCTGGTGTTGCTGGAAGGTCGCCACCACCTGCTCGGCCTCGCCCAGCCGCAGCAGGCCGTGGTCCACGAAGACGCAGGTGAGCCGGTCGCCGATGGCCCGGTGGACCAGGGCCGCGGCCACCGACGAGTCTACGCCGCCGCTCAGCCCGCAGATGACGTGACCGTCCGCGCCCACCTGTCCGCGGATGGCGGCCACCGTCTCCTCGATGAAGTTGCCCGCGGTCCAATCGCCGCTACAGCCGCAGATGCGCTTGACGAAATTTTCCAGCAGCGCGCGGCCGTGGGGCGTGTGGACCACCTCGGGATGAAATTGGAGACCGTAGAGGCGGCGGCTTTCGTCCCCGATCGCGGCCAGGGGTGAGTTGGCGCTGTGGGCGATGGAGAGGAAGCCGTCGGGCAGGGTCTCCACCCGGTCGCCGTGGCTCATCCACACCTGCATGGTCGCGGGCAGGTCGGCGAAGAGGGGGTTGTCGTCGAAGGCGCGCTGGCCGGTCACCTCCAGCGTGGCCGGTCCATACTCCCGCTCCTGGCTGGGCGCGACCTGGCCGCCCAGGCTGTGGGTCAGAAGCTGGAGGCCGTAGCAGATGCCCAGGACCGGGACGCCCAGGGCCAGCACGCTCGTCGGCAGGGTGGGCGCGCCCGGCTCGTAGACGCTGTTGGGCCCGCCGGAAAGGATGACGCCCTTGGGCTGTAGCTTGGGCAGGCGCTCGTCCGCCCGGTCCCACGGGATCAACTCAGCGTAGACCTGGGCCTCCCGCACCCGGCGGCAGATCAACTGGCTGTACTGGCTGCCGTAGTCGAGCACGGCGATGATTTCGTGTTGCATGTGACGCGTCCTGTGTTCGTAATAATAGACCGCGGATTGGGCGGATTGGGCTGATTTACACGGATTTTTTTAAATCCGGCTTTTCCCGCTCGATCAGCCCAATCCGCGGTCTATCAAATCTGAAACTCCCCATTACGGTAGAAGAGTTCTCCGTCCACCAGGATCTCGCTGCCGTCGCGCATGTCGCAGATGAAGTCCCAGTGCAGGGCCGAGCGGTTGCGGCTGCCGGTGTCGGGATAGCCGGCGCCGGCGGCCATGTGGATGGTGCCGCCGATCTTCTCGTCGAAGAGGATGGTCTTGGTGAAGCGCTGGATCTGGTAGTTGGCGCCCACCGCGAACTCGCCCAGGTAGCGCGCGCCTTCGTCCATATCCAACTGGCTGAGGAGAAATTCCTCGTTCTTCTCGGCCCGCGCCTCCACGATTTTGCCGTCTTTGAAGGTCAACTCCACGCCGCTCACCTCCCGGCCCTGGCGCACCGCGGGGTAGGTGAAGCGCACCCAGCCGTTGACCGAATCCTCCACCGGCCCGGTGAAGATCTCGCCGGAGGGCATGTTGCGCTTGCCGTCGCTGTTGATGAAGGTGCGCCCGGCGATGGAGAGGGTCAGGTCCACGTTGGGACCGCGCACCACCACCTGTTCCTTGCCCGCCAGCCAGTCCACCAGCCGCTGCTGCCTGTCGTGGACCTCCCGCCACTTGGCCACCGGGTCCGGCTGATCAGCGAAGGTGGCCGCGTAGACGAAGTCCTCATACTCGCGCAGACTCATGTCGGCTTCCTGGGCGTAGGCCTGGCAGGGGAAGATGGTCCCCACCCACTTGTGCTCGCCTTTGGCCGACCGCTCCATAAAGGTGGCCATGATCTGACGCCGGGCGCTGGCATAGGTTTGCTGACGCCAAGGCTCCGCGCCGCTGAGGCTGCGGGTGTTGCCGGGCGCGCGGATGCTGATACGGGCGTCCAGTTGTTCAGCCATGAGCGTTTCGATGGGTGAGACCCAGGCCAGTTGCTCGTCATTGGCCTCTTTGAGGAAGGCGGCATTGACATCATCGTCGCCCAGGTTGATGGTGGGGTGACCGCCGGCCCTGGCCACCTGTTTGATCACTTCTTCGACCAGCGGCAGCGCGTTCACCGAGCCGTTGATCAGCACCCATTCGCCCGGCTGGATTTCGACGCAGTAGTTGACCAGTAGGTCGGCGAGTTTTTCTACGCGTGGATCGGCCATTGTCAGGCTCCTTTGTTCAATAGACCGCGGATTGAGCGGATTTGACGGAAACTGCCGAATTTTAAAAAATCCGTGAAAATCAGCTAGATCTGCCCAATCCGCGGTCTATCCAATCGTCATTTTGGCAAAAATTGGGCCCAGTGCTGCTCTTCCCGCTGGGGCGCGGGGTTGTGGGCCATCTCGATGCAGAAGTCGGCCATGGCGTTGACCGCCCAGTTGAAATAGTGGGGCGTGATGCTGTTGATGTCCATGTCCGGGGCCGGGTTCATGAAGTCGATGGCGTAGGGAACCCCGTCCTTGATCGCGAACTCGATGCTGTTCATGTCATAGCCCAGCGCCCGGTTGATGAGGGTGGCGTATTCGACCACTTTCTCGCCCACGTCCGGCGCGAGATGCTCGTGCTCGACCAGGTAGCGCCGCGCGCCCGGGTCGTACTTGATGGGCATGATGTTGTCCTGGCCCACGCAGATGCAGCGCACGAACTGGTCCCAGTCGATGAATTCCTGCAACACCATGCAGAGGGTCCCCGTGCGGTCGTAGGCTTCGATCAACTCTGCCTGGGTGGAGACCTTGTAGACGTGCTTCCAGCCGCCGCCCCAGGCGTCCTTGAGGATCGCGGGCAGGCCCACATAGCCGATGATCCCCGCCCAGTCCAGGGGATAGGTGAGGTTGCGTAGGCTTTCGCTGACCACGCCTTCCGGGTACGCCTTCATGGGCAGGATCATGGTCCTGGGCGAGGGCAGCCCCAGGGCCGTGATCAGGCTGGAGCCAAAAAATTTATCGTCAGCGCTCCACCAGAAAGGGTTGTTGACCACATACGTTCCCTGGAGCATGGCGTTTTTGAGATAGGCGCGGTAGTAGGGGATCTCGTGGCTGATGCGATCGACGATGACGGCGTACTCGTTGGGTTCGTTCATCTTCGTGCCGCCCAACTTTACGTATTCCGCCACTACGCCGGCGTCCCGGCTGTTCACTTCCTCCAGGAACGCGGGGGGAAAACTCCACTCGCGTCCGACGATGAGACCGACTTTCTTCACCTCTGTCATGGGGTTCCTCCTGGTTGGGTGTGCGCCATCAATCATGGCCGCCAATATAGGCCCGCGTCATCTTCGCCCAATAGGGCCAATCGTGGCTCCAGCCGTCCCAGACGCGCAGAGCGTTGCCCACGCCCTTGTCCCAGAGCGCGCCGCTCAACGCACGCACATTGTCCACGTTGGGGTCGTCCGCACCCGTGACGAAGATGATGTCCATGCGCCGCAGGGCTTCCAGCCGGTCGTGATCGGTCAGATTGGGGATGTAATGGCTGGGGGTGTTGAAATAGATGTTGTCGTCATAATAGCCGTCGAAGAAATTGCTCACATCGAACATGCCGCTGAGGGCCAGCACGCGCCCGAACAGATGGGGATGGCGAAAGGCGATGTTCACCGCATGGTAGGCTCCAAAGCTGGCCCCGTGGGCGATCATGAACGGGTTCGGGTTCTTGGTGCGCGACAGAGGCAGCACCTCGTTGATGACGTAGTCCTCGTACTGCATGTGGCGGATGATGCGGCCCGATGGGTGACACCAGCGGCAGTAGAAGCTTTCGGCGTCCACGCTGTCCACGCAGTAGAGTTGCAGCGCGCCGCTCTCCAGTTGATCGCGCAGGTTTTCGACCATACCCCGGTCTTCGTATTCGTAATAGCGGCCCTGGCTGGTGGGGAAGACCAGTGTGCGCGCGCCGGCGTGGCCGAAGATCAACAACTCCATATCCCGGTTGAGTCGATGACTGTACCAGCGGTGGTATTCCCGATGCATATGCGTTTCCTTGCCTGATTTGTTGGCGCCGGCCGCGATGGTGAGCGGACGGTCGGGGATGGGTAGATAATTATGATGACTGCAATGGGATCGCATTCCAGGATTCGGCCAGCCCTTCTTCAGTTGCGACGCATCTCGTGGCCGAATCCCGGAATACTGACTCAGTCCGCCACGACGAAGCTGTGGGGCTGACGGTAGCCGCTTTCGGCCCGCAGCGGGTTTTCCGGATCGAACCGCCAATCCCCGTTTGGGTGATGGCTGTCGACGACCCAAAAGCGATAAGTGTGACGGCCCGCCGGCAGCGTCACCGCCGCCTGCCACCACCCTCCGGACGTAGACTGGAGGGGCGTCGCGCCCGGCGCCCAGGCGTTGAAGGAACCGATCAGGCTGACGGATTGGGCGTTGGGCGCATAGAGACCGAAATAGATAAATGTATCATTGCGGGCGGAGGCCAGACGGATCACAGCCGTCTGTGGCACTTTACCTTGAAACACCCATTTTCGCAACCTGTTCAGGTGAACTTGGACGCCACTGATCGGACGCCCGTTCAGCACCCCGCCCGGCGAACGCATGGCCGCGGCTACGGCCATGGCCGGCTGTAATACGCCTTCTCCCCGCCGCGCGGCCGGCCACTGGGGCATGTCCAGCGCCGTCGCCTCCAGGATCGCCCGCGCCTGCTCGCTGTTGAGCCTGGGGTTGGCCTGGAACATCTGGGCCGCGACCGCGGCTGTCAGAGGCGCGGCCACGCTGGTTCCATCCACATGTTGGTAGTAGTCGTGAACCCACTTGTGCGCGTTCATGCGCTTGCGCAACGCCCGCCAGATCTCGTCCAGGGTCTGCTCCACCAGCGC
>JAJRVT010000170.1 GCA_024277175.1 Chloroflexota bacterium | reverse complement strand
CGGTCGATGTCCATGCCCGCGGCCAGCCCGGCGCGCACGTACTCCAGCCCGTCGGCCAGGGTGTAGGCCAGCTCGATGTCCGCGGTCGCGCCCGCCTCCTGCATGTGATAGCCGGAAATGCTGATGGAGTTGAAGCGGGGCATGTGCTGCGCGGTGTAGGCGAAGATGTCGCCCACGATGCGCATGGACGGTCCCGGCGGGTAGATGTAGGTGTTGCGCACCATGTACTCTTTGAGAATGTCGTTCTGGATGGTGCCCGACAGCGCCTCCGGCGGCACGCCCTGCTCCTCCGCGGCCACGATGTA
The DNA here is from genome assembly GCA_024277175.1 of Chloroflexota bacterium. Classification (GTDB taxonomy): domain Bacteria; phylum Chloroflexota; class Anaerolineae; order Caldilineales; family Caldilineaceae; genus JAJRVT01. Next base: position 7,567 of record JAJRVT010000170.1, on the reverse strand, counting down.
GAAGGCCATGATGGGCAGCACCGCGCCGTTCATGGTCATGGAAACTGACATCTTGTCCAGGGGGATGCCGTCGAAGAGGACCTGCATGTCCAGCACCGAGTCGATGGCCACGCCGGCCTTGCCCACGTCCCCCACCACCCGGGGGTGATCCGAATCATAGCCCCGGTGGGTGGCCAGGTCGAAGGCCACCGACAGCCCTTTCTGACCCGCGGCCAGGTTACGGCGATAGAAAGCGTTGCTTTCCTCGGCCGTGGAAAAGCCAGCGTACTGGCGCACGGTCCAGGGCCGGGTCACGTACATGGAGGGGTATGGCCCGCGCAGGAAGGGCGGGATGCCGGACGTGAAGCCCAGGTGCTCCAGGCGTTCCGTGTCCTGGGCCGTGTAGAGGGGGCGCACGTCGATCTGCTCCAGGGTGCGCCAGACGAACTCCTCCGCGGGCTGGCCGGTCTCGGCCTCCACCATGGCCTGCCAGTCGGCCAGGGTCATGGGCGCGTAGTCCGCCCGGTAATCCATGCGGGTGAAATCAGGGTTCCGGGTCATGAGAGCGCCTCCTCGATGTGGAATGAAGCCAGGGGCGTCACGGAAGGTCCCTGGCCCGCACCTGCACGCAGCGCCCGGGTGATCGCCGCCAGCGTCAGCCCGCCCGCGGCCGCGGTCACCGCGGCTTGGACCACCTCTGCGCCGCCGGTTTTCCGGGCCTGGGCCAGCCGATCCAGCAGCGCCTGTTGCCGTTCGTCATCTGCCGCGACTCCTTCGTACCGGCCGACGGGAGGCGATATCTGGTCGGCTGGAACAGGGGCCGGATGGAGGGTCGGCGTCACCATGTCCTCTGGCGGCGGATATCTGTTGACGCCCACGAAGATGTCCTTGTCCGCGGCCACGTTCGCCGCGCGTGCCCGGGCCGTGGCCGCGACCTGGACCTGGGGGAAGCCGGCGTGCAGGGCTTCGGCCAGGCCGCCCTGCCCCTCCACCGCCTGGAAGAGAGCCCACGCACGCCGGGCCACCTGATCCGTGAGCCACTCCACATACCAGGCCCCGCCCGCGGGATCGATGAGCCGGGTCAGGTTGACTTCGGCCTGGAGGATCAGTTGCTGGTTGCGGGCCAGGCGGCGGGAGAACTCATCGGGCGCGCGCAGGGGCGCGTCGAAGGGCGTGACGTGGAGGCTCTCCGCGCCGCCCAGCGCGCCGGCGAAGGCTTCGGTGGTGGTGCGCAGCAGGTTGACGTAGGGATCGGTCGCAGCCTTATTCCAGCTTGCGGTGCGGGCGTGGATGCGCATGCGCTGCGCGTCCTCGCCGCCGCCGAACGCGTCCACGATCTGGGACCAGAGCAGCCGCGCTGCGCGCAGCTTGGCCATCTCCATGAAAAAGTCAGGGCCGAGGCCCAGCACAAAGCGCATGCGCGGCGCGGCTGTCTCTATGTCTATCCCCCGTTCTTGCATGGCCCGGAGGTAGACCACGCCGGTGGCCAGGGCGAAGGCCAGTTCCTGGACCGCGTGGCCGCCACTGTCCTGGTAGCAGTCACCGTGGACCGCGATGGTTCCCAGGCCGGGCGCGTGGTCCGCTGCCCATGCAGTGAGCCATGCCATCTCGTCCAGGTGGGTCTCCAGGGGCGCGGGCAGGGAGCCGTCCCGGGCCAGCGCGCCCAGGGGATCGTTGTCGATCCAGCCTTGCAGCGCCGCCAGCGCAACGCCCTGTCGCTCAGCCACCGCGGCCAGTAACCCGGTGAGCGCCAGGGCCGCGGTTCCGCCGTCCATGATGACTGGAAACGCGGCCAGGTCCACGCCATCCAGGGCCTGGGCCAGATCGCCCACATCGCGCAGGGAGAGACCGCCCGCGTCCGCCTCGTCCGACCCCGCGGGATCGCGGCCGGCCAGCGTGGCTTCGTCCAGCATCAGGTTGACCACCGTCTGTCCCCGCTCCAGGTCATGGCGGAGCGCGGCGTTGGTCTCCGCGGGCGAACGATAGCCCAGCGCCTGGGCCACGCCCCACGGGTGGATCAGAGAGCCGCTGGCCTTGGGGCCGCGCGCGAAGGGGATCGCGCCGGGCAGGGTATGTTGGTGGGCGATGGCCGCGGCATCCTCCTGCCGGTAGATGGGCTGGCGTTCGATCCCTTCGTAGGTCTGGCTGATCAGGCTCTCGAAGGGCTTGCCTTTGAGGGACTTAACGGTCACCACCACCCACTCTTCGTAGGAGGGAGGTTGAAAATCGGCGAAAAGGCGTTCATCGGGTTGATCGGCAGGGTTTTCGGGAATATGGGCGGTTTCTGTCATAGCGGCCCTCCTTGAGAGGCGATAACGGATCTGGTTGAATTGTATACGGGAATCGTCTTCCGTACAAGCGCTATAGGTAAAGCAGGAGTGCGTCCCACGCCCGCAGATCTCTTCGCACACGCGCCCATCCCGTAGGGCGTGGGACGGACTCCTACCTCACCAAGCCCATTCTGGGCACGCCCCGTCCATCCCACGCCATGGAACGCGCTTGGTTGGCCACATTGGCCCATGGCGTGGGACGCACTCATACGGACTCCTACCTCACCAAGCCCCATCAGACACGGTCCGTCCATCCCACGCCATGGAACGCACCTGGTTGGCCACATTGGCCCATGGCGTGGGACGCACTCACCCCTTGCCACCTGCAACTTGCCCCTTGCCCCATCCTTGCACTACACTATACCCATGTTGACGATTCCTCGTCTCTGCCGCTTTGAAAAAAGCCCCCGTGGGAGGAGGATGCCGCGCGGACAGCGGGCGTTCATCATCCCTTATGTCCTTTTCCTGGCCTTCGTGCTGCCCTTCATCTGCTGGGGTGCGCTGGCCGATCCGGGACACCCACACAGCGGTCCTCACTTTGTCTTCACCGCGCCGCCGGAAACGCGCGCCCTGATCGCACGCCTGGACCAGTTGCGGGGCGACATCTGCGGCAGTCCGGACGCCAACACCCAGATTGCCGCGCCCTTCACCCCGCGCCAGGAGACCGGCGACCGGCAGCCTGTAGGCCAGTCCATTCCGGACACCGTCCTCGCGCTGCTGATGTTGGCCATTGTCGGCGGGTGGATCTACTCGGTCCGACTGCCGCATGGTTTTCAATATGTCACACCACACCTGACGACGCATTTGCACGCGTTGCGCGTGCCCACGCCCCCACCGAAACATCTGCCCGCCCCCAACTGTCGAGGATCATAGGTGCGGCTTGCAGCCGCACGGTCTCGCTGTTCAATAAACCGGGAGAGAAACCGAGTTTTTACGAATATCCGTGACGTCCGCAGTGACGACGTGAAAAACTCGGTTTCTTGCGCTCCGAAATATTGAGAAATACAGTTGTGCGGCTGCAAGTCGCACCTACCGAAGGAAGCAAATGTTTCGGGTTTCCCTTACCATCCTAATGCTGACGTTGACGGCTATCTCCATGACGGCCTGCAATCGAACCAATGACAGCGCCGCGGTCGCGGGCCTGCATATAACGTTGACCGCGGACGCCCTGGGCTTTCCTGGCCAGGGACTCGTCATCCAGATCACGGACGACGACGGCCAGCCGATCACCGATGTGACGGTGTCGGCGGAGGGTAACATGAACCACGCCGGCATGGTCCCCGTACTCACCGAGAGCGTATGGGATGGGGCCGACGGGGCCGAAGACGGCATCTACCACCTCCCCTTCCAGTTCACCATGCTGGGCGACTGGATCATCACCGTGAAGATCGAGCAACGGGATGGAACCCGTCTCACCCAGGACTTCGACGTCTCGGCCACATTGGGTGGGGTGGAAGTGGAAGATTGAGGAGTAAAGATTGAAGATTGGGCGTTGGTCGGTTGCGGACCGCGACGCCCTTACATAGATGAAAGGACTATTTCAGATGCAATCACTACGCAAAATTTTCGTTTTGATGGGCCTCGTTGCCCTCCTGGGCCTGCTGTTGGCGGGCTGCGCCGGGTTGCAACCGGGGGCCAGCCAGGGTGAGGAAATGGAGATGAAACCGGAGCCGGGCAAGATTACAGTGGTAAGCGTACGCGCGCGGCCGTCCCCCGCGTCCGCGGCCAACGGAGCAGCCTACATGGTCATCCTCAATGGGCTGGACAAGGACGTGACATTGGTGTCGGCTGAAAGCGATGTGGCCGCCACGGTGGAGACCCATGAGACGGTCAACGACAACGGCGTCATGCGCATGATCCCCAAACCGGAGGGGTATGATATCCCGGCCGGCGGCAGCGTGGAGCTGAAGCCGGGCGGCAAGCACATCATGCTCATCGACCTGGTCAACCCGCTGGAGACGGGGGATGAGTTCGAACTCACCCTCAACTTCGACAACGGCGAAACCATGACCGTCACCGTGCCGGTGGTGGAGATGGATGGCATGCCCATGAAGATGGATGAGTCGGAGAATAAGTAGGGAGTGGCAGGCGGCAAGTGGAATGAGAGATTGAGGAGATTGGAGATTGGGGACGTCCGAATCTCCCCAATCTCCCAATCTCTTCCACCCTATGCATGAACTATCGATTGCCCGCAACCTGATCGAGATGGCCGAAACCGCGGCGCGAGATGCCGGCGCGAGCCGGGTGACGCGGCTGCGGCTGGAACTGGGCCAGATGTCCGGCGTGGTCAGCGAGGCCCTGCTCTTCTGCTTCGACGTGGCCGCGCAGGGCACCCTGGTGGAGGGCGCACAGCTTGACATCGAATTGCTGCCGGTGGTCGTCCACTGCCCGGCCTGCGGGGAGGACTCCCCCTTGCCCAGCATCCAGCGCTTTCGCTGTCCCCGCTGCGACGCGCCCACCGCGGAGATCGTGCAGGGGCGGGAGTTGGTGCTGGCGTCTATCGAAATTGAAGATTGAAGATTGGGGGTAAGAAGCATGGCGCCAAGAATTGTGGAGATCCGGCGGGGGGTGTTGGAGAAGAACGACCGCATCGCCCATGAGTTGCGCGACCGCTTTCATGAGGCCGACGTCTTTGTGGTCAACCTGGTCTCCAGCCCGGGGACGGGGAAGACCGCGCTGTTGGAGCAAACCCTGGAGCGCCTGATCAACCGCGGCCATCCCGCGGCCGCGCTGGTGGGTGATCTGGCCACGGAGAACGACGCCCGCCGGCTGGCCCGCAGCGGCGCGCCCGCCCGCCAGATCGTCACCGATGGCATGTGTCACCTGGAGGCGTACCTGGTGCAAAACCACCTGGATGACTGGGGGCTGGACCTGGAGGGACTCGATTTCCTCTTCATCGAAAACGTGGGCAACCTGGTCTGTCCCTCCGGCTATGACCTGGGCGAAGACCTGCGCGCGGTGCTGCTCTCCGTCACCGAGGGGGAGGACAAGCCGGAGAAGTACCCCACCATGTTCCACTCCTCGGACGTGGCCGTGTTCACCAAGATCGACCTGGCCGAGCCGGTGGAGTTCGACCGCGATCGGGCCTACGAGAGTCTGGAATCGGTGCGCCCGGGCATCACGGTGTTCGAGACCTCGGCCAAGACCGGCGCGGGCGTGGACGAGTGGGTCGACTGGCTCGTTGGGCGTCGGGAGGCGCAATAAGGTTTGCGGCTATCTGTAGAACGCGGATTCCCGCTGATTAAAATCGGATGTTGACAGATTTTTTCAGAAAAGATCTGTCAACATCCGGCTATCTCCGCCAAAATCCGCGTTCCAATTATAGTCACATCAATGGAGGGACGATGGATCGGGAGATCCGGCAGCGCATCACCGTACAGGGCGTGGTCCAGGGCGTGGGGTTTCGCCCCTTCGTCTACGGGCTGGCCACGCGCCTGGATCTGGCCGGGTTCGTGGGCAATGACAGCCAGGGCGTCTTCGTGGAGTTGGAAGGCCCGCCCGAACGACTGGCCCGCTTCCTGGCCCAACTGGAGGCCAATCCCCCGCCCCTGGCCCACATCGAACAGGTGACGGTGGAGGCCATCGCGGCCACCGGCGAACGGGGCTTCACCATCGTCCCCAGCCAGGGCCAGCCCGCCAGCCACACCCTGATCTCCCCTGACCTCTGCATCTGCGACGACTGTCTGCGCGAGCTCTTCGACCCCGATGACCGGCGCTATCGCTACCCCTTCATCAACTGCACCAACTGCGGTCCCCGCTTCACCATCATCCGCGACATCCCCTACGACCGCCCCCTGACCACCATGTCCGTCTTCCCCATGTGTCCCGACTGCCAGCGGGAATACGACGATCCGCTGGACCGGCGCTTTCACGCCCAGCCGAACGCGTGCCCGGTTTGTGGGCCGGTGGTGAGATTGGAGATTGGGGAGGGTGAGGAGATTGGAGATTGGGGAGATTGGAAATCGGGGGATGATGCGGTGGAGGCGGCGCGGGGGCTGCTGGCGGCGGGGAAGATCGTGGCGGTGAAGGGGTTGGGCGGCTTTCACCTGGCCTGCGACGCCACCGACGACGCCGCGGTGGAAGCCCTGCGGGCGCGCAAGGGACGAGTGGATAAGCCCTTCGCCATCATGGTCCGGGATGTGGAGACGGTGGAGCGGATCGCGCATCTCGACGACCAGGAGCGGGCCCTGCTCACCGGTCGGGAACGGCCCATCGTGCTCCTGCGCAAGCGCGCGGACAGTCCTCTGTCCCCGTTGGTCGCGCCCGGTAACAACTTCGTGGGCGTCATGCTGCCCTACACGCCACTGCACTATCTGCTGCTGGTGGATCACGTGCCGGGGACGGACCAGGACAACTCCGTCAACCAAAAATCTTCCGGCCCGTCCCCGGCACGTTCATCCGCGCTGGATCCCTACCCGATCCTGGTCATGACGTCGGGCAACTATTCGGATGAGCCGATTGTCAAGGATGACGACCAGGCCCGGCGCACGCTGGGCAAGCTGGCCGACGCCCTGCTGCTCCACAACCGGGTCATCCACGCCCGCTGCGACGACTCGGTAATCCGGGTCTTTCAGGGGCGGGAGCTTCCCGTGCGTCGCTCCCGTGGCTATGCGCCCTTCCCGGTCAAGCTGCCCTTCGAGTTGCGCCCGACCCTGGCCACAGGCGGCGAGTTGAAGGCCACATTCTGCCTCACAGCCGGCGACCACGCCTTCATGAGCCAGCACATCGGCGACATGGAGAACCTGGAGACCCTGGAGGCTTTCAGCCAGGCCGTGGACCATTTCGAGCGTCTCTTCCGCACCCGGCCGGCGATCCTGGCCTGCGACCGCCACCCCGGCTACCTCTCCACCCGCTGGGCCAGGGAGCGGGCCGGCGAGCGTCCCCTGATCCAGGTGCAGCATCACCACGCCCACATCGCCGCGCTCATGGCCGAGGCCGGGCTGGACGGCCAGAAGCCGGTCATCGGTTTCAGCTTCGACGGCACGGGCTATGGCGATGACGGCGCGATCTGGGGCGGCGAGCTCTTGGTGGCCGACTATCGGGACTACGAGCGGCTGGCCCACCTGGCCTATGTCCCGGTGCCCGGGGGCGACGCGCCCGTCAAACGGCCCTATCGAACGGGGTTGGCGCATCTGGCCGTAGCCGGTGTAAAATGTAGGGACGACCTGCCGCCGGTGCAGGCGTGTCCCCCTACCGACCGCAACGTGTTGGCGCGCCAGATCGAGCGCGGCTTCAACGCCGTCCCCACCTCCAGCATG
>JAJRVT010000169.1 GCA_024277175.1 Chloroflexota bacterium | reverse complement strand
TGCTGCTGGCCCGCACGCTGACCAGCGTCAACGCCAAGCCCATCGCCGCCACCATGACGCGCACAGTCAGCGCATCGGGCATGGACTGGGGCCTGCTGGCCGCCGCGGGCGTGCTGACCATCATCCCCGGCGCGCTGGTCATTTATTTTGTGCGTAACTATATCGCTAAAGGATTTGCATTGGGCCGGGTGTAATCGCAATGCGCCGACCTATATTCCGCAGCCGATTTGTTTTCAGAGGGTAGAGAAAATTTGTCATGTCACCATTAGAATGGATGGCGTGGACGACGCCAACAGCAATTTTTTTCATTGCCGTCACGGCCATGCTCGTCGGCATGACCATCATCAGCATCCGCTGGCCGTCCCTGCCGCGCAAAGGCGCGTTGCCCATGGCGACGACCCGCGGTGAGCGACTCTACATCGGCTTGCTGGGGCTGGCTTTCATTTTTCTGGGCTGGCTGGGGCTGACCGAAGCCAGCACCTGGGGCGCGGTGGGGATCGGCGTCGTCTGGATGATTTTGGTTTTACGCTGGGGGTGACCCTGGCTTGAACTGCGTCGCGGGGATGCATGCAATCGCCCGGCGTATTTTCTCATGCATAGGTCCAGGGATGAATCTTCCCTGCCCCGGAGCTATGGCCTAAAAACGTAACCGCCCAATTGGCCAGAAAGCGACGAAACTGGCTGTCCAATTGAGCGGCCACGAACCAACAATCAGGGAGGATAGCACACTTCATGGAGGAAATCCAATGAACGGTTCAAAGCTTGTGCGGTTAAGATTCGTCACCTTGAGTTTGCTGCTCCTGCTCAGTATGGTGCTGGCGGCCTGTGGCGGAGCCGCCCCCGCCGCCGATAGTGGCGGCGGCGAAAGCGCGGCTGCTGACAGCGCGGCTGCTGACAGCGCGGCCGCGCCGGCCGCGGCCGGTGACTTCGACGAAGCCGCGGCCATGGCCGCGGCGGAGAAATGGGTCGATGAAGAGTTCCAACCCAGCACCCTCAGCCGCGAGGAACAGCTCGCTGAGATGGAATGGTTCATCAAGGCCGCCGCTCCCTATCGTGGCATGGATATCAACGTCGTCTCTGAGACCATCACCACCCATCAATATGAATCTCAAGTGCTGGCCAAGGCGTTCAGCGAGATCACAGGCATCAACATCACCCATGATCTGATCCAAGAGGGCGATGTCATCGAGAAGTTGCAGACCCAATTCCAGTCCGGCCAGAACATCTATGACGCCTATGTCAACGACTCCGACCTGATCGGCACCCACTTCCGCTACGGCTTCGTCGTGCCCCTGTCCGACTATATGGCGGGCGAGGGCAAGGACGTAACCTTGCCGACGCTGGATGTGGACGATTTCATCGGCAAGAGCTTCACCACCGCGCCGGACGGCAAAATGTACCAGCTTCCTGACCAGCAGTTCGCCAATCTTTACTGGTTCCGCTATGACTGGTTCACCGACCCGGACATCAAGGCCCAGTTCAAGGACATCTACGGTTACGACCTGGGCGTGCCCGTCAACTGGAGCGCCTATGAAGATATCGCCAACTTCTTCACCAATGAGGTGAATGGCGATGGCACCATCGACGGCGTCAAGGTTTACGGCCACATGGATTATGGCAAAAAAGATCCGTCCCTGGGATGGCGCTTCACCGACGCGTGGCTGTCCATGGCCGGCAATGGCGATGAAGGCATCCCCAATGGCGTGCCCGTGGACGAATGGGGCATTCGCGCGGAAGAGTGCATCCCGGTCGGCTCGTCTGTGAGCCGTGGCGGCGACACTAACGGCCCGGCAGCGGTTTACTCGCTGGAAAAGTACATCGAATGGCTCAAGAAATACGCGCCGGCGGACGCCGCCGGCATGACATTCTCTGAGGCGGGCCCGGTGCCCGCCCAAGGCGCCATCGCCCAGCAAATCTTCTGGTACACGGCTTTCACCGCCGACATGACCAAACCCGACCTGCCCGTGGTCAACGAAGACGGCACGCCCAAATGGCGTATGGCTCCCAGCCCCCATGGCGTCTACTGGCGCGAGGGCATGAAGCTCGGCTATCAGGACGCCGGTTCGTGGACCCTGCTCAAGAGCACGCCGGCGGATCGCCGCGCGGCGGCTTGGCTCTACGCCCAGTTCACCGTGTCCAAGAGCACCTCTCTCAAGAAATCCATCGAAGGCCTGACCTTCATCCGCGACTCAGACATCCGCAGCGACTACTTCACCGAAAACGCGCCCAAGTATGGCGGCCTGATCGAATTCTACCGCTCGCCGGCGCGTGTGCAGTGGACGCCCACCGGCGTCAACGTGCCCGATTATCCGAAGCTGGCCCAACTTTGGTGGCAGAACGTGGCCCCCGCGGTCACTGGCGAAGTGACGCCCCAGGAAGCCATGGATAACCTGGCCGCCGCCCAGGATGATGTGCTCGGACGGCTGGAGCGTATCGGTCTGGAGCAGTGCTCGCCCAAGCTGAACGAGGAACGCGATCCGCAATACTGGTTCGATCAGCCCGGCGCGCCTTATCCCAAGCTGGACAACGAGCGCGGAACGCCCGAAACCATCGACTACGATACGCTCATCCAATCCTGGGAAGACGCCGGCTAACAGCGAACGCATGGCTCTTTCCGCATGACGTAGCGGTGATGTGATGGCGTGAACGCCGTTGCAAAAGACAAGTAGGCTAAAAGTAGAGGGCGGGAAGTCTCCGCCCTCTACTTTTTTATGCTCGACGAGCATCATCTCGATATTTCGGAGCGAGTGCGTCGCATTGACCAAGAACAGGCCGAATCTCCCCGGTACGCCCGGTCAATGCGATGGACTCTCCCCAGGTTATTGAACAGAACCAAAAAAACCATGAAATTTTGCTTACATCTGCAAAATCCGCGTTCCCATGATGGCTGCTGAATAATCACATCTATTGAAAAGCCCCCCTGCCCGCGGTTGAAACAGATGTGCGGCGCGTGATAGAATGGCATTATGATACGCGAGCCACCTGAAAAAGTCGCCAGCAAACTCCAGAACCTGCCAGACCGGCCCGGCTGTTACCTCATGCGCGATGGGGAGGAGCGGGTTATCTATGTGGGCAAGGCCAAGGTGCTGCGCAATCGCGTGCGCAGCTACTTCCACAGGTCGGCCCAGCATGACCCCAAAACCAAGGCGCTGGTGGCCGAGATCCGCGACATCACCTGGTGGGTCACCGAGACCGAGCTGGAAGCGCTGATCCTGGAAAACGAGCTGATCAAGCGCTACAAGCCCCACTACAACATCCGCCTCAAGGACGACCGCCAGTTCCCCTACATCAAAGTCAACTGGCAGAATGATTTCCCCAGGATTGAGGTGGTGCGGCGGATGCGCAAGGACGGCGCCCGCTACTTCGGCCCCTACACCAGCGCCACGGCCTGCCACCGCACCCTGGACGCGCTGCGGCGCATCTTCCCCTACCTGGACTGCGATCGCGCCATCACGGGCGAAGACCAGCGGGCCTGCCTCTACTATCACATTCACATGTGTGGCGGCCCCTGCATCGGCGCGCAGAGCCGGGAGGAGTACCGGGCTGACATCGAGCAACTGATGAACTTCCTGAGCGGCGACACGGATCAGGTGCTTGGTCAGTTGGAACGGCAGATGAACCGGGCCGCCGAGAACCTGCAATTCGAACTGGCCGCGCTCTACCGGGACCGGCTCAAGGCCGCGCAGCGCATCGCCGAGCAACAGAAGATCATCAGCGCCAGCCTGGAGGACGCGGATTACATCGGCGTGGCCCAGGATCCTAGCGTGGGCCACGCGGCCATCCAGGTCTACAAAGTGCGCAAGGGGCGGCTCATCGGCCGCGAGAACTTCATACTGGAGGGTGCGGACGCGCCCAACGCCGACGTCAACCAGCATGGCCTGCTCATTGGCGTCTTCATCCAGCGTTTCTATGACAGCGCCGCGCTCACGCCCAAACTGATCCTGGTCCAGGCTATGCCCGACGACGCCGAGGTGCTGGAGGCATGGCTGGCGAGCAAGCGCGGCTCGGCTGTGGAGCTGCGGGTTCCCCAGCGGGGAGCCAAACGCAATCTCATGCGGATGGCCGAGAACAACGCCGCCGAATACCTGCGCGTGCAGATGGCCACCTGGGCCGCGGATACGAACCGCCAGACCGAGGCCCTGGCCCAGTTGCAGGCGGCGTTGGACCTGCCCGAAGCGCCGGCCCGCATCGAGTGCTACGACATCAGCACGTTACAGGGGACCAACACGGTGGGGTCCATGGTCGTCTTCGCCAAGGGCGCGCCCCTGAAGTCAGCCTACAAACGCTTCAAGATCCGGGGTAAGGGAGCCCAGGGCGCGCCCGACGATTTCGCCTCCATGCGCGAGATGCTGCGCCGCCGCTTCCGCCGCATTGTGGAGGAGAACAAGGCCCCCGACCCGGGCCGGCAGGCGCGCAAGGGCGATGACCACTGGCGGGTGCTGCCCGATCTGGTCATCATCGACGGCGGCAAGGGGCAACTGGGCGTGGCCGTGGAAGTGCTGGAAGAATTCGGCCTCCAGGACCGCATCCCCGTGGTGGGGCTGGCCAAGCGGGAGGAAGAGATCTTCAGGCCGGGCGAATCCAAGGCCGTCTGGCTCAAACGGGGCAGCGAAGCCCTCCACCTGGTTCAGCGCGTCCGGGACGAGGCTCACCGCTTCGCCATCAGCTATCACCGCAACCTGCGTCGCAAGGAGCAGGTCCGCTCTAAGCTGGACGACGTGCGCGGCATCGGTCCCAAACGGCGCAAGGCTCTGCTGACCTACTTCAAGGGCGACATCGAGAAGATTCGCCAGGCCAGCGAGGACGAGCTGGCCGCGGTGCCCGGCATGACCCGAAAATCCGCGCAGGCGATCAAGGAGCAGCTATGAACGGGGCCATGGGACATAACCGGAAACCTGCCGATCTGGATGTTATTATCGCTCAGTTCGGCTTTCTGGCCGGGGTGGACAAAGATGAACTGACGCATTTGTTTCAGAACGCGGCCTTTCGGGAAGAGTTCGCGTCAGGCGAAGTCTTTTTTCAGCAGGACGTGCAGATTGACCGCATCTATATATTGCTGAGAGGCCAGGGCGAGCAGTTCAGAGTCGAACGTGGTGAGGATGGCGGGCCGCGACGAACATTGATGCGTTCGATTTACGAAGGCGCCATGCCCGGCGTCTACGATTTTCTCTTTGGCGAGCAGTTCGACAACCGTTATCGCACCACGGCCAAGGCGGTGGAAGCATGTACCGTGCTTTCTATCGAGACCGCTACCCTCAACCGGCTTCTCTACCACTACCCGGAAATGCGCAACGAATTGGCGCCCATGCCCCTGATCAATCGACTGCGGACCATTCCCCTGGTGGGCCGGGAGGACCTGGCCACCCTTGGCTTTCTGGCCGACGCAGCGGAACGTCGCACCTATCAACCCAACGCCCTCGTCTACGCTGCGGGCGGCCAGGAACGCAACTGCATGTTTCTGATCGACCAGGGGCAGGTGATGCTCGACTGGGGAAGCGGCGTCCACAATTGGCTTGGCACGGGGGCGGCATTCAGCCCGGAGATGAGTCAGCCCACCAGCCCGCCGCTTTCACATACGGCCAAGACCGAAACGCTCACCGACCTGATCGCCATTTCATTGAAATCGTTTCGCAACATCGTGGGGTGGGACCCGGTGACTGTTGCGATGAAGAAGGCGGCGGAGCGGGAAAAAGCGCTGGAAGAACTGTTCACCGAGCTTTTCGAAGAAAAAGGCTTCTCCGCACAGCAGCGGAGTCTGCTCGCCGGCTTCATGAGCCACTACTACTTCCCCACCAACAGCGTGTTGATTCAGCAGGGTGAACAGGCCAATAGCCTGTGGATGCTGATGAAAGGGGGACAGGCCGCCCTCCAGGCTCTGGATGATGAGGGCGCTAAACTGGTCACCACCATCAGCATCGGTCCCACCTATTTCGCCGAGACCGCGCTCCTGGGTGAGATCCCCCAGGACTCCACGGTGGAAGCCCTGGCCGGCAGCGAGTGGTTGCGGCTTTACTGGCGCGATTTTCAGGACTATGACGAGGCCGAGCCGGTGGACATGCGCCCGTTGCTGCGGGTCAAGGTCAAAGAGGGCGAAATCGTCACCCGCGAGGGACATGGCAAGCGCTACCCATGGCTTCAACGGGGTGAACTGATCATCCTCTTCAGCCGTCGCCACTGGATCGCCTTTCTGCGCAAGGGCATCCCCGCCTTCGTCACATTTGCGATTTTGGTGGGCGTTGCGCTTCTGGGAGCCATGTTCAAAGGGTATCAGTGGTGGATTGCACTCCCCGCCGGCATCCTGGCGGTGCTTGCGCTGGCCTTCTTCATCTGGGGGGCCATTGACTACTTCAACGACTGGATCGTCGTCACCAACCGGCGCGTCGTCCACCAGGAAAAGGTCCTCTTCATCAACGAGTGGCGCAAAGAGGCGCCCTTGGAGCAGATCCAAAACGTCGATTTTCAAACCACGTTTCTGGGGCGCTGGCTCAACTACGGCACCATGATCATCCAGACGGCCAGCACCTCGGGCGTGATCTCTTTCGATTACACCCGACACTTCAAGCAGCTAAACGAAGCCATCAACACGCAGCGCCGTCGCCGCATCAAGCATACCGTGGCGCAGAGCAAAAAAACCATCCACCAGATGCTGGAGAAGCGACTTGGTCTTGAATTGACCCTCCCCAAACAGGTGTATCGGGGCGGCAGACTACGCGAAGCCGCCTCCGGACGATTACAGGGGGGCGCTTCCGCCATGGACCAGGGGGATCACGACACCGTTGTCTGGCGCAGACATTTGTTGGTGCTATTGCCCAAGCTATGGTGGGCGCTGTTGATCCTGATCTTTTGGCTGGTCATCCTGATACTGCCCAACATCATCCCGAGGCCAGCGAACCCCTCGGATGTGTGGATCATCTTCATATGGGGCCTGCGTGTGGTCAGTTTCCTGAGCGTCCTGATCGCCTTTGGCCGCGTGGCTTGGGTGGTCGCCAACTGGCATAACGACACCTATGAAGTCAGCGACGAGTCTCTGGTTCATGTGGAAAAGTTGCCGCTGAGCATCGCAGAAAACCGCAAAAGCGCCAGCCTGAGCCATATTCAGAATGTGGAGATGTACATCCGCACGCCCATTCAGTGGCTTTTCAACTACGGAGATGTGGTCTGCCAGACCGCAGCCGAAGAGGGCGATTTCACCTTCAACGGCGTCCCGGACCCCCGATCCGTGGCCGAGGAGATATTGCGGCGCATCGAACGTTTCCGTCGTCAGTCAGAAATCGCCGCCGTCCGCCAGCGATCTCGGGATTTGCCGGACTGGTTCGAAGTCTACAACACGCTGGAATGGGAGAAATTGGAAGGGGAACACGCCGCGGATGCGCGCCTCGACTCGTGACGTCCTGTTACAGGTAAACCGGGATTTCTACCGGACGGTGGCCGCGCCCTTCGACGCCACCCGCATGGCCCGCTCCCGGGGGATGGAGCGTTTGCTGAGTTACGCCCCCACCGTAGACGACACCCTGCGCGTGGCCGACGTGGGCTGCGGCAACGGTCGCTTCGCCTGGATGCTGGAGGAACTGGCCCGCCCCGTGGCCTACACAGGCGTGGACGGCAACCCCCAACTGTTGAGCGCAGCCGCGGAGCACGCGGCCGGCCTGGTGTGGGTGACGCCCAACTTCCGGCTCGCGGACCTGGCCGAGCCGGGCTGGCCTCGCTCCCTGGACAAAGACGCACCCTTCGACATGGTCGTCTGCCTGGCCACCCTGCAGCATATGCCCGGCTTCGACCTGCGGGCGCGCCTGGTGGCCGATCTGGCGTCGCTGCTGGCCGAGGGCGGCGTGTTGGCCATCTCAGCCTGGCAGTTCATGGAGAGCCAGCGGCTGCGCGCCCGGGTGCTCGACTGGAGTGAAGCCGGCCTGGACCCTGCGGACGTGGAGCCGGGCGACGCCCTCCTGCCGTGGAAGCAGGACGTCTACGCCGTGCGCTACGTGCATCAGATCGACGGTGAGGAAATGGCGCGGCTGGCCGCGTTCGCCGGCCTGGTCATCACCGACGCCTATCGAGCCGACGGGCGCGAGGGCAACCTGAACTTATACGCGTTGTTGCAGCGCGAAGGCTCGCTGCGAGAGGATAGCCATGTATATCGCCTGGTTGGCGGAGATTGACAAGGCAGACCTGGCCAGCGCCGGCGGCAAGGGGGCCAACCTGGGGGAGCTCAGCCGGCTGGGGTTTCCCATTCCACCCGGCTTCGTTGTCACCACGGCTGGCTATGACCGTTTTGTGGCGGCCAATCATCTCCAGGAGGCGATCGCGGTCCTGGCCACGCAGCCCCGGGCAGACGCACCCGTCACCTACGAAACCTCGGCGGCTCAGATCCGCGACCTTTTCATGGCCGGCGTGACGCCCGCCGATCTGGCCGACGCCATCCGCGCCGCCTACACCCAGTTGGTCGCGGGCGGCGCCCGCGCGGTGGCCGTGCGCTCCTCCGCCACCGCCGAGGACCTGCCTTCCGCCTCTTTCGCCGGCCAACAGGAGACCTACCTCAACATCCAGGGCGAGGACGGGCTGCTGGAGGCGGTCAGGCAATGCTGGGCCAGCCTGTGGACGGCGCGCGCCATGGCTTACCGCACCCGCCAGGGCATCGCGCCGGCGGACGTCAGTCTGGCCGTGGTGGTGCAGCAGATGGTGGACGCCGACGCCTCGGGCATCCTCTTCACCGCCAACCCCGTGACCGGCGAGCGGGACCAGGCCGTCATCGACGCCGCCTGGGGGCTGGGCGAGGCGATTGTGGGCGGGCTGGTCACGCCCGACACAGTTGTAGTGGACAAGGCCAACGGGCAGATCATCTCCCGAAAGACTGCCCTCAAGACGACCATGACCGTGCGTGCGAACATGGGTGTGGAAACACAGCCCGTTCCGCCGGATCGGCAGCCGCACCCCGTGTTAGACAACGAAACCGCCGTCGAACTGGCCCGCTACGGCGCACAGATCGAGGCCCACTACGGCCGGCCCATGGATATCGAATGGGCGATAGCCAGGGGTGAAATCCATCTCCTGCAGGCGCGTCCCATCACCAATCTGCCACCTGCCCCCCTGCGCGATGTGCGCTGGGACCCGCCCCGACCAGGCGCCATCTGGATGCGGCGTCAGGTCGTCGAGCACATGCCCGACCCCCTCTCTCCCCTCTTCGACGAACTCTATCTGCAGCAAGGTCTGGACCACTCCATAGAAACGCTCACCGCCTTTCTGGGCGAGCTGAGCGGCATCCAGATCGACGTGTGGGACTTCGTCGATCCCCCCTTCGCCGCCACCGTCAACGGCTACGCCTACAGCATTGCCAGCTTCAATTTCAGCCCAAAGAGTGTGCCATTGGTCCTGCGCATGTACACCGTCGTGCTGCCGAAGATGATCCGCCACCTGGTTCCCCGTTGGCGGGACGAGTCCCTGCCCGCCTATCAGGCCATCATCGCCCGCTGGAAGAGCCTCGACCTTTCGGCTGCCTCCGACGAGGAGTTGCTACGGGGCGTCCGCGAGCTGGCCTATGAGGACGCCGCCTACTGGTTTGCCGCCGCCGTGCCCCTGGGCCTGGCGCGGGCCACGGACGCAGCGCTCGAGCGCTTTCTGAAATCGGCCTCAAAAGGCGAGCGCCTCAGCAGCGGCGCTTTTCTGCGCGGCTTCCCATCCAAGGGGGTGGACGCCCAGGCCGAACTGGAGGCCATCGCCCGGAGAATCAACGACTCCGGCTCCTTGCGGGATCTGGTCCTTGATACGCCCGCCGAAGAGCTGCCAGCCAAGCTGGCGACGCATCCGGACGGGCAGTGGGTCGTGGACGCGCTGCAACACTATTTCGACACCTATGGCCACCAGATCTACAACCTGGATTTCGCCGCCCCCACCCTGGTCGACGAGCCGCTTCCCGTTCTGTTGGGCCTGAAAACGGCCCTGGCCCACCCGGAACGAGATGCACGCGCGCGCCAGGCGGCGCTGGCCCGGGAACGCGATCGGCTGGTCGCCCGCACCCGGCGGTCGCTCAATCCCATCCAGCGCCCCATCTTCAAGCGTTTGCTGGCCTGGGCGCAGCGCTATGCCCCCTACCGGGAAGAGGCGCTTTTCTACGTGGGCGCGGCCTGGCCTGCGTTGCGCCGGCTGGCGTTCGAACTTGGCCAGCGGCTCACGGAGGCCGGGTCGCTCTACGCCCCCGACCATGTCTTTTATCTGCGCAGCGAAGAACTGGCGTCCGCCAGCGCTGCACGCGCCCAGGGCCTCAGCCGGCCGGACCTGGCCCAACTGGCCCGGGATCATCGGACCCTGCGCGAGGCGCGCAAACGGCTCGATCCGCCTGTCATCGTGCCGCCGGACGGTCGCATGAAGTTCGGACCGATCGACATGGCCGTGTTCGAGCCCAAGCCTCGCAAAGCCAGCACCGGCCCCATACTTACCGGCTTTGCGGTCAGCCCCGGACGGATCACCGCACAGGCAAGCGTGATCCGCTCCCCGGACGAGTTCGAAAAGATGATGCCGGACACCATCCTGGTCTGCACGACCACCACGCCCGCCTGGACGCCTCTCTTCGCCCAGGCAACGGGGCTGGTCACCGACATCGGCGGCGCGCTGGCCCATGGCTCCATCGTGGCCCGGGAGTACGGCATTCCCGCGGTGATGGGTGTGGGCGTGGCCACCCAGCGCATCCGGCCCGGCCAGATGATCCGCGTCGATGGCGACGCCGGCACAGTGACGCTGATGGACGAAGCCGATGCCGAGATGACCATGGATACAGGCGTAGCGGAGAAAGGACGCTCCCGTGGTATGCTGGCGCTCATTGCCTTGGCCGCGGGGGCGGCGGGGCTGCTGGTCTGGTGGAAAAGACGAAGAAGACGTGAATAAAGGTGTGTTCAGCGTGCAGCGTGATCACATTCCGGGATTCGGCCACAGGATGCGTCGTAACGAGAGATGGCCTGGCCGAATCCCGGAATGCTTTCCCCACCGCACCCACACCAAAAATGAGAATCCCATAGATGGAGCGGAATAGAATGAAGCCAATCGCAGATCGCACCCCAACCATGGTGCAGGAATTCAAAAACTTCTATCACACATCGCCAACCCATGTCGCCATCGCGCCCGGTCGGGTCAACCTGATCGGCGAGCACACCGACTACAATGAGGGCTTCGTGCTGCCAGTGGCCTTGACGCGTGACGTGCGTTTTGTGGTGCGCCCGCGCCCGGATCGTCAGGTTCGTATCACCTCCCTGGAGTTCGACGCCTCCGCGGACTTCGATCTAGATCACCTGGCCTATGATGACAGCACGCTTTGGATCAACTATATTCAAGGTGTGGCCATGATGCTGGAGGCCGAGGGGCTGAGGCTGACGGGCATGGACGCGGTGCTGAGCGGCAACGTGCCCCGGGGCAGCGGACTAAGCAGTTCGGCCGCGCTGGAAGTGGCCGCGGCCAAGGCCTTCATGGCCGTCTCCGGCCAGCTTGACGCGCTGGACGGTCCGACCATCGCCTTGGTCGCGCAGCGGGCCGAGAATAAGTTCGTAGGCGTCCAGTGCGGCATCATGGACCAGTTCATTAGCGTGCTGGGCAAGGCCGGCCACGCCCTGCTCATCGACTGCCGCAGCCTGGACTATGAGCTGACGCCCTTCCCCGCCGACGCCTCCCTGGTCATCGGCAACACCAAGGCCAGCCGCTCCCTGGCTAGCAGCGCCTACAACGAGCGCCGTCAGGAGTGCGAAACCGGCGTCGACCTGCTGCGTCCGGCCCTGCCCGGGATCACCGCGCTGCGCGATGTGAGCAGCGACGCGCTGGAAGCCAACAAAGATCGCCTGCCTGAGACCATCTACCGGCGCTGTCGCCACGTGGTGAGCGAAGATGAGCGGGTGCTGACCATGGCCGACGCGCTGGGGCGGGACGATCTGGCCGCGGCCGGCCGGCTCATGGACGCCAGCCACGCCAGCTTGCGCGACGACTACGAGGTCAGCAGCCCGGCCCTGGACGCCATGGTGGAGGCCATGCACAGTGCGCCCGGTTGCTACGGCGCGCGGCTGACCGGCGCAGGCTTTGGCGGCTGTGCGGTCGCCCTGGTCGAGCCGGGGCGGGAGCAGTCTGTGGCCGACGCCATTTACAAGTATTATCCCAAAGTCACCAACATCTGGCCGGACGTCTACGCCACCCCCGCGGCCGACGGCGCGCGCGTCATAGAACTACTTTGACGCAAAGGCGCAGGGACGCAGAGAAATGCAAAAAATCTCTGCGTCCCTCTGCGTCCCTGCGCCTTTGCGTCAAAAGGTCTCGTTGCGTCAAGAACCTCTCCAAAATCAACCGAATCCTTTGGGTAAACTCCCCTCTGTGTGATATGATCAGGGTTACGTTTTTTGCGGGGCGACGTCACGCCTCACGTTTTACGTTTCACGATCTGACATTGCCGACGACTTTATGAATCCGCGAACGCTGACTGTTCTCGAATACGATAAGATCTTATCCAGGGTGGCGGCCCACTGCTCGTTCAGCGCCGGCGCTGAACTGGCGTCATCCCTGCTGCCCAGCGATGATCTGGTCACCATTCGTGAGCGCCTGGCCGAGACCGACGAGGCCTATCGGCTCCTGGAGCAGAAGAGCGACATCAGCTTCGGCGGAGCGCATGATGTCCGCCCCTTGCTGGAGAAGGCCGAACGCCGGGCCATGCTCCTGCCCCTGGACCTGCTGGAGATCAAGGGCACCCTCATCCGCGCCCGCAGCCTGCGCAACACCCTCACCCGGCTGGAGCACGCCTTCCCCCACCTGGCCGACATGGCCTACAACCTGGAGCCGTGCGCCCACTTGATCAGCGAAATCGGACGCTGCGTCAACGACCGGGGCGAGGTGGTGGACGCGGCCAGCAGCGAGCTGGCGCGCGTGCGTCAGGACCTGCGCATCGCCCAGGAGCGGCTGCTGAGCACCCTGGACCGGCTGGTGCAGAACCCGAACGTCAAGCCCTATCTGCAGGACGCGTTGGTCACCCAGCGCCAAGGGCGCTATGTGATCCCCGTGCGCGCCGAGCACAAGGGGCAGATCGACGGCATCGTCCATGACCATTCGGCCAGCGGCGCGACCCTCTTCATTGAGCCCCTCAAGGTGGTGCAGCAGAACAACGCGGTGCGCGAGCTGGAGCTGCGGGAAGAGAAGGAAGTGCGCCGCATCCTCACCGAGCTGACCGAACTGGTGGCGGACGAAGCCCATTATGTACGCAACAACGTGGCCATCCTGGCCGAACTAGACTTCACCTTCGCCAAGGCCAAGTACGCCTACGCCATCGAGGCCACCCTGCCGGAAATGGTGAGCTTTCGCCCGCCCAGGCCCGTGGCCTGGGATGAGCAGAACGGTGATGAACTCCAGTCCCACCACCCCGGTTCGGTCATCGACCTGCGCCGGGCCCGTCACCCCCTGCTGGACCCCGAGACAGTGGTGCCTATCGACGTCTATCTGGACGACGAGACCTACATCATCATCATCACCGGTCCCAACACGGGTGGCAAGACGGTCACCCTCAAGACCGTGGGCCTGCTGACGCTCATGGCCCAGTCGGGGCTGATGATCCCCGTGGTCGAGGGCAGCAAGCTCTCAGTTTTCGACGGCGTCTACGCGGACATCGGTGACGAGCAGAGCATCGAACAAAACCTGAGCACCTTCAGCAGCCACATGACCCACATCATCGAGATCCTGGAGGAGGCCGATCCCCACAGTCTGGTCCTTTTGGATGAGCTGGGCGCGGGCACGGACCCGGATGAAGGCTCGGCCCTGGCCATGGCCCTGCTGGACAACCTGCGCGACCGGGGGATCACCACCCTGGCCACCACTCATTACAGCGATCTGAAACTCTATGCCCACAACACGCCGGGCGTGACCAATGCTTCGGTCGAGTTCGATGTGGAGACCCTCAGCCCTACCTACGAGCTGAGCATCGGCCTGCCGG
The DNA here is from genome assembly GCA_024277175.1 of Chloroflexota bacterium. Lineage (GTDB taxonomy): Bacteria > Chloroflexota > Anaerolineae > Caldilineales > Caldilineaceae > JAJRVT01. The sequence continues at coordinate 1,688 of JAJRVT010000169.1, read as the reverse complement.
GCCGCTCCAACGCCCTGACCATCGCCCGCCGCCTGGGGCTGACGCCCGTGGTGGTGGACCGGGCCGAAAAGATCGTGCGCCCTGGCACGTTGCAGGCCGACTCGCTCCTGGATGAGATCCGTCGCGCCAAGCAGGAGGCCCTGCGGGTGGAGGAGGAGACCAAGGCCCGCGCTCGCCAGGCGCAACTTCTGGAGCGGGAACTGCGTTATGAACTCGCCAACATCGAAGAAACCCGGCGCGAGGTCATCGCCGAAACCCGGGAGCGGATGCAGCGCGAGCTGGAAGAGATCCGGACCGAGATCAAGCAGTTCCGCCGTCAATTGACCCGAGGCGGCGATTTTCAGGGCGGCGACGTCCACAGCGACTTCCTGGCCAGGGCGGAGACTGAACTTTCCCGGCGACAGATGGCCAGCACCGAGACAGTCAACCGCGAGGTCATCATGCCGGGCGATCGGGATGAACAGATCGCCCGGCCTATCGAAGTGGGAGACCGGGTCTGGGCGCCCAGCTTGCAGGCCAGCGGCGATGTGCTGGCCATCCATCCGAAGAGCGAAGAGGCCGATGTACAGCTTGGCAATTTCCGCATCAGGCTGCCGCTCAAACGCCTGGAATTGCGCCAGAAGGCCATGCGCGAGGAAGCGCCGGATCCTGTGCGGGTGCATGGCGCATCCGCCCACCCCAGCCCCGGCATGGAGCTGGACCTGCGCGGCCGGCGGGTGGAGGAGAGTCTGAGCCAGGTGGAGCGCTATCTGAACGAAGCCTACCTGGCCCGCCTGCCCTGGGTGCGCATCATCCACGGCAAGGGCACGGGTGCGTTGCGTGACGCCATCCGTGCAGAACTCAAGCACAACGATCTGGTCACCGAAACCCGGGCCGGCGGCCCCGGCGAAGGGGGCGATGGGGTGACGGTTGTGAAGTTGATCGACAGTCAATAGCTGACAGGATGACAAGATAACTGTGAAGGCAGCATCTGGTCAACCGTTTTTGGGTATCTATTCAGGCCCATGTCCGATAGAACACGGATTGAACTGATTTACCGGATTTTCACGGATTTTTGAGAAAATCCGTGGGGATTCGCTCAATCCGCCAAATCCGCGTTCTATTGGGTCCGTGCCTGAACAGATTATGTTTTCAGCTTAATTTCCGGGGGAATTTTATTTTGAACGTAAGGCGAGAAGACGATCTGATTCCATGCAGCATCTGTGTGACTGCCTATAACGAAGAGGCCAACATGCGCCCGTTGCTGGAGGCGCTACTGGACCAGCATCTGCACGAAGTGGTCATCGACGAAATCATCGTGGTGGCGAGCGCATGCACGGACAACACAGTGCCCATCGTCAAGGAGTTCATGGACATCGACCCGCGCATCAAGCTCATCGAGCAGGAGCGCCGGGAGGGCAAGACCGCGGCCATCAACCTCTTCCTGGAGGCCGCGGCCAACGACATCTGCGTGGTGGAGAGCGGGGACACCCTCCCCCACGAGTACGCGGTCGAGCACCTGGTGCGTATGTTCAGGGACCCTACAGTGGGCATGGTGGGCGCGCAGAAGGTGGCCGTCAACACGCCGGAACACATCACCGGCCTGCTCTCCCACATCCGCCTGCGCATGGAGCACCAGCTCTGCCTGGAGATCCCTCGACTGGGCGAGATGATCGCGTTCCGCAAGGTCTTCGACCGCATCCCCCCGG
>JAJRVT010000168.1 GCA_024277175.1 Chloroflexota bacterium | reverse complement strand
AGGAGCAGATAAAATTCTTGTGCGTCTCCCGTCAGGATCCCGCCTTACCTTGTGGTGGACCGAATATACTTTACCGCACGAAAGGCGGTTTGATCAATGACCGTCTACAAAACCCATAATACCAGAACGCGGATGACGCGGATTGGGCGGATCGACGCGGATTTTCTTGTTAAAAAATCCGTGCAGATCCGCTCGATCCGGTCAATCCGCGTTCTATTATTCTTTCTCCAAATCGGATGCTTCGCTGGCAACCAATCCACGTAGCAGGCTGGTGCGCCCTAGCAGGCCCAGGAGCCGTCCCTCTTCGTCCACCACCGGCAGGCGCTTGATCCGATCGCGGAGCATGATGGCCAACGCCGCGTAGAGGGAGATGTCCTGGGGGACCACGGTCACGGGCGCGGTCATCAGGTCGGCCGCGGTTTCGTCGCCTTCGGGCAGAACCGCCCGCGGCGCGGATTCGCCCGTGACCAGGCCGCGCAGACGGTCGATCAGCCCCGGCTCCTGGCCATGCTGGCTGCGACGCAGGATGTCGCCGTCGCTGATGATCCCTATCGGAACGCCCCGCTCATCCACCACCACCACCCGGCGTTGGCGCGAGCGCTCCAGCGCCTGGAGAATGGTCTCCAGATCGGCGCTTGGCCGCGCGGTCGGCGCGTTCTTTTCCATGAGATCGGTGACGGTCGCGCCCGCGCGCTGCGCTGGCTGGCGCTTGACGTCTGCGGCCGGCCGGTTGTACTCGATCAGTCGCAGCACGTCCACCCGGCTGATCAGCCCCAGGAAACGCCCTTCTCCATCCACCACGGGCAAGCGCTTCAGGTCCTGCTGCAGGAAGAGGTCTACGGCTTCCCGCAGGGGCGCGTCGCTGCGGATGGTGCGCACAGGCTGGCTCATAATGTCGGCGGCGCGATCGGCCTTGGCCGCGATCTCAGTGAACTGGCGGCGCAGCACCTCCGGGCTAAGCGAATCCTGCAAGCTGAGCCGGGCCTGGAGGCCGGAGAGCCGCAGCAGGTCGCCGTCAGTGATGATGCCCACCACCCGGCGATTTTCGTCCACCACCGGCAGGGCGCGATGGCCGCGCGCGATGAGCAGGTCCACCACTTGCTGCACCGGCGCGTTGGGCGGCACCGTGGTTACGCCCGAACGCATGACGGATGAGACCGGCTGGGCCAGGGGATCGGGCTGACGGCCGGCCGCGTACTGGACCACATCGATGGTCTCCAGCGTGATCAGGCCGTCATCCACCATGGCGCGCACCTGGGGTAAGAGCTGTTCGATGCGTTCGATCACATCCACCCATTCCACCACCACCGGCAGGTCCGCGGAGAGGGAGACGATGGTGGCGGTGTGGATGCGGCTGTGGGCGCCAAAGCCGGCCGACCCGCGGGTGACGGTGGCCCCCATGGCGCCTTCTTTTTTCAGGAATTCGAGCAGGGCCAGATAGAGCGGCTTGCCGTGATGGCGATCGCTTTCGCCGATATAGATAGTGACCCGCTGCGCCTTCCCTTGCATGATCATCGATCACCTCCCGAGTTCATTTCAGATACGCCGGAATCGGATCGACGCAAAGTTCAGTCCTCGATCTGAATGTTTCATCGAATCCGATCACATGCCCAACGTTCGGGCCAGATAGATGCCCAGCACCGCGAAGATCAGGCCGAGCGCGGCTTCGCCGGCAATATTCACCACGCCCAGAAAGAGGCTCCCCTGGCGCATGAGATTGACGCTTTCGACCATGTAGGTGGAGAAGGTGGTGTACGATCCCAGGAAGCCGGTGGCGACCAATAGCCTGGCTTCAGGCGAGGCCAGCAGTCGGTCCGTGGAAAGCTCCAGGACGAAGCCCAGCATCAACGCGCCGGTGATGTTGACGATGGTGGTGCCATAGGGAAAGGCGACGCCCATCTTATCACCCGCCCACAGGCCGATCATATAGCGGGCATTGGCTCCCAATGCCGCGCCAACCGCGATCCATAGAAAACGAGACAAAATGCACTCCTCTGTCTGGAACCCAAAGCATTCCGGGATTCGGCCAGAAGATGTTCGGTGGCGGGACAAAGGTCTGGCCGAATCCCGGAATGCCGGTCGTCTATCCCGCAATAGCCTGGGCCATGGTGATATGGTCAGGGTGAGCCTCCATGCGCTCCATCCACGCCTGGATGTGGGGGAAGTCATCGAGGGCGAAGCCGCCCTCGTGGGCCACGTGGGTGTAGGCGTAGAGGGAAATATCGGCGATGGTGTACTTCTGGCCTGCCAGGAAGGGCGTCTGCGCCAGTTGGGTTTCCATGACGCCCAGGGCCTTGATCCCGCCGGCTTTCTTGGCCGCCAGTTCTTCCTGCTTTTCCTCGGGCGCGCCCAGGTATTTGATGATGTAGCGGGAGGTGGCGATGTAGGGCTCGTGGCTATACTGCTCGAAGAACTGCCATTGCAGCACCCGGGCCCGCTGGAGCCGGTCCGCGGGCAGATAATGGGATCCCTCGGCCAGGTAGTTCAGGATGGCGTTGGACTCGGAGAGATACTGGCCGTCGTCCAGCTCCAGCAGCGGGATCTTGCCCACCGGATTTTTGAGGATGAACTCGTCGGTGTGGGTTTCGCCAGCCATGATGTCCACCGGAATCCACTCATGTTCGATATCCAGGAGAGTGGTGAGCAGTTTTATCTTGTAGCAGTTGCCGGAGTAGAGATCGCCGTAGATTTTGTACATGGGTGCGTCTCCTACGCTTCGTCCGTATCTGTGACGGCTGGTTTCGCTTCTTCTTCCTTCGCTTCCTTCAATGTGGTGGGCGCGGGCTCAAGGTCCAGCGCTTTCTCGATGGAGCGTTGGGTTTCGCGGGCCAGCTCGGACGCGTCGTCGTCCGGCGCAGGATGCACCACATCCAGCGGGAAGAGTTCGGCCCGGACTGTGCCGCGATGGGTCAGCATGCGCCAGAGCGCGGCCGCGAAGTGCTCCTCTTTGACGCCCCGCCAGGTGGCCACATCGGAGCGATCATAGCGCAGGGCCACGGGCATGTAGGGGAATCCGTTCTCGATCGCGACCGCGAACATGCCATAGTGGAAGGGGGCCAGTTGGGTGGGCGTGCCGAAATGGCCTTCCGGGAAGACCACGAAAGGCGGATAGGGGTTCTTGGCCACGCTGTTGGCGATGGAATCGCGCACGGAATGGCGCGACTCCCGGTCGGACCGGTCCACGAAGACGGTGGAAATCGCGTCCGCCACCCAGCCGACGAAGGGGATTTTGAACACTTCCGCGGTGCTGAGGAAACGCATGGGCGCCACCGCGATCAGGGTGGTGATGTCCAGGTAGGAGACGTGGTTGGCCAGCACCAGCCCTTCGTGGGCGCGCAGTTTTTCCACGTCCTGGCAGACCACCTGGATGCCCAGCACCCAGTTGACCACGCGGCTGAAGGAGGTGATCACCCAGTATTGCAGCGGGACGCCTTTGTGCTTCGCCGGGATGATCCAGGCGATGAAGGCGATGACGATGGCGATAAAGAGCAGAATGATCAGGGTGAAAAGGCGGATCACACCCATGACCGGGTTGCGGATGCCGTCCGGCCCCAGGGAGGCTTCCTCCGGGTGGTTGCGCAGACGCAGCGCGAGCAACATGCTGGCCACGCCGCCGATCGCGGTGAAGAGGCCCAGGATCCAAAATATATTGGCGATAACGCCGATGGCCCCGCCCCAGATGGTCAATCCGAAGGCAATGCCCAGCACGCCCATGATGGCCGCGCCCCAGCCGCCTCCCTTCATGGCCTGGATCAAACCCACCACGCCAATGATGACGCCCACGAAGCCGATGCTGAACAACAGAGTCGTGGTCCAGAACTCCGGCCCCAGTTGATCCAGGAAGAGCGCGGTCAAACCGGCCAGCACGCCCAGCACGCCGCGCGTCGCCAGGGAGACGCGGCGACCGGCCCCCCATTGGGTGGGGATGGTGACTAGGGAGAGGAGGCCGACAGCGATCCAATAGTAGCCCAGAATGCGCACGATCAGATTCAGCGTATGGCCCGGCGTGCGCATGAACATGACGCCGATGACGAGGCTGACCAGGCCCTCCAGCAGGACATACCACCAGGGGAGAGGCCGGCGCTGATCGGACTGCTTGGCGTCAGTCATTTCAGCAGATGTCATTGTGGATCGATTCCTTTCTCTTTCAAATACGCCTCGGTCAGCTCGCGCAAGGTCTCGGCGGTGATGGCGTTGTCCCCGTGGCCGGTGTAGAGGACCTGGGGATGGTAAGTCGCCAGTTTCTTGAGGCTTTCACCCAGTTGAATCCAATCGGAGGCGTAGGATTGCTGCACGTGATCCTTTCCGCTGGCCGAGAGCAGATCGCCCACGAAGGCCACGCCGCCGTCCACCACCAGCGTGCTGGAGCCGGGCGTGTGGCCGGGCGTGTGCACCACCGTGGCGGGGACGCCGTACTCGTCCAGCCGGTCGCCGTCCTGGAGGATGATGTCGGCTTCGGTCGGCTCCACGGTCAGCAGGGGTTCCAGGAAGGGGAGGGTTTTCTCGGAGACCCAGGTCCAGTCGCGGACCATGCCCAGTTGGGTCGCGCCCGCGGCCATGCTTGCGGCGTCGTCGGCGTGGACCGCGATGGGCGCGCCAGTGCGGCGACGCATTTCGGCCGCGCTGCCGTAGTGGTCGATGTGGGCGTGGGTGATGTAGATCAGTTTCAAGTCGTCGCGCCCGATCTGCTCCATATAATGCTCGATGACGGGCGCGAACATGGGCAGGCCGGCGTCCACCAGGATCATGCCCTGGTCGGTGGCGATCAGATAGGCGTTGCTGGCCAGCAGATTGATGGTATAGACCCGGTATGGCTCGCCGTCGGGCAGCTCATACTCGTCATAGACGGGTTTTTGCTTAAAAGCGGTGGTGATCAGCTGGTCAATCACAGCTTGCGACTCTTCCGTGTATTCAGGCTCAGGCTCGGCCGGCGCGCAGGCGCTCAACAGGAGCGCGAGCGTCAGAACGATCCAGACGATGGTCCACCGGTTTATGGTGGGGCCTGTCCCCTGGGATCTATGGATAGTCATGTGAGTTCATTCCATTTGGGTATGTGCACAATGGACTGGGCGTGCATTCCGGGAATGAGACGGGACTGTTCGAGTCTGCGAAAACTCGCTGTCTCATTCCCGGAATGGGTTCATTTGTAAGTTTATCACAGGTGAGGCATGGACGGTAGTTAATTCCTGGCATGGCAGTCGGCGTTATCCAGCCGGCCCAGCCATGCCTCCACCCACGTGCACCGACTCGCCCACGTCTCCAATGCGGTCCGTTTGCTGTTGTACGTTTTTTCTACGTTTCGGCGATGATCTCGTCGCAGCTCTTGCGTCGGGGGGGGATGTGCTATTTCGTAGTATACTTGTTGTTGGCTCTTGGGTTGTTCATGGGAGGATTGGCGTTACCCATTCAAGTCTATGCGCAGGAGGATGAGGCGGATGAGTCAGCTGCCTCTATTTACGCCAGAACTTTCGATGTATCTGTTGAAGTCGCTCAGGACCGGCTACAGATACAGAGCGAAATCACTGAATTGATCACAAAAATCGAAAAGAATGAGCCCTCATATGCAGGCTCTTGGATTCAGCATGAGCCTGATTATGCCCTCTTTGTCGGATTTGCAGCATCTGGCGCTGACGAAAAGTTGCAAAAATATCTGACAGGCATTGAATGGGCTGATTTAGTCAAAGCACAGGAGGTGCAATACACAATTGACGAATTGGTAGACATTCAAGACAAGGTGAATCAGCAACGTCGCGATGTAGATATCCCTTTCGCGTCAGGGACCAATTATCAGACCAATAAGATAACGGTTTACACCCCGCAGCCTGATGAGCTACGATTTGAATTTGAAAAGAAAGAGGATATTCAGTCTTATCTTAATGATATCGAGTTCATTCTTGAGAAGGAATTGCCAAGCCCAGCAGACCTCAAATATCCCTGTCTCCTTGGAGGAAGTAGACTGTCATCATGCACATCGGGTTTTGGGGATACATCCGTGACGTGCCTCTCAACAGTACAAATACGGCGGTCAATTGGGGCAGCGCACCGGCATGGTATCATTGCTGTAACGCTACTGGGCCCAAAGCCCAGGGAGCTTATATCATCACTCGCCAATAGCTGTCCATTTGTAGTACGATTTCGGTTTTGTTTGTGCAGTTCACTCAAGCAGCATCTGACGTCAAATACCACGTCGTTCAGATGTTGCTTGAGTCGAATCTGAAAAGTCCGATTGATTGAACGACAGGGGAGATGACATGACTCATTTGGGCGTGCGTTTTTTTCGGATGGATCATTCAGGCGGTAAACAGATCGGTTTTTTACTGTTTATTCTATCTGTATCTCTCCTGACGTTCTCCGCTTGTTCGGCTCAACATGCTATAGGCGCACTCTATAACTTAGGAGTTATCGAACAGCCGGAGAGTCCTCTTATTCCTGGTAGCAATCTAGCGCTCATGGAAAATCGCTGGAGGCTTACCGAATTGACGTATCAAGGTTCACCGGTTGAATTCGACGCTATAGCGCCAATTTTTATATCATTCCATCCCGCTGGTGGACTTTTATTACGAACCACAGGTTGTGGCGACGAAGCATTTCAGATTTTTGCCAGCAGTCAAACTGAATATCTTTTGATCCTGGCGCCAACTGCTCCTATAGGCTGCGATGGACCTCAAAATTCACAAGCGGCTCGCGTAAGCATGCTGATCTTTTCCACCAATAAGTACACCGAACTGGATAATAAACTCATTTTGAGCGGTGACGGGGTTCAAGCCGTGTTCGTGATTGACAATGAGGCGAAGAAGCCCTCGGATTGATCTCTGATAGATTTGGAGGGAGTAGGTGACGCCGATAGCGTTCGTCATCCGCTCCCTTCTACGATCCATCAGCGCCTTTATTTCCAACTGACGACAAATCACACTTACGTCAACGCCAGCCCGGCCGGCAACGCCTCGCCGAAGATCCAGGCCTGCTCCTCGCGGCGGAACGCGCTGTCCGGGTTCAGGAGCAGGTCCCGGAAACGGTCGGCGTTGTCCAACCGCGCCAGCCACCCCTCCACCCGGTCGCGCACCGACTCGTCCACGTCCCGGGTGCGGTCGCCCGTGTACTGGGCCAGCAGCACCAGCGCGTGGGCCATGCGCTCCCGGGGCGGCGCCGGCAGGGCCAGCAGACGCTCGGCCCACTGCCCGGCCTCACTCGCGGGGATCACCCGCTCCAGAGGGCCGTAGATGGGATTGCGCGCGCCCAGGCGGCTCAACGCCCACAGCTCGCGCGCGGAGGGATCCTTGCCCATGCGCTTCAGCAGCCGCCGCCCCAGCTTCACCTTGAGATCAGGGGTCAACCGCTCGAAATTGGCCAGCATGAGCCAGACCTCCAGGGTCTCGCCGGGACCGATGGTCTTGGGCAGCGCGCCGCCCGGCTTTTTCTTGCGCTTGGCGTCCACGTTCACGTAGCCCCGCACCTGGTTGTAGACCTCCAACTGCTGGCCGGCCTTGAGCCCGCCGGCCACCCGCCGCCAGAAGATCCACCACTGGGTGCGGCAGCCGGTCTGGCGGGGGAAGTGCAGCCCCTCGAAAAAGAGCTTCCAGACCCGCTTCATGCGCCAGTCGTCCACCGGATCGCCGAAGCCGGGGCGCAGGCAGAAGCCCAGCAGGTTGAGCCAGGCAGCCTCGTGATCCGGCGAGCGGCGGCGTCCGGACGCGTGCTCCAGCAATTCATCGGCCAGCTTGCGGATCAGCGACGTGGGCCAGTGCTCCTTCTCCGCGTCCAGGAGGCTCTCCAGCGAGCGGCGCAGTTGCGCGGGGGGACGGGTGGCGTCGGGTCCAAAGGTCTCGCGAACCAGTTGTTGGGCCTGGGCCACCACCGCCTCGTCCAGGATCTCGGCCACGGCCGGCTCGCTCTGGTCGCCGCCGGCCGCCTGGCGTACGTCGAACTGAAGCTGCCAGCGGTGGCCACTCTGGAGGGAATTACACCACAGCTCCAGGGTGCCGATCTCGGTCAGGCGCGCGGAGATGCGCACGGGGATGCGCCGGGCCTCGCCCTTCTTGCCATAGCGCAACACCGTGCGGATGGGCGGCAGCACGCTGATCTCGTCCGGCGTCAGTTCCACCAGATCGCCGGCTTTGTCGCCCAGGCGGGTGCTGGTGGTGAAGACCTCGAAGGCCACCGGCTGGTTGGTGAGCGCGGTGAAGTCCAGGTCGTCCAGTTGGACCTCGTAGCCTTCCTCCGCGCCCCGGGGCACCAGGCAGATGGCCATGCGCGCCTCGCCCTCGGATATTTCTTCTGCCGGCTTTTCCCCCGTCTCCACGGCCACGTAGTAGGCGCGCGGGCTGCCGCTGCCCACGCGCACGCCCAGCCCCAGGCGCACCAGACCATAGTAGGCCGCGCCCGTGGCCACCGCGATCTCCGGCCGCGGGTTGTGGAGTTCGCTGGGCCGCCAATCCGAGCCGGCCAGGGCGCGGAACCAATCCGTAACCACCCCGCTGATGCGATCCCGGAGCACGGCCGGGGTCAGCGCGCCGCCGTTGAAGAGGATGTAGTCGGGCCAGGGCGCGTCCCGCCCCGTCTCCTCGGCCAGGTAATCGGCGAAGCGCCGCCAGAACGCGGCCAGGTGGCGGGTGACGGCCGGGTCGTGGACGTAGGGCAGGCCCAACTCGCTCAGACCGGAGCGGCGGGCGCGTTCCGGCTCAGCGTCCGCGGGCGTGGGCGGGAAGAAGCCGTCGAGGATGATCTGTTCGATCTCGCGCTGGTCCAGGCTGCTGGAGAGGGTCCCGCCGATGAGGCTGCCGCCCGTGCCCATGATGGTGATGGGGACCGCGTCCAGCTCGCCCCGCGCGCCCAGCAGTTGTTCCTTGGCCTGGCGGCACTGGTGGACGAGCTGGTGCCAGCGCGCCGCGTCCAGCTTGCCGGGCCGCCCCATGAGCTTGGCCTCCACCATGCGCGCCAGGGTCAGATCCATGTTGTCGCCGCCCAGCATGAGGTGATCGCCCACGGCCAGGCGGTCGAAGCGCAGGCCGGTGGTCCCCTCCCGAATGCCCAGAATCGAGAAATCAGTCGTCCCGCCGCCCACGTCGCAGACTAGGATCAGCTGGCCATCGCACATGATGTTGCGCCAGTCGGCCTCATGGCTGGAGAGCCAGGCGTAGAACGCGGCCAGGGGCTCTTCCAGGAGAATGGCCCGCTCCATGCCGGCGGCGCGCGCGGCCTCGACGGTCAGCTCGCGCGCCACCTCGTCGAAGGAGGCCGGTACGGTGAGGACGATCAGCTGTTCGTCGAAGCGCCCGCTCTCCGCATCATCTTCGTCGTCCGCGTCCGGGTCGGCCATGGTCGCGTCCCAGGCCTCGCGGATGTGCTGGAGGTAGCGCGCGCTGGCCTCCACGGGCGAGACCTTGGCCACCTCCTCGCCCGCGCCCCAGGGCAGGATGGCCGCGGTGCGGTCCACGCCGGCGTGGGAGAGCCAGGACTTGGCCGAGGAGACCAGCCGGCCCGGCGTGCGCGCGCCCTGCTCGCGCGCAAACTCGCCCACCACGTAGTCCCGACCCGCGGCCCAGGGCAGGTCCGCGGCGGCCGCGGGCAGTTCATGGGGGCCGGGCAGGTAGAGGAAGGAGGGCAGCACCCGCCGGGCCGCGACCTCGCCCAGGCCCACCAGTTGGGGAACCGGGAAAATGCGGATGCGCCGCCGGGTGACGCCAGCCTCCTCCTCGCACAGGTCCACGTAGGAGACCGCGGAGTTGGTGGTGCCCAGGTCGATGCCGATGATGTAGCGGTGATCGAATTCCGTCATGGGTGTAGCCTGTGTTCCGTTGAAGGTGACAAATAGAACACGGATTGAACTGATTTAGCGGATCTTCACGGATTTTTCAAAAAAATCCGTGAAGATCTGTTTAATCCGCAAAATCCGCGTTCTATTTTACATATCTGAATAGATGCCGTTGCAGATTGCTCGGAACCTCCGTAGCCTGACGCATCATGTACCCTGTCCAAGTATAACCGCTTGCCCCAATCCGTCAATTACCGACCGGGAATGCATCCAACGAACACAGAAGCTGGAGGATTTTACGCTTCCTTGCCCTCTCCACCCGTCTCGGTTACAATGGTGACGGACTTCGCGACTCCCAATTGCCGTAGGCATGTACAGCAACTGTCGGCTTAATTTCCATAGGATCCTCCCCGCCACCGGCTTAGTTGTCACTTTGTGACCGTTTCACGAACAACATGGATTCCGTTTGTTGGGCGGCCAAGCGCACTCAAAGGAGTAGTGTGAAACTCATCAAGCAATATCCGCTGGCAGCTTTTTTTATTTTGGCGTTTGCAATCACGTGGACGTTGCAACTCGCAGGAATTTTCCT
>JAJRVT010000167.1 GCA_024277175.1 Chloroflexota bacterium | reverse complement strand
TGGTCGAGGCGGAAGCGAAAGCGCAGCTGGCGGGCGATGAACGCACGGCCCGCCAGCTGCGCCGGGACATGCGTCACTTCCTGAACGAACACGCGTTAGCATGGTTGCCCCAAGTGGGGCGGTCGCTGGCGCACTCGGACGATCCTTATTTCGTCATGCTGGGACATCTTCTGGAGGATTTCCTCAAGGAAGAGCAGCTGCGGGCGTTGATGAGCGGAAAAGGTCGAGCGCGGTCGGACACGCCTTTCATCGTCGATTCGCAGCAATGCGGACTCTGCGGATTTTGTGTGCAAAGCTGTCCCACGGGCGCTCTGTACGTCTCGGAAAATGAGACGACGACCTATCTGCTTCTCAAACCCGAGCATTGCATCGGTTGCGCCAAGTGCCTGCCGGTCTGTCCTGATGACGCCCTGAGCATGATCGTCCGCCCGCATGATCTGGCCCCAACTGTCATCATACGAGAATCGCCGCGCGCGCGCTGTCCCCATTGTGGCGCGCCCACCGTCAGCCAGGCTGAGATGGCGGCGGTGTTCACCCGACTGGAGGCGGACGCGGCGCTGCAATACCGCCTGCGTTTGTGTAACGCCTGCAAGGCGGTGGCTTGAGACCCCATCCCCTAAACCATCGATCCATTCGAATCCACGTGCAAGCATTTTTGCAATCGTGATTTCTCCCGGTTCCTGGTACAATGTCAGGGGAGGGACTCCCCTGCGAGCTACTGTGGATATCGACGAGGATCTGAATCGCCATCGTGCCAACCGCCATCTATAATCCTATCCCCCGCCAGCAGAGTTCTCCCCTGCTCAACACCAAATTCATGGCCCCGCGCCAGGCCATCCACGCCCTGCCCCGGCCCCACCTGGTCCAACGGCTGGAGCGCAATCTGGACCGGCGGCTGATCCTCATCTCCGCGCCGCCGGGCTATGGCAAGACCACCCTGCTGGCCGAACTGGTCGCGGCCGCGGACCTGCACAGCGCCTGGTATCAACTGGACGACAGCGATAGCGACCCCTTCGTTTTCCTCAGCTACCTGATCGAATCCCTGCACCGCATCCACGCGACCGCCAACGGCCGGCCCGACGCTTCCCTGGGCGCGGCGGCGTCCTCCCTGCTCCAGAACGCGGACGCGGGCCAGTCCGGCGCGCCCCGCCGGGTGCTCACCGTGCTCATCAACGAGCTGGCCGAGGTGATCCAGGGAGACTGGCACCTGATCCTGGACGACTACCACCTGATCGTCAACCCGGCCGTCCACGGGCTGGTGGACTATCTGCTGGACAACGGACCGCCGGGCCTGCACCTGCTCATCTCCACCCGGGTGGACCCGCCCCTGGCCTTGGCCCGGCTGCGCGCCCGGGGCCAACTGACCGAAATCCGCGCCCCCGATCTGCGCTTCAGCGACGAGGAGGTGCGCGCCTGGCTGGCCCGGGACGCGCCCGATCTCTCTGCCGAGAACGCCCGCCTCCTCAGCGCGCGCACCGAGGGCTGGGCCGCCACCCTGCGCATCGCCCTCTCCTCCCTGGCCGGCAAATCGCCCCGCCAGGCCGAGGCCTTTATCGCCCAGCTCAGCGGCGCGCACCGCCACATCTTCGAGTACCTGAGCGAGGAGGTCTTCAGCCGCCAGTCGCCGGCCCGGCAGCGTTTCCTGACCCACACCGCGGTGCTGGAGCAGATGAACGCGCCCGTCTGCAACGCGCTCCTGGGGTGCGACGACGCCCAGGCCATGCTGGAGGGGCTGGAACAGGACAACGTCTTCGTGGTCAGCCTGGACGACAACCGGGCCTGGTTCCGCTATCATCTCCTCTTCCGGGACTTTCTGCTGGGCAAGCTGCGCCGGGACGCGCCCGGTCGCCTGGCCGAACTCTCGGTCAAGGCCGCGGAGTTCTACCGTCAACAGGGCGAACTGGAGGCGGCCCTCACCCATTACCTGCGCGGCGGGGCCTATGCCGAGGCCGCGGAGGTGCTGGTGGAGCTTGCGCCCGTCTACATCGAGCGCGGGCGGGTGGATGCGCTGCAACGCTACCTGAACGAGTTGCCCGATCCGATCCTGCGCGCCAACCCTCTGCTCCTGGTCTACCGCGGGGACGCGCTTACCCGGCGGGGGCAGGCCGGCGTGGCCATCGGCTGCTACGACGAGGCCCTCGCACTGCTGGAGGCCGACGACGACCGCGCCGGCATGTGTCTGGTGGAGACCCGCCTGGCCGAGATCGCGCGCTCCCAGGGGGACTATCGCCGCGCGCAGGCGTTGGCCGACCAGGCCCTGGCATGGGCCCCGGACGACGATCACGTGGCCCGGGCCAGAGCGCTCATCGCCCTGGCCAAGAGCGAGGGCTTCCTCACCGGCATGGACCGGGGCCGCGCCCTGGCCGAGGCCGCCATGGACGAGGTGCGCCAGGCCGGCGAGGCCATCCCCGCCCGCACCCGGGCCGGCCTCCTCTGTTCCCTGGGCCAGATCTGCTGGTGGCACGGCGATCCCCAGGCCAGCGTGCGCTATTCCCGGGCCGCGCTGGAATCCGCTCCCGATCCCCTTTCGCCCATCGCGGCCGAGGCCTACATCATCATGGCCACGCCCTATCTCTACTGGCGCAACCTGGACGCCGCGCTCCACTGCGCGGAGCGGGGGCTGGAGATCGCGCAGGAGTTGCAACTTCAGGAGTTGCTACCCTCGGCCTACGCCATCCTGGGCAATGTCCTGACCCGGCGGGGGGAGATGGCGCGCGCGGAAAGCTGCCTGCGCCAATCGGTGGAGCTGGCCCAAGGGCTGGGGCTGGAGACCTACGCCCAGGTCATGGCCACGGGCTTCCTGGCCTTCAACCTCCACCGCCAGGGCCGCACGGATGAAGCCCGCCAGCAGGCCGAGAGCGCGCTCTGGTCCCGGGCGGCCAATCCCCACACCTACGAGATGTACGTCTGTCGCAGCGTCCTGGCCGACATCGCCCTGGAGTCGGGCCAGTTGGAGCAGGCCGAGGCCCTCTACGCCAGCCTGCTGGAGGTGGGCCGCCGTCGCCAGTTCCGCATTCCCCTGGGCATGGTCTACTTCGGCCTGGCCTACATCGCGCTGGAGCAGGGAGACCGGACCAAGGGCGTGGAGATGGGGCGGGAGTCCCTGCGCCTGCTGGAGCCCACCGGCGCGCTGCAACTCTACCTGGACCAGGGGCGCATGGCCGGCGTGGTCTGCCAGGCCCTGCTGGAGGCGGGCGTGCGCAGCCCGTGGGTGACCCAGGTCATCGAGCACCAGGGCGATCGCGGGGCGTCCGCCGTCGCGGTGCAGGAGACCCAGACCGCAGTGGAGGTCTTCTGTCTGGGCCAGTTCCGGGTGCTGGTGGACGGGCAGGAGGTGACCCAGGAGCGCTGGGTGTCGGCCAAGGCCCGGGATCTGCTGGCCTACTTCGTCACCTTCCGCCACGAGCGCATCTCGGCCGAGCGCGCGCTGGAGGCGGTCTGGGCGGGGCGCACAGGCCGGGGCAAGACCGCGTTCCACACCGCGCTTTCCCGGCTGCGTTCGGCCCTGCGCACCGAAGGCCAGTCGGCCAAGTTCATTCTGGTGGAGGCCGGCGAATACTGGTTCGACGCCGCTCGTTTCCACGTGGACGTGGACGATTTCGACGCTCTGCTGGCCAAGGCCCGGGTGCTCCCCGGCGAGGAGGCCGCGCCCCTCTACGAGCAGGCCCTGGCCCTCTACCGGGGCGAATACCTGAGCAACCTGCCCTATGCAGAGTGGGCCATGGCCGAGCGGCGGCGGCTGGCCCAGGCCTATCTCGACGCGTTGCGCGCGCTGGCGGCCCAGCGCGCCGCCGCCGGCGACCCGGCCGGGGCCTACGCGCTCCTCAGCCGGGTCCTGGCCATGGATCCCCTGGACGAGGGCAGCGCCTGCGAGGCCATGCGTCACTTGGCCGCGCAGGGCAAGCGCGGGGAGGTGCTGCGACAGTATCGGCAACTAGCGACGCGGCTGGATGAGGAGCTAGGTGTGGAGCCGCTGGCGTCGACCAGGTTGTTGGTGGCGGCGTTGTTGGGTGGGTGAGGGGAATAAAATTGCTGCGCTGCTGGACGGCTTGGCGAATCACTCGCTCGTCGACTCTACATCAGCCATCGCTTGTCACTTCAGCCTCTATGACCAAAGGACCGTAGACGAGAGCAGCTAATTCAGAGCCAAGCATCATGTCGACAAGGTGACGCCGGAACTCCTCTGGGGACGCATGGGGATGACGCTGTTTTAGTCCGGACAGAGCCAATCGGCGGGCGCTTCTCTTCAAGCCTTCCATCAGTTGCAGCTTGCGCGAAGCCGGCGTTTCGCTCCACATCTCGAAGAGGATGGATTCCGTCTCCGGCGTCGTGTCCAGTTTTATATCTGCACCCTCACTTCATAGTGGGCCTTAGTCGGCGTCCCAGCAAAAAACGGCGTTAATTTGGTTAACGCTGACTGAAGATACCCGCTGGCTTCTCCGACCAGCATATCAGCCTTTGTTTCCCAAAATGTCGTGGAAACGGCCGTGTTTGCATTCGTATTGACCAACAGCGTGGCTCCTTTGAACCCCGGTTGTTCGCGTGCGACGGGCGCGACGAAAATTTCATAGTTGCTGACTGCTTCATCTATTGCGCCCGGTTTTATTGGGACTGTGATAACTCTTGCGTACATAAAATCTCCCCCTGTGTTGATTGTGTCCGGTATATTACCCCTTTGTCCAAGTCCCTCCTCCATACGTCTGAGAAGTTAACCTTAGCTCTTTGGCCTTATTCTACCATGCGCCGCGTTTCAAAGGCGCTTCACACACAATTCAAGTGTATCAATTCGTTCAAATCATCCATCAATGGTCGGCGATGGTTCGCATTACGTTGGTTATGGCGGTTGGGCGATAAACGAGGAGGCGGAACAAATTCCTGCGCGGGTTGAGAATCCGGCTGCCGGGGCCTATGCCTCTACCAACAACGGATCGCGTGGCTGGATGAGGATCTGGACATGGAGCCGCCGGCGTCGACGTGGCTGTTGGCAGTGGCGTTGTCGGGTGGGTGAAATTTTGGGGATCTCCGGGCAATTGTGGGGTATAAGCGCCGATAGCAGTATAATGATTGGAACAGATCATCAATTCACCGTAACGCTTCACAATCCACACAATCCCATGGCCACCATCTGGTTCTACAATATCCCCTATCACGGACACATCAACCCGACCCTGCCTCTGGTGCGCGAGCTGGTCCGCCGCGGCGATGCAGTGACCTATTTCGCCGGTCCCGCCTTCGAGGAGCGCATCCGGGCCACCGGTGCTGAGTATCGGAGCTACGGGAACCTGGACGCGTTCGGCCAGTCCCGGGACAGCAGCCATCTGATCCACCAGGGCGCGCTGGTGGCTGAGTCCGCCAATGCGCTGCTGGATGAAGTGCTGGCCGCGGTGGAGGAGGAACGGCCGGACTTGCTCATGTTCGACATGAGCGCGCCCTGGGGATCGATCGCCAGCCGCCGCTTTGGCATCCCGGCTATCGGCAGCTTTCCCCACCTGCCCTTTTACTGGCGCACCATGCTCGACGATCGGCGGGTCTTTCGCAAAGCCATGGCCAGTTTGCGCCCCGGCCTGGGCCATTGGCGGGCGCTGGGTCGCCAGACCGTGAACATGGCCAGGGAGCACAGCCTGCGCAACCCCGCGGACGTCAACGTGCTCTCCAGCGCGGCCGAGTTGAACATCGTCTTCCTCACCCGCTACTTCCAGCCCTACGCGTCCCACTTCGACGATTCCTACGTCTACGTCGGCCCCACCATCGACACGACCCGGCCGGAAACGCCCATGGAGATCCGCAAAGGGCCGGGGCAGAAGCTGATCTACATCGCGGTGGGCACCCTCTACCGGGCCAATCTCGCCTTCTTCCAGGCCTGCATGGCGGCTTTCGCGGACCCCGCGTATGCGGTCATCATGTCGGTGGGCAAGGCGGTGGACCCGGAGGCCCTGGGCCAGATCCCGGACAACTTCACCGTGGCCCAGTTCGTTCCCCAGCTTCAGGTCCTGCGGGCCGCGGACGTCTTCATCACCCACGGCGGCATGAACAGCATCAACGAGGCCGTAGCCTATGGCGTCCCCATGGTTGTGGTCCCGAACACGGTGGAGCAATCCATCAACGCCGCGCGTCTCGAGCAGCTACAATGCGGTCTCTATCTGGACCACGCGAAGCTTTCGGTGGAGACATTGCAGGCGTCTGTGATCAGGCTCCTGACCGATCCCGCAACGAGCAGCGGTCTGGGGCGCCTGCGGACGTCGTTCGAGGAGGCCGGGGGCGCGCCGTTGGCCGCGGATGTGATTGGGCAGTTCAAGGAGCAGCATGGGATAGGTTGATTCGGGGATGATGGAATCAAGGGGATAATGCTCAGGACGCGCCATTGGCGGTGGAAACGGAACGCTCGAACACCTCTGTCGCCCACCTATTCAAACTCTTGCCGCTCATCTTCGCCTGCGTAAAAATCTTCTGATGCAGTTCCGGCGAAATGCGTACAGTGAACTTGCCTGAAAACGGTCTTTCAGGTTCTTCACCCCGTTCCGCGCAGAATGCCAGATAGTCATCCACTGAGTCCTGAAACGCCTGGCGCAATTCCTGCACCGTCTCTCCCTCGAAGGTGATTACATCCCGCAGATTAATGACTTCTCCGTGGAAGATATCGGCTTCGTCGTCGAACTCCACTTTCCCAATATATCCTTTGTACTCCATCATGGCGTTACTCCTGCTTCTTTCAAAAACCGACGAACGGCTCTGATTGCGCCTTTGTGGGTCTCCTTCTGGGGATGGGGGCGATGAAACACTGCTCGCACCCCGTTCAGCGCCACGCGGACCCTGGACCCACGCCCTTCCGATATATCCGCACCCAATGCAGAGAACAGCGACTCGATATCCTGCCAGGGGATATTCGAGCGATCCGGCTGATCGAAAATGGCCTCTAACGTTCGGCGATGCTTTCTCTGCATGGGTAAATGATACCAAAAAATGGTGGCAAAATCAACTCTGGAAAAAATAGGATATGAAATGCGCCGGGGAGTTCCCAACTCCCCGGCGCGTACCCAGGAGGAATGCACTGTTCGACAGTAGGTCACGCATCCCTGCGTGACGTTTCCGCAATCCGCCAAGTCGGGCATCCCTGCCCAACCTACGAACGCATTTTCGTCAGAGTGACCGCTCGACGGGCGCAAGCACCTCGGCCATTCGGCGCTTCGGGGCTGTGATGCGCCACAGGTCCCGCGCCAACAGGATCAGCCCGCCGACCACCAGCACCGTCCCGGCCACCATCAGTTCCGTGTGGATGACCTCCACGTAGTTGACCCCGTTGATCGTGTGGGTCGGACCGGCCCACAGGTGCACGGTCAGGGTGAGGAAGCCGGCCACCATGGCCGTGATCCCGCCGGCCAGGCCGTTGAGGTCGTCATCCGCCTGATCGCGCTTCTCGAAGCCCACCTTCTCCCGGATGGAGGGGATGCGCATGATCAGGAAGTAGGCCAGGACGAACAGACTGAAATAGAAACGCATATTGGTGGGCGCGACGCTGCCCCGCACCATGTTGGAGACGAACATCTTGGTCCCGGCCGTGGCCAGGCTGAGCAGCAGGGCGATGACAGCCAGGTTCCAGCCGTTCTTCCGACGCAGGATGAGCGCGATCATGGACCAGAAGCCTATGAACCCGGCCAGGAAGGTGAAGACCACAGCCGTCTGAAAGATGAGCTTGTAGGGGGCCATCATGGCCAGGCTCTCGTACTTTTCCGGGAACCAGGCGATGCAAACGGTGCCGACGGCCCCCAGGATCATCAGCGCGGAGGCCAGCCCGATCAGGATGATCCCGATGATGCGTAAGATCTTACCGAGCATGATTCTTTCTCCTTTTTGTGGCTGCTCAGGGTGCTTTCAGGGGAACGCGGATTTTTACGGACGGAACCAGATTTTCACGGATTTTTTCTGAAAAAAATCCGTGAAAATCCGCCTATATCCGCGAAAATCCGCGTTCCCCCAGTATGACAATCTCCAATTCTCTCTCACATCGCCCCCATCATGAGGATCAGCATGGCGCACATCATGTACAGGGACGCGTACTTGAAAAGGCCAAAATTCAGACGCGGCGACGGGCGGACCATGCTCATGGCCGCCAACACGAAGAGCGCGGCGGAAATGACGAGCAGAGCGGCCCAGCCGCCGGCGCTCAGGTCGATGCCGGCCGCGGCCAGGGCCATAGCCCCCGCGGCGGCCATGCTGGAAAGGGCGATGATGATGCGGGTGGCCCGGAAACCGTACGCGGCCGGCACTGTGGGCACGCCGGCCTGGGCGTAGTCAGCCAGGTAGCGCATGCCAAAGGTGAGCATGTGGGTGGGGATCCAGAAGAGGATGGCGGCCACCAGCGTCAGGCCGATCCAGTCCACCCGGCCCAAGGCCAGCGCGCGCCCGGCCAGCAGAGGCATCCCCCCGGCCAGGCCGCCCCAGACGATGGACCAGGGCGTGCGCCGCTTGAGCCATAGGGTGTAGACCAGCACATCGAAAAAGACGCCGGCGGAGACGAGAAGGGCGAAGAGCGGGTCCAGGATCAGCGCCCAGAGCGCGCCCGTCCCCGTCAGGATCAGGCCCAGGGCCAGCGCCTCACCCGGTCCGATCCGGCCGGCGGGAAGGGGCCGCCAGCAGGTGCGCTTCATCAGGGCGTCGATGTCCCGGTCATACCACATGTTGAGGATGGTGCTGCCGCTGATGGTCAGGAAGAGGCTGCCGGCCGCGCCCAGCAGGAGCCAGCCCTGCCCTTGCAGCGGCAGCCCCGCGCTGATGAACCCCACCAGCCCCGTCAGCAGCAACAGCCCGGTCTGCGGACTTTTGATCAGCGACCAGTACAGTCCGATTCTGTCCGCCAGTGAACGGTTTCTTCCTCTCTCCACACACATGTTCATGGCCGCCTCCTCTCAGACTTGATAGACCGCGGATTGAGCAGATTAGGCGGAAAGGGCCGGATTTTCATTCAAAAAAATCCGTGTCGATCCGCCCAATCCGCTCAATCCGCGGTCTATCGCGCACAGCGGAAGCCAATGCTGGGGCCGTAGAAATCCGGCTCGGCGCTGTTGAACGTCCACGTGCGCAGGTCATAGCCGTAGTCCATCTTGCTCCCGCCGCGCAGTATGCGCAGGTGCGTGTCCGGGTAGACGTCGCCCACCCATTGCCAGACGTTGCCCGCCATATCGTACAGACCGTAGGTGCTGGGGGAATCCATGGTCTGGTAGCCATCATAGGCCTGGCCATTGTAGAAGCCCACCGGGGTCGTGTTGCCCACCTGGTTGAGCCCGCCCTCGAAGGGATCGCCGCTTTTGTAGTGGTTGGCGTTGGCCGGTTCGATGTCGCCGCCCCAGGGGTAGACGCGACCATCCTCTCCCCTCGCTGCCTTCTCCCACTCCGCTTCGGTGGGCAGCCGGCCGCCGACCGCTTCGCAGTAGCCCCTGGCCCCGAACCAGGTCACCAGGGTCGCGGGGTGGGCCTCATACCCCGGGATGACGCTGAAGGTCTGGCCGTCATAGGCCAGGCGGGCGTCCGGATGGTTGAGGGGGAAGTGGAGCCAGTCGCCGGCGGCGATCTCCTTTTCGTGCTCGTGGCCGCGGAACTCGTCACCGGGGTAGTAACCCATGACGCCGGCCTCGCCCAGGCTCAGTGCTCCGTCGGCCAGAGCCTGGTTCAGATAGGCGGCGAACTGGGCATTGGTCACGTCCGTCACCATGATCTCGTAGCCAGCCGCGATCTCCGCCTCGTGGTTGTGCATGCCCTGAAGGAAGGGCCCCGCCGGAATGAGAACCCAACTGTCGGGGTCGACGCCGGTGTCGAAAACCGGGGGCGTGGGCGCGCCGGCCGAAACCGGTGCGCAGCCCGCCAGCGCGAGCAGAGAGACGAAGGAAAGGATCAGCCGTTTCATTGGACCACCTCCTGTTTAGGGGCGT
>JAJRVT010000166.1 GCA_024277175.1 Chloroflexota bacterium | reverse complement strand
TGGCTCACCCGCAGCATGATCTCGCCGTGGACCTTCAGGTAGGGGTCCAGCAGCAGATCATAGGCCTTGTTGATGCTGCCGGCGGCTCAATTTTCCACGGGCACGGCTGCGGGGTCGGCCTCACCCTCCTCCACCACCTCGCAGATGTGCTCGAAAGCCCGGCACGGCAGGGTCTCGATATCAGGCCCGAAGTGTTGGCGGATGGCCTCCTCGGAATAAGCGCCCGGTTCACCCTGAAATGATACGATGGTCATGATAGCTCTTCCCTCTGTAGGTGCAGCTTGCAGCCGCACGACTTCGTCTGTTCGTAGGTACAGCATCCCTGCCGCACGCTCTCATGTATCCCTGATCTCGCATGGTGCACGAGGTTGTGCGGCAAGGATGCCGCATCTACTGGCGTTGTCGCCAACGGTCCAACTGTTCATCGATCCAGTCATTTAACTCGGCCATGTCCAGGTCCCCGAGCATGAGCGTCTTGTCCGGGCGCAGGGCCTTGGCCTCCCGCAGGTAGACGTGCTGGATGGCCTGTTGGCTCTTTTCCGTGTTCCAGTGGACCAGAATGCGGATACAGAGGGGCAGCGCACCCGTCACATCCATCTCGTGCCCGCAGAGCAGGGGAACGTCGATCCAGCCCAGTTGCCGGCCGGCCAGGGCGGGGAAGACCGAGTGGATGTCCGGCGTGGTGGTGAAGACCGCGCTGGCCACGTCCCGCCCGTCGATATCATTGAGCCGGATCATGAGCGCCAGCAGCTCGCGCGTCGCCCGCAGCACCGCCTCCCGATCGTCCCTTTCCACCGTCGTCGCCCCGCGTACGCCCCGACAAACCATCGTCATCACTCCCCGCTTTATAGACCGCGGATTGGGCGGATTGGGCTGAAACTGCCAGATTTTTCAAAGAAAAATCCGTCTGGTCCGCTCGATCCGCCCAATCCGCGGTCTATCGCAATAAAAAAAGCGAGAGCGGGAATGTTCGTCATTCCTCGCTCTCGCTAAGTGGTCGTTGTCTATCTGGTCTCAGCCAGACATACCCCTTCCTCCTGCGCAGGATGACGAAGCGCCGTGAAAGCCGCTAAAATAGCTAAACCAAAAATAACCAAAAGCAAACCCGCGCTGGCTGGAGCGCGGGCTGTGGGCAAACGCAAGCTGGACGACGGCGTCGCCCTGGAGCAGCGGATTCGATTGGGTGAGCTGACTGCGTTTGCTGTGCATGGTTTGACTGGTTTACGGCGATCCGTACATAAGCGTCCTGCGCCATTACGCAAAAGAAGATAGCACGCTTCAGATGAGATGTCAAACTCGATTTCTCATCGGCGCTATGACTGCAAACATCTCGTCACGTTCCAACCATGCAAGATCGAAGTCGCCGATTGAAACCCTGATATGGGATCTATTGAAGGCTGGGTCGTTCAAATACACAGATCGTGCATCCATTCCCACGATCACAACGGCGTGATCCACTACTTGTACCCAATATGGGAGCTCGCCTGTTTTCACGGGAACGATGCACGGCCGACCGCTGATAAGGACGGCGTGTAAGGTTCGAAGCGTTCCCTGTCTATAGGCGACTGCAATGCCCAATCTTGTTAAACGTTGAATGTTTGTAAAGGGTGCACCGACGTGTGGTTGGATTTTGAGCGTTTTGCAAAGTCGCTCATACGAAACCAATATGCCAGAATACTGAAGTGTCATCGCGGAACAAGCGACCAGACATTCACCATCATTGCGTTGCGGAATGTGTGGTACGTTTAGCGAAACCGGCGTGGGGGAAAATTTCATTGTGAAATATTAGTCCTGAGGTGGAAACGGAATTAGATCTTCGGGAGTGTTAACGGGATCTCCCGGCCCTCGCGTCGGTTGCATATCGCTGGCCCAATATTCAGCGGGCGTTTCGCGCACCCGGAACGGAGGAAGTTGGCTCGCCAGGGCTTTGGCCTCCTGTAAAAGTAAGGTTTTGGTTTCGTCTGGATCGAGTATTTCACCGGTTTGCGCGTCCACCTTGACATGTCCCGCGACGCCCACGCGGCCCACGTGGGGTGCACTATAGGCCACCGGAACCCGCCAGCCGGTTTGCGCACCGATGACGAAGACCGGCTCCTCAGCGCCCAGCATGTAGCTCACCTGGTCGAGTAACCAGCGGTCGACGGTGCGCCTGGCCTCTTCAGCAGAGACGCGGATCGTCACTGTCTCCCGAATGGTCAGCGTTCCTTTGTCTGGCAGTGGATATCGATCGAGAATGATTGTCATGTGGCTGGCTCCATGTCACCGTCTGTCCGCCGCGCTTACACGATACATTTTACCACAGATACGCCCTCAGCTATAGATGTGTTTTTCGGCTCTTTTGGTCCTACAGGTGTAGCGGCTCAATATCTCCGGGGAATTTTCAAAAAGTCTCTGTGGCTCTCTGTGCAGTCTCTTGCGGCTCTCTGCGTCCCCGTTTTTTTTGATGCGTTACCTACAGGCTACACCCCGGCCCGATAAGTTGATTACGACGGCCCCCGCGACCAATTGACAATCAAGCGAAACCACAGCTACAATAATCGAAACCGTTTCGAATCTTGACCGACCTCAAGGAGATCCTGTGAACAACCAGACGCACGACCAACTGCTCGCCATGTCCCGCACCCTGGGTGAACCGGCCAACGACTACGTCATCCTGGGCGAGGGCAACGCATCCGCCCGGCTGGATGAGGAGACCTTTCTGGTCAAGGCCAGCGGTTTCCAGTTGCACAACATCGGTCCGGAGGGATTCGTGCGCGTGCGCTTCGACCGCGCCCTGGCCCTGCTGGACGAAGAGGGGCTGAGCGATCAGGAAGTGAAGGATGGGCTGCTGGCCGCAACCGTGGACAATCCGGAAGGGTATCGCCCTTCGGTGGAGACTTCCTTCCACGCCGTTTGCCTGAGCGCAGGCCAAGCCGCGTTCGTGGGCCACACCCACCCCACCGCGGTCAACGCCATCCTCTGCTCCCGGGGGGCGCGGGCGGCTTTGGCGAGCAGGCTCTTCCCTGACGAGATCGTGGTCTGCGGCGCGGCTCCGGCCTTCGTTCCCTATGTGGATCCCGGCCTGCCCCTGGCGCGGGCCATCCGCCGGGTCATCCGCGAGCATGTGGAAGAGTACGGGGATCTGCCCAAGGCCATCATGCTTCAGAACCACGGTATGATCGCACTGGGCCAGAGCGCGGGCGAGGTGGAGCGGATCACCGCCATGTGCGTCAAGACCGCCCGCATCCTGACCGGGACCTACGCGCTGGGTGGTCCCAATTTCCTCACCCCCGCCAACGCCGAGCGCATTTACAGCCGGCCGGATGAACACTATCGACAGCGTATTTTGGAGCAGATGAAATAGACCGCGGATCGGGCGGATTGGGCGGATCAAACGGATTTTTCTAAGAAATCCGCGTTGATCCGCCCAATCCGCCCGATCCGCGGTCCATCCATCCGAATCTATCGAAAAGGAGCGATCTGATGGGCGATTACAAGGCAGCGTATGAAATTCTGGCCGCTGACCTGGCGGAGCAGGGCGTGGATGTGGACGCGGTCAAGGAGGCGTTGAAGCGTCAGCATATCGAGACGCCAAGCTGGGGCTACGCCAACAGCGGCACCCGCTTCAAGGCGTTCGCCTGGCCGGGCGCGGCCACCACCACCGAGCAGAAGCTGGACGACGCGGCCATGGTTCACAAGATGACGGGGATCGCGCCCAGCGTGGCCGTCCACATTCCGTGGGACCGTCCGGACAACGACGACTACGACGGCATGCTCCAGTATGCGGAAGAGCGGGGCATCAGCATCGGTGCGGTCAACCCCAACGTCTTCCAGGACGATGAGTATAAGCTGGGTTCCCTGGGCAACCCTGATCCCGCGATCCAGGAACGGGCGCTGGACCACATCCTGGAGTGCTGCACCATCATGGACAAGCTCCACAGCGATGCCCTCAGCCTCTGGTTCGCGGACGGGACCAACTACGCCGGGCAGGATAACCTGCGCGCGCGCAAACGCCGTTTCGAGGGGCATCTGGCCACCGTCTATGATCACCTGCCCGCGAACAGCCGCATGTTGATCGAATACAAATTCTTCGAGCCGGCCTTCTATTCCACCGACCTGCCCGACTGGGGCACAGCCTACGCCTGGAGCCTGAAGCTCGGTCCCCAGGCCCAGGTGCTGGTGGATCTGGGCCACCACGCCCAGGGAGTGAACATCGAGCAGATCGTCACCTTCCTGCTGGACGAGGGGCGGCTGGGCGGCTTCCACTTCAACAACCGCAAGTACGCGGACGACGACCTGATCGTAGGCTCGGTCAACCCCTACGAACTCTTCCTGATCTACAACGAGCTGACCGGGGCCGAGGTGGGCGACGATGAGCCTGCCAAGTCCACCGCGCTCAACGTGGCCTACATGCTCGACCAGTGCCACAACATCGAGGGCAAGATGGCTGCCATCATCTACTCGGTGCTCAACTGCCAGGAAGCCTACGCCAAGGCCCTCTGCGTCCCGCGCGCGCAGCTGGCCGACGCCCAGGCCGCGGGCGAAGTCCTGGACGCGCATCGCATCCTCACCGACGCCTATCGGGTGGACGTGCGACCGCTCCTCATGCAGGTGCGGGAAGAGATGGGCGTCCCCGTCGATCCTATCGCCGCCTACAAAGCCAGCGGCTACGAGGAGAAGATCCGCAAGGAGCGGGGCGTGGCGGACGCGAGCGGCGGTTTTCAGTAGATGACAGGATGAAGGGGTGACAACTCTGTCATACAGTGTCTATTCAGCGAGTACCAGGGGAACGCGGATTTTATCGGATGGCGCCGGATTTTCACGGATTTTTCCTGAAAAATCCGTGAAAATCCGTTCGAATCTGCGTCGATCCGCGTTCCAACGAAGCCTGCCTGAATAGATACGTCATACATATCAATTGCTAACATTCCGCTGATGTGGATCAAACATGCGTGATGTAGACTGTAGACATCTGCATGGAATGATGAATTTCAAGGAGGAATAATGGCAATTGATACGGTAATTCATACCAACCAGCACAGCATCGATCGCGTCCTGAAGGCGGGCGCGCCGGTGCTGTTGGTTTTCTGGCGCGCTCGCGACCAGTACAGCGCTGCCCTAGACCCGGCTCTGAACCGGCTGGCGGAGCGCTACGCGGGCAAAGCCCTGATCGCCAAGATCGACGCTGAAGATGAACCGGCCTTGGTGAAGCGCTTCAACATCACACAGACGCCGACCCTGGTCTTCACCAAGAACGGCAACGTGGAGGCTACCGCTGTCGGCGCGATCAGCGAGAACGATCTCGCCCGCTGGATGGAGTATCTGGTCAACGGTGGGACCCGACCGCCCGTGCCCAGTGGATCCAGCGCACCCCTGCCCGGCGCGGCCCCCAGTGGACGGCCCTACACCAACGGCGGCAGCGCGGGCCGCGCCCAGGCCCAACCCCGTCCCCAGGCCCAGCAACCCCGGACCGCGCCGGGCGACGGCACGCCCATCAAGCTGACCGACGCCAACTTCGACCGCTATGTCACCAGCGGCGGCGTGGCCCTGGTCGACTTCTGGGCGCCCTGGTGCGGACCCTGCCGCATGGTCGCGCCCACGGTGGAGCAATTGGCCCGGGAACTCCAGGGGAAGGCCGTCATCGGCAAGCTCAACGTGGACGAGAATCCCATGATCGCCCGTCGCTACGGGATCATGAGCATCCCCACCCTCTACGTCTTCAGGGACGGCCAGGTGGTGGAACAGATCGTCGGCGCCCAGCCCGGGCAGGTCATCCGGCAGCGGTTGATGAGGCATTTGACGTAAAACGTAAGCGTAAAACGTAAGCGTAAAACGTAAGGTTGGCGCGAAGAAGTGGCAAGTTACAAGTTGCAGCTTACGCCGCCTTACGTTTTACGCACCACCGCCAACGTCTGATTGGCGATCTCCAATTCTTCGTTCGTGGGTGCGACCAGCACTTTGACGCGACTGTCGGCGGCCTGGATCTCGCTTAACTGACCGCGGGCTGCGGTCGCGTTCTTTTCTGCGTCCAGGGTTACGCCCAGCAGGTCCAGGCCGGTGCAGACCAGTTCGCGCACCAGCAGGCTGTTCTCACCCACGCCGGCCGTGAAGACCAGCGCATCCACCCGTCCCAGGGCGGCTATGTAGGCGCCGATATACTTCTTGATGCGGTAGGCGTACATGTCCAACGCCAGGGTCGCCGCAGCATCGCCGGCCTCGCGCCGCCGTTCGATGTCGCGCAGATCATTGACCCCACATAACCCCAGCAGACCGCTCTCCTTGTTGAGGATGCGGTCGATCTCCTCGAAGGAGAACCCCAGCCGCGTGCCCATGAAGTAGACCACCGCCGGATCCAGATCACCGCTACGGGTGCCCATGATTAAGCCGGCCAGAGGCGTGAATCCCATGGAGGTGTCCACCGAGCGTCCGTTCTCCACCGCGGCCATGCTAGCCCCATTGCCCAGGTGCAGGGTGATGGCGTTGAAGTGGTTGAAGGGAATGTCCAGATGACGGGCCGCCAGTCGGGCTACGTAATGATGGGAAGTGCCGTGGAAGCCGTAGACGCGAATGCCGTGCTCTTCGTAGAATTCGGTTGGGATCGCGTAGCGGTAGGCGGCCGCGGGCAGGGTCTGGTGATAGGCGGTGTCGAAGACCGCGACTTGCACGGCCCGGGGAAAGAGCTTGCGCGCGACCCGAATGCCGGCCAGATTGGGCGGGTTGTGCAGGGGCGCAAAGGGGGACAGGGCCTGGATCGCGTCGATGACCTCATCGTCGATAATGGTGGATGCGCTGAAGCGTTCGCCGCCGTGCACCACCCGGTGGCCGATGGCTGCGAGCTCGACAGGCGCGGCGATGACGCCCACCTCCGGATCCATGATCAGGTCCGCCATGCGCGTCAGCCCCGCGTGATGGTCGGCGATGGGCGCATCGAGCGTAACGGTCCGGGGATGGGCGCCTGTCAGGCGGTGGTGGGTGATGCGCCCTTCGGCCTCGCCGATGCGCTCCACCAGGCCGCTGGCCAGCGCCGCCGTCCGTTCCATATCGAATAACTGGTACTTGATGGATGAACTTCCACAGTTGATTACCAAAATTTTCATGTGGTTTCTTCCCTACGATTCCTGGGCCTGGATGGCCGTGATCACCACCGTGTTGATGATGTCCTCCACCGTGCAGCCGCGGCTGAGGTCGTTGACCGGCTTGCGCAACCCCTGGAGAACCGGGCCGATGGCGATGGCCCCCGTCTCCCGCTGAACGGCCTTGTAGGTGTTGTTGCCGGTGTTGAGGTCAGGGAAGATGAAGACCGTAGCCTGACCCGCCACCTTGGACCCCGGCATCTTTTGAGCGGCCACGCCTGGGTCCACGGCCGCGTCGTACTGCATGGGGCCTTCCAGTATCAGGTCGGGCCGCTGCTGCTGCGCGATCTGGGTGGCTTTGCGCACCTTCTCTACCTCAGCGCCCTTGCCCGATTCGCCCGATGAGTAGGAGAGCATGGCCACCCGGGGTTCCACGCCAAAGGTTCGGGCCGTATCCGCAGACGCGATCGCAATCTCGGCCAGTTGTTCAGCCGTGGGATTGGGGTTGACCGCACAGTCGCCGTAGACCAGCACCCGATCATCCAGGCACATGAAAAAGACAGATGAGACGACCGAGAAGCCGGGCTTGGTCTTGATAAACTGGAGGGCCGGACGGATGGTGTGCATGGTGGTGTGGACAGCGCCGGAGACCATGCCGTCGGCGTCGCCTTTGTAGACCATCATGGTGCCGAAATAGGAGACGTCGCGCATGAGGTCGTAGGCCACATCCAGGTTGATGCCCTTGTGTTTACGCAGTTCATAGAAGGTCTGGACATAGTCCTCGAACTGGGGCGACTTGGTGGGGCGCATGACGGGCGTGCGGTCGAAATCGATCTGTAAGCCCAGCTTCTTTGCGCGGGCGTAAACCCGGTCGCGATCGCCGATGAGCGTGAGGTCCACGATGTCGCGTTTGAGCAGATCCGCGGCCGCGGTCAGGATGCGGTCGTCATCGCCTTCAGGCAGGACGATATGCTTCTTGTTGGAGCGGGCCTGCTGCACCAGATTATAGATGAACATTTTCGGCGTCAGCCCCCGGGATTTCACCTGCGAGATCTTGGATCCCAGGGCGTCAGTGTCCACATATTTATCGAAAAGTTCCAGGCTCAGGTCGATCTTGGCTCGATTCTCGCTGGTCAGATAGGAGCGAACGCTGCTCACCAGTCTGGCCGTCTCCAGGGTGTCGGTTTCCACCGAAAGGATGGGGACCAGGTTGTCCAGGCCGCGCAGGAGCTTACAGACGGACTCTGGCGGTCGCTGCTCGGTGCTGAGCAGGATGCCGGCGAGTTGAGGGTAGCGATCGGATTGGTGGGCCTGGAGCGCGCTCAGAATCACATCGGCTCGGTCGCCGGGCGTGATCAGCAGGGCGTTCTCCGTCAGGTGGCTTAGATAGTTGGGCAACTGCATAG
Organism: Chloroflexota bacterium; assembly: GCA_024277175.1. Taxonomy (GTDB): domain Bacteria; phylum Chloroflexota; class Anaerolineae; order Caldilineales; family Caldilineaceae; genus JAJRVT01. The sequence goes on along the minus strand of JAJRVT010000166.1, from coordinate 2,918 downwards.
CGATGATCAGGTACTCGTACATCAGCCGATTCAGGCGGCCGCGGCCAAAAAGGACTGAGGCGTCCAGATGCTGGGCCACCTCGCGCACGGTGGGGCTGCCCAATGCCTTGTTAGTGGGGATCACAGAGATGAAGGAAAGCCGGTCGCCCAGTTCCGCTTCCAGCGCAGCCTTGAGCGCCTCCACCTCCTCTTCTGCCGCCCGGTTGACGATCACGCCAAAGACCTGGCTGCCAAGCTCCAGGTAGTGATCGACGGTCAGCGCTACAGTGTTGATCGCGGTGGGCGTATCCCGACCGGCTGCGGTGCCGACCAGCAGAACGGGCGATCCCAGGTTTTTGGCGATGTCGGCGTTGATGTCGAACTCGAACATCGCCCCGATCCCTTCCAGGTCCGAGCCGATGCAGAGTACGAAATCGCATCGCGCCTCCATGGTTCTGTATTTCTCGATGATCCTATCCATCATTTCGTCATAGCGATCATGTCCCAGTAGTTCGGCCACCTCGCTGCGAAGAAAGGCGTAGGTGTCTTCATAGACCAGATCCAGACCGTAGTGGGAGAGAAGCAAATCGATATTTTTGTCCTGTTCCTCATGGGAGGCGGCGCTGATCACAGGACGAAAGACGCCGACCCGGGACGTTTTGCGCAAAAGTAGTTCGGTGATGCCCAGGGAGACCAGGGACTTGCCTGAATAAGGCTCCGTGGTGGCAAGGTAAATTGACTTGGTCACGAATTAATTCTCCATATTTTGTTGATCGATATGTTTGTTTATATTTTTCGCCACACGCCTTTCGGCCACTAACATGACGATGGAGCGAGCGGCTACAGGATACGTCAAGCTTCCGGCGACCGAGTCATCAGCTGCGCGCAGTATCGGCGCCTGCTCCCGTTCACAAAAATCTTCGGGCGCGGCCAGCGCTGTGTCCACAATACGTCGCCAGCCGCTGGTGACGGGTGGCGGCGGCGGGATCTCGAAGGTCAACGGCTTCCAGTAGGCGTTGAGGATAATATGGAAGTAGCGACCGCCCATGCCGCGCCCGGTGAAGGAGAGGGTGTGGGAGGCGTCGCTCCAGTCCGGCTGGTAAAGTGTAACCCCGTGCCACTGGATGCGTGCGAAACGGAGCATCTCGCTGAGGGTGAGATCGACATTTTCCTGAAAGATATCGAGTTGGGTGCGCAGGTGGATCAGATGGCGGGTGAAGCGGTGGACATCGGCGTGGGCGTCCAGCAATGACCAATCGAACCAACTGATCTCGTTGTCCTGGCAATAGGCGTTGTTGTTGCCCTGCTGGGTGCGGCGCACCTCGTCCCCCATGAGCAACATGGGCACGCCCAGGGCCATGAGGGTGGTGGCCAGGAAATTTTTGACCTGGCGGTTGCGCAGCCCTTCGATGGCCGGGTCGTCGGTGGGACCTTCCACGCCGCAGTTCCAACTGCGGTTGTCGTTGGTTCCGTCCCGATTATTCTCCAGATTGGCCTCATTATGTTTTACGTTGTACGAGACCAGGTCATTGAGGGTGAACCCGTCATGGCAGGTCACGAAATTGATGCTCTGCTCCGGCCCCTGGGCGTCATTGGCGTAGAGGTCAGGGCTGGCCAGGAAGCGGCTGGCCACCTTGCTCACCATACCTTCGTCCCCCTTGATGAAGGAGCGCATGTCATCTCGGAATTTGCCGTTCCACTCTTTCCAGTGGTCGCCTACGAAGCTGCCGACCTGGTAAAGGCCGGCCGCGTCCCACGCCTCGGCGATGAGTTTGGTCCCAGCCAGCACCGGATCGGTGTCGATATCCAGCAAAATGGGTGGATTGGGCAGGGGCTGGCCGGAAGGATCCCGGGAGAGGATGGAGGCCAGGTCGAAGCGGAAACCGTCCACGTGCATTTCTTCGACCCAGTAGCGCAGGCTGTCGATGATCATGCGCCGCACCAGCGGGTTGTTGGCGTTAAGGGTGTTTCCTGTGCCGCTGTAGTTGGCGTAGCGGCTCTTGTCTTCCTGATCGAGAATGTAGTAGGTTTCGTTCTCCAGGCCGCGAAAACAGAAGGTTGGGCCTTAGTGGTTGCCCTCGGCCGTGTGGTTGTAGACCACGTCCAGGATCACCTCGATGTTGGCCCGATGAAGCGCCTTGACCATGTTACGAAACTCGTCCAGGATGCCCATAAAGTCTGTACGCGAACTGTAGGCGGCGTGGGGCGAAAAGAAGGAGACGGGACTGTACCCCCAATAGTTCGTCAAACCAAAGGGGGCGTCCTGGGCGTCATAGGCGAAGACGGGTAGCAGTTCGACCGCGGTGACGCCCAGGTCTTTGAGATAGGGGATCTTCTCTATCAGCCCGGCGTAGGTTCCCCGCAGTTCTGGGGCGAGCCCCGCATTGGGGTGACGGGTGAAGCCGCGCACATGCATCTCGTAGATGACCGTGTTGCTGAATGCGTGGCGTAGGGGGCGGTCCCCCTCCCAGTCATAGCGGCTGAGATCCACGACTACGCTCTTCATGGCCTGGGCCGCGTTGTCCCCGGGCAGGCTGGCGCTTTCGCGATCGTAATTTGTCGGGGTCGCCACCAGGCGTCCATAGGGATCGAGCAGCACCTTATCGCCATCGAAACGTAGCCCACGGTTTGGATCATGGAGACCACAGGCGCGGTACGCGTAGACCTGCCCCGGCTCCACATCCGGCACACAGATATGCCAGTAATGGAAGGTGCGGTTGCGCCGGCGATCGAGGGTGATGATGCGCGCAGGAAAGGCGTCATCCACATGATCAAAGAAGAGGAGGTCTATCCCCATTGCACCTTTGGAATAGACGCTGAAATTGACGCCGTCCGGCGTCAACGTCGCCCCCAAGGGATAACTGGTTCCTGGCTTGTACGCTTCCGCAGGTCTGGGTTTGGGCGCAGCCATAGGTTTCGGTGCGCCCATGGGTTTGGTC
>JAJRVT010000165.1 GCA_024277175.1 Chloroflexota bacterium | reverse complement strand
TCGCCGGTCACGAAATCCACCACGTAGCGCCCGTCCTTCTCGTCGATGGCGGTGATGCGCGCGGTGTTAGGCTCGGCGGCGGGTGGTTCGTCCACCTCTCCGCCACGGCCGGGGATGTCGATGGCGAAGCGCCAGCGCCACTGTGTAGGATCGCCGTGTTCCGGCTCGATGTCGATCTTGGCCAGGTAGTCGCCGTTGAAAATTTCGCCCCCATCCGGCCAGCGGTAGCCGGCCTGGTCGAAGCGGAGGACGTCGCAATCCGGCTCGCCGCCGCCGAAGACGCAGTAGCCGGGGCGTTCCTCGGTGTGTTGGTAGACCTCGTTCCCCTGCTCATCCTCGATGGTGAAGGTCACGCTGCGGACGCCCGCGCCATCCTCCAGACCGGCCCGGGTGTCGAAGATTTCGATCTGGAAGACCAGCCGGTCCCGGAAGACCATGGGAACGCTGATCTCCGCCGGCCCGAAGCCGGGCAACAGGACCACGCGGCCCTGATTGTCGTCGAAGGAACTGCGCAGGAAATCGTTGCCGTCATCGCCGTCCACGGGAACGAAGCCCAGGACCACCGGTGTGGGCGTGGGGGGCGGTTGGGTTGGCGTAGCCGGCGGTTGGAAATCCACGACGACGGGCGTGTCTGTAGGGGGAACCGGCGTCTCCGTGGGCGCGTCCGCAGCGATGGCCGTAAAGTCGACGACGACCGGCGTATCGTCCGGAGGCGCCTCTTCTGTGGTGGATGGAGCGGCAGTCGTCGCCTCGACCGGCTCTTCCACCTTCTGTGTAGCCTGGGCCACGGGCGCAGGCGTAGCCACGCTGGCCGTCAGGGTGGCCGCCACCGCCAGTTCCTCGGCCACCCGGGTCTGGACGCGGGCTTCGGAGTCCGGCTCTCCCCTGGAACCGCAGGCGGTCAACGTCAGCATCAACAGCAGCGCAACAGCGCCCAGCCACAGCCGGGGTCTCGTTCGAATGGTCATGGTGATTCCTCCAGTTTCGCCAACTCTTCCTCGGTCGTCGCCAGCATGGGGCGGCAATAGGCGCCGACCACCTTGCTCTGCAACGTCTCGTCGGCCGGGGCGCGAACGCCCTGCTCGATACAGGCGGCGTAGGCGTCCCGGGCCGCGGACAGGTTCTCGCTCCGCCCCGTCACGTCGCCGCTCTTGCCCAGCGCAGCCGCCTTGAGGAAGCGGGCGTTGCCCTGGTACTGGTAGGCCTGGGCCAGATAGCGAAACTGGCCGGACTCGGCTAACGGCTCGAAGACCGGCTCCAGCCCCGCCAACCCCCGGTCCAGCGCCTGGATAGCCGCCTCGGTCTCCCCGGCCAGGCTGGCGGATTGGGCTTGCAGCAGGTGACCCAGGGCCAGGGACATTCGCGCGATCTGGGCCACGAAAGAAGTTTCGTCCGCCGCACCGTCGACCGCGGCTTCATACGCGGCCACGGCCAGGGCCACGTTCTCGCTCTCCGGCTGCTGGGTCTCCTTCATCTGGCTGATGGCCCGCTTGGCGTAGACGCTGCCCAGCACGATGTTGGCGCGTACGTAATCAGGGTCGATGGCCAGGGCCTGGCGGGCCGCATCCTCGGCTCCATCCAGTTGATCCAGGAAGAGGCGCTGGCGGGCGATCATGAAGTAGAGCAACTCCTTGCCGTCCTCCCAGCCCTCCAGGGTCTGGTCCAACTGGGTCAGGGTGTCCAGGGCCTGCTCGTGGTCGCCCACCAGATCGAAGATCAGCCCGGTGGTCAGGCCCACCAGGGCCGTGGCGCGCGTCTCCAGGGGCGAGGAGGCGGCGATGTTCTCCAGGGGATTGTCGCCCTCGCCGGAGAGGTTCACCGGCGCCGGGCCGCCCAGGGCGTGATTGCCGGCCAGTTCCTGAGCCTCGTCACCCAGAAAGGGGGAGATGTAGAACGCCAGGGCCAGCCGCTTCCCCGGCCCCTCCTCCGCCGGGATCAGGTTGCCGTAGATGAGCATGTGGGCGTTGAGGTCCTGGGCCAGGGCCGCGGCGTTGGCCTCCCGCTCCTCCGGCGTATCTCCCTGCACCGTGCCGGAAGCGATCTGCCCGCCGGAGTAGGAGTCGGGCATGAGCATGGTCTCGACCACATCGTCGCCGCCGAAGAGGGCCTGGTTGGCGTCGAACTCGTCGCTCAGCTTGTCGGAGACCCATTGGCTCAGGAGCGCGCCCTGCTCCGACGGCTGCACCCGCCCCCGTTCATCCGCCTGGCCAAAGCGGGCCACCGCGATGTTGAACTTGCCCGTCATGGGCGCGGGCGGCGGTTCGGGCGTCAGCGCAGCCTTTACAGGGGGATAGGCCACGAAGCCCAGGATGAGCAGCAGGGCCAGCAGGATCAGCGCCACCACCCAGTACGGGATGGAGAGCGTCCCGATCTGGATCACGTTCTTGCCCACGACCACATTGCGCGCGTCGTCGCCGATCTGCGCGCTGATGGCGTCGCCGGACCTGGCGGGTTGTTTGGGGGGCTGTTCTTGTTCGTTGCCCATAGTCGTATCCATCAGGTGCGTCTATCATGAGTCGGGAACGCATTCCGGGATTCGGCCAGGTCATGTCCCGTTGCGGCGCATCGTGTGGCTGAATCCCGGAATGTTTCAACTCATCTTCAACACCCCTGCATTCGTATTCTGGCGGATGGCTGTTCAGCGCTCCCCCACCTTGGCGGAGTCGAGCCGCCACTGGCCATCCACCCGAATCAATCGCCAGTCGATCTCGTAGACGGTCCGTTCCTCCTGTCCGTCCACTTCATCTATAGCCGTCACCACAGCGTCCACCCTGGCCCTGCCAGCGTCAGGATCCAAGGCCAGCAGTTCCACCTGATTCACCTCCACCGCTCTGGTGGTGGCGAACCCGGCTGCGAAGTTCTCATAGGGGCGGCGGGCCTGGTAGTCGGGACTCAGGAAATTGTAGGCCGGGTGGAAATCACCGCTCTCCACGCCCTGGTCGATGGCTTCGAGATAGGCGACCGCCACGGCCAACGGGCCAGTATCCGCCAGCAGGGGAGATGCAGCCGCTTCTGCCGGCTGGGGCAGACGGATGTCCACGGTGGTTTCCAGGCTGGCGGAGCGCCCGTCCGGGGTGTAGGCGATGACTCGCAGCGTATGCAGCCCATTGATGATGGGCGCGCCCCCCGGCCAGCGGTAGTCATTGGGGGCAAAAGGCCAGGGGTCGCAGGACTGGCCGCTGCCGAAGGCGCAATAAGGTGGCTGGTCATCGCTATCTGTAACCACCTGAACGCCCCGGCTGTCCACGATGCTGAAGTCCACCAGTTCGATGCCGGCGCCATTGAAATCACCCACGTCCGGATCGGCCGCGCTGGCGTGGAAGAGCAATTCGCCTTCGATGACGGCCACGGAGCCGTCTTGGGCCGGGTCGACGATGGCCAGTTCCAGGGGGCTCGCCATGCGGAACAGGGTCGGCGGCGGCGTTTCACCGACGGTGAAGACGGCGGAAAAGATGGCTGGCCACTCGATGGAGCGCACGCTGTTATTGGCGGTCAGCCGAACAGTGGGGGTTGGCGCGCAGTCGTCTGCATAACAGGCCAGCAGCACATAGTCGCCTGCGATCTCCTCACCCGGCTCAATGGGCAGGTGCTCCAACAGGGGCTGGGTCAGCGCGCCATCAGGACCGGTCTGCGCTATCCATGTCGAGACCGGAGCCAGCAACGTGCTCATCCCGGAGAAGATATCCCCTGCACCCGGCTCCGGGAAGAGCGCAGCCGGGTCGGCGACCACGCGATAGAGGGCCAGCAGCAGGTCGCTCTCCGGCCGGAAGTCCATGAAATTCAACGCGACATCGGGGACCGTCTCGAACGTCCGTGCAAGCTCGCTGTCGGCCGTCCTGCGGGTGAGGATGCGTTCGTTGGGCTGCACCCGCACTGTACGTTCGGTGCGCTGGCCATCGCTCTCGATCACCAGCGTGTATGCACCGCTGGGGCTGTCGGGCGGG
>JAJRVT010000164.1 GCA_024277175.1 Chloroflexota bacterium | reverse complement strand
CCGGACGCCGTAACATGACGGTTTCGACGTTCGAAGAGATCACGAAAACCAAACCGGAGCGTTCGTTACTGGCGCCGTTGAACAGGATCCATGGTCGCAACAATCGTGGCGTGGTGACAGTTCGTCATCGCGGTGGCGGCCACAAGCGCCGCTATCGCATCATCGATTTCCGGCGCGATAAATTTGGCGTGACCGGCAAGGTCGAGGCGATTGAATATGATCCGAACCGCAGCGCCCGCATCGCCCTAATCATCTATCAGGACGGCGAACGTCGCTATATCATTGCGCCAGTCGGCTTGGGCGTGGGCGACACGGTGATGTCCGGCCCCGAGGCTGAGATCCGCCCTGGCAATGCGTTGCCGATTCGCAACATCCCGCTGGGCTCTATTATTCACAATATCGAACTGTATCCGGGCCGCGGCGGTCAGTTGGTGCGTAGCGCCGGCAATTCCGCTCAGTTGGTGGCCAAGGAAGGCGCCAGGGCTCAGGTTCGCCTGCCCAGCGGCGAGGTTCGTTATATCGACATGAATTGTTTGGCCACCATTGGCCAGGTGTCGAATCCGGATCACGGCAACCTGTCCATCGGCAAGGCGGGACGCAAGCGTTGGATGGGGAAGCGCCCCAGCGTGCGCGGCGTGGCCATGGATCCCTCCTCTCACCCCCACGGCGGCGGTGAGGGACGGTCTCCCATTGGCATGCCCGGGCCGAAGACTCCGTGGGGCAAGCCTGCTTTGGGGCGGCGCACCCGGCGCAACAAGCGCACCGACAAATATATCGTTCGCCGCGGTCGTGGTAAGAAGCGATAGGGAGGATAGGAGAATACAATGTCTCGTTCATTGAAGAAAGGCCCTTTCGTCGAACCGAAGCTGCTGAAGCGCATCGAGGAGATGAACCGCAGGGGCGAACGCAAAGTGGTCAAGACCTGGTCGCGTGCATCCACAATTTTCCCACAATTTGTGGGCCACACCATCGCTGTGCATGACGGGCGTCGTCATGTGCCGGTGTATATCACTGAAAATATGGTGGGGCATAAACTGGGTGAATTTGCACCGACCCGTTACTTCCGCGGCCATATCAGGGCTGAAAAGGGCACCAGAGCCCGCCGTTAAGGCCGGGTTGAGTAGAACGGGGAGCGAAATATGCAAGTTCAAGCTGTAACCAAGTATACAGGCATTAGCGCCCAGAAAGCGCGTCTTGTGGTCAATGAGATGCGGGGGCGGCAGGCGGAAGAGGCGTTGGCCATTTTGGAATTCATGCCCCAATCCTCAGCCAGGATTGTGGCGAAGACCATCAAGAGCGCGCTCTTCAACGCGACGGAAAATTTTGGTCTCGATGCGGAGGATATGTATATCGCCAAAATCGTGGCTGATGATGCGCCCATGCGGCGTTGGCGACGGTTCGGCGCTCGTGGTCGTTTTAAGCCATGGATTCGCCGCTCGTCCCATATTACAGTTGTTTTAGAAGAGCGTGTGAACGGCGAGGCTTAAAGGAGGATTCATCTTGGGCCGCAAAGTACATCCGACAGGCTTTAGCCTGGGTATTGTCAAGGAACATAAGAGCCGTTGGTTCGCCACCGGCCAGGAGTACGTCGAGCAGTTGGGGGAAGATCGTCGCATCCGTGAGATGATCATGCAGGATTCGCCCAAGGCCGGCATCAGCAACATCGAGATCGAGCGCCAGCCGAACCAGGTGCATGTGATCATCGACACCGCCCGCCCCGGCGTGATCATTGGCCGTAAAGGTTCCAATGTCAACGTTTTGCGCACCAGTTTGCAGGATCTGACCAAGAAAAAGGTCAAGATCGATGTGCGTGAGATCTCCAGGCCGGAGATGGACGCCACGCTGGTCGCCGAGAGTATCGCCGAGCAGTTGGAGCGCCGCATCAGTTGGAAGCGGGCCATGAAGCAGGCGGTGCAGAAGACCATGCGGGCCGGCGGCAAGGGTATCATGATCACGGTGGCCGGCCGTCTGGGCGGCGCCGACATGGGCCGGGTGGACAGCGTGCGCGATGGCCAAGTGCCCCGGCATACGCTGCGCGCCGACATCGACTACGGTACGGCCGAAGCGAACACCACCTTTGGCGTCACCGGGGTCAAGGTCTGGATCTACCACGGCGAAGTGCTGCCCGGCGAAGAGTTCCACGCTCGCTTTTCCGGCGAGAAGTAGCGGGTTGAACGTTGGCCGTCCGCAGGCAATTCCTCGTTTGGTGGGGAGCGGGGGCCGACATTCATGATGGAAATGGAGAATCAATCATGTTGATGCCAAAACGTGTTAAATATCGCAAGATGCAGCGTGGGCGTCTGCGCGGCAAGGCCCAGCGGGGCAGCCAGATCGCCTTTGGCACCTATGGCCTGCAGGCGGTGGAGTCCCATTACGTGACCAGCCGCCAGATCGAGGCTGCGCGTCGCGCCATTGTGCGCTATGTTCGTCGTGGCGGTAAGGTGTGGATTCGCATCTTCCCGGATAAGCCGGTCACCATGCGCGCGGCAGAAACCCGCATGGGCTCTGGTAAGGGCAATGTGGATCACTACGTCGCTCCGGTGCGGCCAGGCCGTATCATGTTCGAAATGGCGGGCGTGAGTGAAGAGGTGGCGCGTGAGGCCTTACGCCTAGCCGCGCACAAGCTGCCCATGAAAACTCAGTTTGTCGTGCGCGACAGCTACGGCGCGTAGGGGGGATAAGCGATTGTGAAAGCCAGTGAACTGCGAGAGATGACTAATGCTGAATTGGCCGGCAGGCTGGACGACGCCTATCAGGAGTTGTTCAACCTGCGTTTTCAGCGGACAACCGGTCAATTGACCAACACGGCCCGCTTCCGGCAGGTGCGCAAAGACATTGCGCGTATGAACACGATTCTGCGCGAGCGCGAGTTGGCTGCGGCGGAGTAAGAGGAGATACGATGTATGCGTGAACAACGACGAACGCTAGTTGGCGCCGTCACCAGCGATAAGATGGATAAGACGGTTGTGGTTACTGTGCAACGTGTCACCCGGCATCCGCTGTACGGTAAGATTATCAAAGTGAACAAAAAATATAAGGCTCACGACGAGAACAATAGCGCCCGCGAAGGCGATAAAGTGCGCATTCGCGAATGCCGCCCCATTAGCAAGGACAAGCGGTTTTTCGTCGAGGAGATTCTGGAGCGGGCCGAGATCGTCTAGTCAGAATCGTCTGGCGGACTGTCGGAAAGGTCAGATGGGTGGACCGCGGTCTATTCGCCCTCACTCCGGCCGTCTCCTGGCCGGACGGCGTATCTATATCGTCTAGCGAGGTTGGAATATTATGATTCAGCAAGAGAGTCGGCTCAAAGTGGCCGACAACACAGGTGCAAAAGAACTGTTGACGATCCGGGTCAAGGGCGGCAGCACCCGTCGCTATGCGTCTGTGGGCGATGAGATTGTGGCGACGGTCAAGTCCGCCACGCCTACGGGCAGCGTCAAAAAGGGCGATGTGGTCCGGGCTGTGATTGTGCGCACCAAGCGGGAATTGCGTCGCGCTGACGGCAGCTATATTCGTTTCGACGAAAACGCCGCCGTGATCATCGACGATAACAAGGCCCCGCGCGGGACGCGTATCTTTGGGCCGGTGGCGCGTGAGTTGCGTGAAAGAGGCTTCATGCGTATCGTCTCTCTCGCCCCTGAGGTTTTGTAACCGCAAACGCGTAAGCGGCGGTGCACGCGATGTCGCCTTTTGTATGACATCATTAACTTTGCGTGATATCGTCTTTTGTGTGGTAATGAGGAGTAACGTCTGATGGGTTTGAAAATCAGTAAAGGCGACACCGTCGAGGTGATTGCCGGCAATGATAAGGGATATCGAGGCGATATTCAGCGGATCATTCGCAAGCGGAAGAGTGACGGATCATATGATCCGGACCGGGTCTATGTGATCGTCGCCGGCGCCAATTTGGTCATCAAACACCAGCGCGCCACCGGTCGCGTCAGCACCCAGACGGGGCGCATCGAGAAGGAAGCGCCGATCCATATCAGTAATGTCGCTCTGGTGGGCGAGGATGGGCGCCCGACTCGGGCCGGCTATGAGGTCGCGGACAACGGCGAGAAAGCTCGGATCGATCGACGCACCGGCGCTCCGCTGCCCCGGGGTAGTCAGTAATTCTAAATTAGCAAATTGGCGATTGATAGTCGACATTGTCTGACCTGGTGTCGGAACCAAGCCGATATCTGCGGACAAGGAGTGGATGAATATGAGTGAAAATGGTAAAACGCCGACCCCCATGCCGCGTATGAAAGAGCGGTATCAGCAAGAAGTGGTTCCGGCGCTGATGAAGGAATTCAATTACAAGAACGTGATGCAGGTGCCGCGGTTCACCAAAATATCTGTCAACATCGGTCTGGGTGAGGCGCTGCAGAACAGCAAAGCCATCGAAGCCGCCACCCGGGATATGACCATCATGACCGGTCAGAAGCCGGTGGTGACCCGAGCCCGACGCTCCATCGCCACATTCAAGTTACGTGAGGGCATGCCCATCGGCGCCAAAGTGACCTTGCGCGGCAATCGTATGTGGGATTTCCTGGATCGTCTGATCAACATTGTGTTGCCGCGACAGCGTGATTTCCAGGGCATCTCGCCCGATTCGTTCGACGGCCGCGGCAACTACAGCCTGGGGCTGCGCGAACAACTGGTCTTCCCCGAGATCGATTACGATGAGATCGACAAGGTGCGCGGGCTGGAGGTGACCATTGTCACTACGTCCGACACCGATGAGGAAGCCCGGCGCATGCTTGCGCTGTTGGATATGCCGTTCAAGCGGGGGTAAGCGTTGGCGCGCCTCCCGTCAGTTTGTTGTCTGTTAAAGGGTTGTTCCATCAAGGAATCTGAAAGAATAGCGAGGAGTGTCCGTGGCTAAAAAGTCCATGATTGCTCGTGAGAAGAAGCGGAAGTATACGGTGCGCGTGCGGAATCGTTGCAGCCAATGCGGCCGTCCCCGGGGCTACATGCGTCGTTTCGGTCTTTGCCGTATTTGCTTCCGGCAAGAGGCGTTGAAGGGGAACCTGCCCGGCGTCGTCAAGTCGAGCTGGTGACAAGGGTTGGCGTTGTAGCATAGTTCCATTCGCGATGATGACGAGGCGTCACCGAAGGCGCTGGTGGATGTTCGTCATTGCGCATGGCTGCTAACTACAATTTTCTGCGGGTCCTGCTGGTTTTGGGTGGGGTCCGTTTAAGCAAGGCGCGTCCTTGCAGAAGGTTGCAAGAGCACTTTTTGAGGAGAATGAAATATGCAAAGCGATCCGATTGCTGATATGCTGACGCGTATCCGCAACGCCGCCATGGTGCAACATCCCCAGGTGGCTATGCCCAGCTCGAAAATGAAGATGGGCATAGCAAAAATTTTGAAGGAGGAAGGGTTCATCGCCGACTATTCCGTCAGCGATGAGGTTCCTCAGCCGACGTTGGTGTTGAAGCTCAAATACACTGGGAAAGGCAAATCCGTCATTACCGGTTTACAGCGGGTGAGCAAGCCCGGTCGTCGCGTCTATACGGGGTTCAGCGATATCCCGTGGGTGCGTAGCGGACTGGGCGTCAACATCCTGTCCACGCCCAAAGGGTTGTTGACGGGACGCAAGGCCCGGCGCGCCCGGGTTGGCGGCGAAATACTCTGTAATGTTTGGTAACGCTGGGCGTGACGGCCTGTATCCATCAGGCGGTCATGGCTGTAGGAGGTAGAGATGTCACGTGTTGGACGTAACCCGATCGCTGTTCCCGGCGGCGTCACTATTGATGTCGATAAGGGGAACAAGGTGACCGTGAAGGGACCCAAGGGCGAACTGATGCAACGGTTTGACCCTGACATGGAGATCGTTCAGGAAAATGGCCAACTTACGGTGAAACGGCCGACCGACCAGCGTGGGCATCGGGCTCAGCATGGCCTGACCCGCGCTTTACTCAACAATATGGTCATTGGCGTCACCCAGGGCTTCACCCGTCGCCTGGAGATCCACGGCGTTGGCTATCGCGCGGCGAAACAGGGCGACGCCCTGGTGCTCCAGGTTGGCAAGAGCCATCCGGTGGAATTCGCCCCGCCTAAGGACATCTCTTTCGATGTCGCCAAGGATGGCCGCAGCTTTACGATTTCCGGGATTGACAAGGCCGCAGTCGGGCAACTGGCCGCGGTGATTCGCAAGACGCGTCCGCCGGAGCCTTACAAGGGCAAGGGTATTCGCTATGAGGGCGAGTACGTACGCATCAAGGCCGGCAAGACTAGCGGATAAAGAGGATTATTGACATGGCGAAAGAAACACGCACCCAGGCGCGTCAGCGTCGTCACGCCCGCGTACGCAAGACCGTGCACGGCACAGCCAGCAGGCCCAGGTTGAACGTTTACCGCAGCCTGCATCACATCTACGCCCAGGTCATCGATGACGAGGCCGGCGTGACATTGGCGTCCGCCTCGACCGTAGATCGAGCGTTGCGCGGACAGATGACTTCCCTCAGCCCGCAGGAGCAGGCTAAGGAAGTGGGCAAGGCGATCGCCGAACGGGCCCGAAATGCTGGCGTCGAAACAGTCGTCTTCGACCGCGGCGGGTATCCCTATCACGGTCGCGTGAAGGCGTTGGCTGAGGGCAGCCGCGAGGGCGGACTCGTCTTCTAATGGCCGCTCCATGGACCGCACGGATCGCCGCTTCCAGTGCTGAAGCGCGTCACCGGGCGTTCGGCGACGGCGGTCGCGGAAAGTAAATGATTTAGGGAGAACAGACATGGCAAGACGAGAACGACGCAAAGACCGTAAGGATCGTAAAGACCGGGATCGCGACGATCGCGAGGAATTGGATGAGCGTGTCGTCCACATCGCCCGCACATCCAAGGTGGTCAAGGGCGGTCGCCGCTTTTCCTTCCGTGCGGTGGTCGTGGTTGGCGATCAGAAAGGCCGCGTAGGCGTGGGCGTGGGCAAAGCGCGTGAAGTGCCCGAGGCCATCCGCAAGGCGTCGGACCGGGCGCGTAAGGCGATGGTCAAGGTGAACCTGTTGGGCACCACCATCCCCCACGCCGTGCAGACCCGCTTTGGCGCTGGCGAGGTGTTGCTGAAGCCCGCCAGCCCAGGCACAGGCGTGATCGCCGGCGGCGGCGTGCGCGCGGTGGTGGAAGTGGCCGGCGTCAAGGACATCCTGAGCAAATCTCTGGGCAGCGACAACATCCTCAATGTAGTCCAGGCGAGCTTCGCTGCCTTGCAGGAGCTACAGGACTTCCGGGAGGAGGCCCAGCGCCGAGGCGTCAGCCCTGAGCATCTGGCCCCGTTCTGGCATGAAGTGGAGGAGACCTATGCCTGAGAAGAAGCTATTGGTGACGCTGAAAAAGAGTCCCATCGGCTACCATAAGAGTCAGAAGGCGACGGTCCAGGCCCTGGGGTTGCGCAAGCTCCATCAGACGGTCGAGAAGGACGATACGCCTGTTATCCGCGGCATGATCAATAAGGTGTCGCATCTGGTCGAAGTGAAAGAGGCGTAAAGCGTGACGGGGGCAATTTCATGCCTTCCGTCTTCCGTTTTACGTCTTACGTTTCACGCATTACTATCTGAGGTGAATCAACCATGAAATTGAATGACCTGCGTCCCGCTGAGGGTTCTACGCAAAAGCGCAAGCGAGTAGGTCGTGGGACTGGCTCCGGTAAAGGGAAGACCAGTGGCCGCGGCACCAAGGGGCAGAATTCTCGATCGGGCGGCGGCGTTCGTCCGGTCTTTGAAGGCGGCCAGTTGTCCTTCGTGAAGCGTCTGCCCAAGATGCGCGGCTTCAACAACCGCTTCAAGGTCTATTACGTCCCCGTCAACCTCGACGAAATGGACAAGCGTTTCGACGCCGGCTCTGATGTGTCACCGGAAACATTGCAGGCGGCAGGCCTGCTCGGCAACGCCAAGAGCCCGGTGGTGGTGTTGGCCCGCGGCGAGATCAGTAAACCGCTGCATGTCAAAACCAACCGCATCAGCAAGAGCGCCCAGGAAAAGATTGAAGCGGCGGGCGGCAGCGTGGAGATCATCCCCTACGTCGTCAACAAGCGCATGCCGCGCTCCTAACGCGTTTCTCATTGTGAGAGGATATTCCCATGCTTGACGCTGTACGCAATGCGTTTCGGTTGCCGGACCTGCGCAAGAAACTGCTGATCACCATTGGCATTCTGGTTTTATATCGCTTTGCGGCCAACATTCCGCTGCCAGGCGTGAATCGAGAGGCGTTGACCACGCTGTTTGGCGGTGACAACGCCAACATGTTGTTGAGCTTGCTCAACTTTTCCAGCGGCGGCGGTTTGTCGCGGATGGGGATCATGGCGCTGGGCGTCTATCCGTACATCACTGCATCGATTATCATGCAGTTGTTGACGCCCATCGTGCCCGCATTGGAAGAGTTGAACAAAGAAGGCGAGCAGGGCCGCAACACCATCAACAAGTACACCTACTGGATGACGGTGCCGTTGGCTGCGCTCCAGGCCATCGCCCAGGCTTCGCTGTTGAGTCGTCCCGTGGGCGGCGTTACAGTGCTTCCCAATTGGGGCTTCACCGGCGATAGTCTGCTGCCCACCATCACCATCATCATCGGCATGACGGCGGGCACCATGTTCGCTATCTGGCTGGGTGAGTTGCTGACCGAACAGGGTATCGGCAACGGCGTTTCGTTGATCATCTTCGCCGGTATTCTGGCGTCGGTGCCAAATCAGGTCGCGCGTCTCTCCCAGTCGCCCATCCTCCTGATCACTTTCGTTATCATCACGATCCTGACCATCGCCTTGATCGTTTGGGTGCAGGAGGGACAGCGACGCATTCCAGTTCAATATGGGAAGCGAGTGCGCACCATGCGCGGGAATCGAATGATGATGGTTGGCGGCCAAAGCACCTACGTGCCCTTGCGCGTCAACACCGCTGGCATGATCCCGCTGATCTTCGCCCAGAGTCTGCTCATTCTGCCCAGCACGGTGGCCACTTACTTCGTGACCCAGCCGGGTTGGGTGGGTAGCGTGGCGAATTGGGTGGCGACGGCCTTCAACCCGACCAACTTCCTGTACTGGCTGCTCTATTTTCTGCTTACGGTCGCCTTCACCTACTTCTACACGGACGTCATGTTCCGCCAGCAGAATTTGCCGGAGACTTTGCAGAAACAGGGCGGCTTCATTCCAGGTATTCGTCCTGGACCGCGCACCGAGGCCTATCTGAACAACGTGCTCTCCCGCATCACGTTGGTGGGTGCGCTCTTCCTGGGCTTTGTGGCTGTGCTGCCCTACATCGTCGGCGTCTTTGCCGACGCCGTTTTTGGCGGCGCCGGCATTCTGACCGGGTTCCGTTCGCTGATCATCAGCAGCACCGGCCTGCTCATTGTCGTGGGTGTGGTTCTCGACACCATGAAGCAGATCGAGGCGCAGTTGATGATGCGCAATTACGAAGGGTTTATCCGCTAACTGCACACTATGCATCTTTTCAATCCAACCACGTGACGCGACACCCCCGGTGAATGCGTTGGACGAGTTGTGGAGTCAAGAAGCCATGAGTGAACCACAGCGAAAATATATCGTCCTGCTGGGCGTCCCGGGGGCCGGTAAGGGCACCCAGGCCAAGTTGCTGAAAGAAAAGCTGGGCTTGCCCCACATTTCGACTGGCGATATTTTCCGCTTCAATCTGACGCATGAAACTGAGTTGGGGCGGTTGGCTCAATCATATATGTCCAAGGGCAACCTGGTCCCCGATGAAGTCACCATCCGCATGGTGGCGGATCGTCTGCAGCAAGCGGACTGCGACCGGGGCGCCATCATGGATGGATTCCCGCGCAATCTCGAACAGGCGGTGGCCTTCGATGCGATGACCGCCCCCTATGGCGGCGTCTATCGCGTTCCCCTGATCCATATCGAGGATGAGGAGGCCATGCGGCGCATCACTGGGCGACGGGTTTGTCGCACGTGCGGCGCCGTCTATCATATAGATTTCAATCCGCCCAGGCGGGCGGGCGTCTGTGACATCGATGGCGGTGAACTGTACCAGCGCGACGATGATAAACCTGCGACGGTGCGCAATCGTCTTTACGTCTATTACAAGCAGACGTCGCCATTGGTCGGTTACTATTTCGCCAAGCATCTGCTGGCGAGGGTGGACGGCGAACAGCCAATCGACGCCGTACATGAGGCGTTGATGGCCAACTTGACCGACTGAGGAGCGAGGCGGCGCGCACCGTCATTATGGCGTGCGGGAAATGGTGGAAGCGTAGGGATGAATATGTTCAAGCGTCGGCGTCGTAAGAAAGCTTATCCGAAACCGGTGAAGCAACGCCGTAAACGGCCGCCTCAACCGATTCTCAAGAGCGCGCGTGAGATTCAGATCATGCGCGAGGCCGGACGCATCGTCGGGTTGGTTCACCTGGCCATGAAGGAAGCGGTCCGTCCGGGTGTGAGCACCTGGGAGTTGGATCAGATCGCGAACGAAGTGTTGCAGAAACACAACGCGACCTCGGCCTTTCTTGGCTATCGGGGCTATCCTGGCCATATTTGCGCCAGCATCAACGACGAGCTTGTCCATGGCATTCCCAGCAAGGAACGGATTTTGCGGGCGGGTGACATCATCAGCATCGACGTTGGCTCCAACTACCGGGGGTTCATCGGCGACAGCGCCTGGACCTATGCGGTGGGCGAGATCGATGAAGAGGCGGCGCGGCTGATGGCGGTGACTGAGGCTAGCCTGTATAAGGGGATCGAGCAGGCGGTTGTAGGGAATCGGGTGGTGGATATCAGCCGCGCGGTTCAGCAGTATGTGGAAGCGCATGACTTCTACGTGGTGCGCGGCTACACGGGCCATGGCGTGGGGCGTCAGATGCACGAGCCGCCTCAGGTATTGAATTATGTTGCAGGGGATCCGGATGGCAACACGCCGCTGGAGGAGGGCCTGGTGATCGCCATCGAGCCGATGGTGCAGGGCGGCGCCTGGCAAACCAAGGTGTTGCGAGATGATTGGACGGTCGTCAGCCAGGATGGCAGTCTGGCCGCCCATTTCGAACATACGGTTGCCATCACAAATAATGGGCCTGAAATTTTGACTCTCCCCTGAGGGTATGATAGACTAGCCAAGTTGCGCTGAAAGGATTTTGGGGGTGCGAAGATGAAAGTTAGACCTTCTGTCAAGAAGATGTGTGAAAAGTGCAAAATTGTACGCAGACGCGGCGTAGTTTACGTGATCTGCTCTAATCCGAAACATAAACAGCGGCAGGGATAACGCGGTAGGTTGATAGGAGAAGGATCCAATGGCACGTATCGCCGGTGTAGACATCCCTCGTGATAAGCGAGTGGAAATTGCCTTGACGTATATTTACGGCATTGGCAGGACGACAAGCAAGCAGATCCTGGAAGGGACCCGCATCGATCCGAACATTCGCGTGAAGGATCTGGATGAAAATCAGCTTTCCCGGCTGCGCGAGTTTATCGACCGCAACTACAAAGTGGAAGGCGATCTGCGGCGCGAGGTGAACATGAACATCAAGCGCCTGATGGAGATCGGCAGCTATCGAGGCCTGCGTCACCGGCGCAATTTGCCCAGCCGCGGCCAGCGTACGCGCACCAATGCACGCACGCGACGCGGCGTTCGCAAGACGGTCGCCGGTAAGAAGCGCGCCCGCAAGTAAGTGTTGTCGATGGACGCTTCAGCCCGAGCTGGGCGTCCGTCTTGCGGGAGAAGATGGAATCGAGAAAGCGCTCGTCCGATGGCGGGCGGTGAGATGATAATGGGTTGTTGACGTAGTTGAGGATAAGGAGTGACCATGGCCCGACCACAGAGAAGGCGGGATCGACGTTCGAGCCGCCGCGAGAAGAAAAGCGTCCCGCACGGACAGGTTCATATTCACGCGACATTTAATAATACGATTATTACGATCACTGATTTGCAGGGGAACACCCTTTGTTGGGGGAGTGCGGGCAGCGCCGGTTTCAAAGGCAGTCGTAAGTCGACGCCCTTTGCCGCTCAGCTTGCCGCTCGCAGCGTGGCCAGTACGGCCAAGAGCGACTTCAACGTGCGCGAAGTCGATATCTTCGTCAAGGGGCCCGGCCCCGGCCGCGAGAGCTCGATTCGCTCCTTGCAAGCCGCCGGCCTGACCGTGGTGTCCATTACGGACATCACCCCGTTGCCCCATAACGGCTGCCGTCCGCCCAAAAAGCGGCGCGTTTAAGGCGGTGGATGCGACGTTGGCGCAAGCGCCGGACGCCGCGCGAACCGATGAATAGCAGGACATTTCAGCAGGTGGATGCGTATTTTTGCGCCACCTGCTTTCCTACGACAGCAACTATCGCGCTTTGGGCGTGGGATGCGTAAAAATTTTTGGAGGAATGATGGCACGTTATACTGATGCAGTGTGCAAACTGTGCCGGCGGGAGGGTCAGAAGCTCTTCTTAAAAGGGGACCGCTGCCTTGGCCCCAAGTGCGCGATCGATAACCGCAGCTACCCGCCTGGCATTCATGGCAAAAAAGCCACCTTCCGTCGCAAGCAATCGGATTTTGGCATGCAGTTACGCGAAAAACAGAAGGCGCGCCGGGTCTACGGTGTGATGGAAAAACAGTTTCGGCGCTATTTCCAGGAAGCCAGTCGCCGCAAAGGGTTGACCGGCGTGGTGCTGCTCTCCATTCTGGAGAGCCGTCTTGACAATGTGGTCTACCGCCTGGGCTTTGCCGATAGCCGCGCTCAGGCTCGCCAACTTGTGCGTCATGGCCATTTTGACGTCAATGGCCGCAAGACTGATATCCCTTCCTACCTGGTGAGCCCCGGCGACGTGATCAGCGTGCGCAGTTCGAGCCGATCGAAGACCTATTTCAAAGATCGCACCCAGATTATGCAGGGGAACGTGAGTGCGCCCGCGTGGCTCAACCTGAACCTGGCGGAAATGAGTGGTTCCGTCGTCAGCGAGCCTTCCCGGGAAGATGTTGAGATTCCGCTGAACGAGCAACTCATCGTTGAATACTACAGCCGTTAGTCCTCAGTGGACTAATGGCTGCGTTGAACTGCAAGGTTTGTCGGAATTTCACCAGAATCCGTTTGCGCGTGGCGGGTGACGCCTGACCACGATGCATGCTTGACGTAGGGAGGTCGCCGTTGTTAAATATGGTCTTGCCCAAAATTGAGGCTGAAGCTAGCTCACAGAACTACGGCCACTTCGTGATTAGCCCGTTGGAAAGCGGCTATGGAATTACGCTGGGCAACGCGCTGCGGCGCGTCTTGTTATCCAGCCTGCCCGGCGCTGCCGTTACAGCGATCCGGTTGAATGGCGTTCACCATGAGTTTTCGGTCATTCCCCACGTGCGTGAGGACACGACCCAACTTATTTTGAATGTGAAACAAATCCGCCTGCGCAGCCTGAGCGAAGAGCCGGTGCGCATCCATGTCGAGATCTCCCATGAAGGTCCGGTGACCGCGGGTGATCTGATCTGTCCACCGGAGGTTGAAATTCTCAACCCCGATCATTATCTGCTGACCGCCGACTCCAATGATGTGGACCTGGACTTCGAATTGGTCGTCGAACGGGGACGGGGATACAGCCCAGCCGAAGAACGCACCCGTCTGCCTTTGGGGGAGATCCCGGTGGACGCGATCTACAGCCCGGTGCGCAAAGCCGCCTATCGTATTGAGCGCACTCGCATCGGCCAGCAGACGGACTACGATAAGCTGAACTTGGAAATTTGGACCGATGGCACGATTTCGCCCGAGAACGCCATGCGTGAATCGGCCAAGATCCTGTCACAACTCTTCCAACTGGTGGCCGGCGCTGAAACAGTCGAGGCCGAGCCTGAGGTCGAGGAGAGCGAAGGCATCCCGCCGCGGGTCTACGACGCCCCCATCGAGGATTTGGAGTTGACCGTGCGCGCCTATAACTGTCTCAAACGCGCTGGCATCACCAAGGTGGGTGAGATTCTCAAGCGCATGGAAAAAGGCGAAGATGAGATGCTGGCCATTCGCAACTTCGGCAAAAAGTCGCTGGATGAACTGGTCGACAAGTTGCGGGCCAAGAACTATCTGAACGTCCCGGGCGTGGATTTGAGCGCCTTTTGGGGCGATGAGGAACTGGCCGAGGCGGCTGTGGAAGAAGCCGTCAACGAGTAGGTCACAAATTTTCAGGCCAGTTTTTCAGATCGATGAATTTGAACACGGTGCGCTCATGGAGCGCTCGTTGGGAGCTTAACCAATGCGACATCAAATTACAGGACGTACGCTCGGACGGGACAGCGGCCACCGTAAGGCCCTGTTTCGGAACCTGATCAAGCAGCTCTACACCCATGAGCGCATTGTGACGACGGAAGCCAAGGCGCGTGCGATTCGCTCTGACGCCGAGAAGCTGATCACCAAGGCCAAGCGAGGCCTGGCGGAGGATGGCAATCGCGTCCACGCCCAGCGCCAGGTGGTGGCCTATTTGAATGACAAGACTATCGCCAAGAAGGTCTTCGATGACCTGGCTCCGCGCTATGTGGACCGGCCCGGCGGCTATACCCGCATGATCAAGCTGGGCAAGCGGCGCGGTGACGCCGCCGATATGGTGATCCTGGAGTTGGTCGACTGAGATCTGCTTGCGCACTGGCGTGATTGGAGCGGCCGTGACCTCGCCCATGCTTTCTGTCTGTGGTCTGGTTGCATACGATGGCTCCAACTATCACGGGTTTCAGGTGCAGGTTGGCGTTCCGACCATTCAGGGGGCGTTGGAAGGCGCCTTGGCGGCCATCACCACGCCCGCAAGTCGGGTGGTCGGCTCCGGACGCACGGACGCCGGCGTTCACGCCAACGGTCAGGTAATCGTCGTCCGTCTTCCCTGGCGGCACAGTGTGGCCGATCTGCAGCGGGCCTGGAATGCACATCTGCCGCCGGACATCAGCCTGCGACGGCTGGTCCTGGCGCCGGAAGGGTTTCATCCGCGATTCAGCGCCCTGAGTCGGACGTATCGCTATCGCATCGATCAGTATGACCCTGGGGGCTATCCGCCGCCACGACGGTCGCCGCTGACTGAGCGATATGGGCTTTTCGTCCCCCGACCGCTGGACCTGGAAGCCATGCGCGCGGCAGCGGAGGCGTTGGTGGGTGAGCATGACTTCGCCACGTTTGGGCAGCCGCCCCAAGGCGTGAACACGGTGCGGCGGATTTTCGAGGCGGAATGGCGAGTGGTGCATACTGACTTGCCGCCCCTGGATGACTTCCCGGGGCGACGAATCGTCTTTACTGTACGCGCCAATGCGTTTTTGCGCCAGATGGTGCGTAACTTGGTAGGATCGTTGCTGGAAGTGGGACGGGGGCGCTGGTCGCCTGATGATATGGCTCTAGCCTTGGCGGCCAGAGAACGCAGTTGTTCAGCGCCGCCGGCGCCGCCCCAAGGGTTAATTTGGGAACGGGTCGAATATCCTGATCAGTTGGGTGTTTGGTCCTGAAAATGATAATTTATATTTGACCGATTATTTACCGACCGTGTAAAACGGACTGAATCAGCCGGCGTGCAGCAAGAGTCGGACGATTGGAATTCTGTTGAAGGAGAGAATAGCGTGAAGACATATAGTCCAAGCGCCGAGGAAGCCAAGGCCGCCCGCAACTGGTGGGTGGTTGACGCCGAAGGCAAAACCCTTGGCCGTCTGGCTTCTGAGATCGCGCAGGTGTTGCGTGGTAAGCATAAACCCACGTTCAGTCCCCATGTGGACGGTGGCGATTTTGTGGTCGTCGTCAACTGTGAACGCATCGCAGTGACCGGCGATAAGTTGGATTCGGTGCATTATTATCGTCATTCCCGCTATCCTGGCGGACTGAAGAGTCGCACCATGCGCGAGCAACTGGAGCGTTTCCCGGATCGGGTCATCTACGAGGCCGTCAAAGGAATGATGCCCAAAACGCGACTTGGACGCGCACAGATGAAGAAATTGCGCGTGTATGCCGGACCCGATCATCCGCACCAGGCGCAACAACCGCAACCGCTGGAACTGTAGGAGAGGTGTAAGAATGGCTGAATATATCGAATCCGTCGGTCGCCGCAAGACCGCTACGGCGCGTGTTCGTCTCTATCCCGGCACAGGTGATATCGTCGTCAACGATAAGCCCATGGATGAGTACTTCGGTCGCGATCTGGACCGGATGATCCTGATGCAGCCGTTGACCCTGACCGGTTCCCAGGCTACATACAATATCAGCATCCATGTCAAGGGCGGGGGCGACTCCGGCCAGGCCGCTGCGGTCCGTCATGGCATTTCCCGGGCCCTGATCAAGGCGGATGAGAATCTGCGCCCGGTCCTGAAATCGGCCGGCTACCTGACCCGCGACGCCCGCGCCAAGGAGCGCAAGAAGCCCGGTCTGGTGCGCGCCCGCAAGGCCAAGCAGTACACCAAGCGCTAAACGCTTTTTCCGGATCAAAAAAGTTCAACTTTTGCAAAAGTTGGACTTTTGCGCGCCGGGTTTGATTTGATTGACGTTGGCTTTTATCAATATGACCTCCGAGGTTGAACCATTTCCGGTTTGACCTCGGAGGTTTGTGCTTTTGGATCAACGAGGGAATCGCCTTAAAAAAGCGGGGATGTAGCTCCCCCCTACTCAATGAAGCGTTCGTCACGGGAGGCTTCATCGTCCCAATACGGCCAATCGAAGGCTGGGTGTATCTGCTCCCCGAAACGCCTCATACGGCTCCAGACGATACTGACTCATCACCTCGGCGAGAGCCGGTTGATCCGCGGACGCCAAGCAGTTGGGTGCGACTGAATACAAACCGGGTTTCTGTCAGAAACCCGGTTTGTGTAAAGCTATCAAAACAGTCTTGACACTACACTAGTGGAGCATGCTACTCCGCTGCAACCAACGCCTGCCTCTTCTCTTCGATCGCTCCCAGCAGCGCCGTGAACGCATCCGCGAACTTCTGCACGCCCTCTTTTTCTAACTCCGCCGTGACCTCATCCAGCGATATGCCCAGCGCCGCCAGTTGGGCCAGATCGCGTTCGGCCTCATCCAGACCACTGTCGATGGTGCGCCGGACCACGCCGTGATTCCGCAGCGC
The DNA here is from genome assembly GCA_024277175.1 of Chloroflexota bacterium. Lineage (GTDB taxonomy): Bacteria > Chloroflexota > Anaerolineae > Caldilineales > Caldilineaceae > JAJRVT01. The sequence continues at coordinate 8,231 of JAJRVT010000164.1, read as the reverse complement.
GTCCAGGGTTTTGGGGGGCATGGTATTGACCGTATGCGGCCCGATCAGCGGCTCCACGTAAAGCAGATCTGGGTAGGCCGGGTTCTTGGTGCTGGTGCTGGCCCAGAGGGGGCGTTGCACCTGTGCGCCGGCGTCAGCCAGGGCTTGCCAGCGCGACCCGATGAAGGTCTCTTCGAACAGACGGTAAGCCAGCTTGGCGTTGGCGACCGCGATCTTGCCCGCCAATGCCTGGGCCTGCTGCGCTTTGGTGGGGTCATCCTGGGCGACCTTTTCCAGCCGGGCGTCCACATTGACGTCGACGCGGCTGACAAAGAAACTGGCCACCGATGCGATACGGTCGATGGCCTGGCCGGCCTGCACGCGATCTTCCAGACCCTGGATAAAGGCCTCCATCACGTCTGCATGCCGATCGATGCTGAAGATGAGGGTCACGTTGACATTGATGCCGTCGCTGATCAACTGGCGCACAGCCACCAGCCCCTCCACAGTGGCGGGCACTTTGATCATGAGGTTTGGCCGGTTCACCGCTGCGTGAAGGCGGCGGGCCTCAGCGATGGTGGCGTCAATCTCGTACGCCAGATCGGGCGCCACCTCCAGGCTGACGAAGCCGTCCTGGCCGTTGCTGGCGTCATAGACCGGGCGCAGGATGTCGGCAGCGGCCTGGATGTCGGCGATGGCCAATGATTCGTAGATGGCTTTGGCGTCCAGCCCGCGTCCGGCCAGGTCGGTCAAGTCGGTTGCATAGGCTGCGCTCTTGGTCATGGCGTTCTGGAAGATGGAGGGGTTGGACGTCACGCCGGCCACGCCTTCGTCCACAAGTTGCTTCAACTGGCCGTTCTGGAGCATATCGCGTTCGATGTAGTCGAACCACACGCTTTGCCCCTGCTCGTGCAATAACTGTAGCTGGTTCATGGTCATTGTCCTTTTCTATCGAACGATTGCGTTTTTTGTTGTCATCTATATGTCACAGTATACCCCGCGTTCGGGTCCGGTGAAAGTGATGTAGCTGACGATGGCGGGATCCCTCACTTTCATGTCACTCTGGCCTCCGACCTTTCGCCTTCATTGTAGCTCCTCTTACCGCCTCCTGCTCTGTTTTGCATTAAAACCATACCTACACGTACAATAGTAAATTGTTGTCTGGGAAATCAACGCAGATCCAATATTGGGTCCGGAATTTAATATCGAAGGAGAACAAGATGAGTGAAAAGGTTATTGTGACCGATCGGGATTTCGAAGAGAAAGTGCTCAACGCTGAGCTGCCCATTCTGGTTGACTTCTGGGCGGTCTGGTGCGGCCCTTGTAAGATGATCGCACCGATCCTGGATGAGCTGACGGATGAACTGGATGGCAAGCTCCTTATCGGCAAGCTGGATGTGGACCATAACCCCAACACAGCAATGGCCTATGGCGTTATGAGCATTCCCACCCTGCTCCTTTTCAAGGACGGCCAGCCGGTGGAGCGCATCGTCGGTTACCAGCCCAAGCCGCAACTGGTGAACCGGTTGCAAAAGCATCTCTAAGCCCGCGTCTAATACCCTCCGGGAGGTGGCCCAGACCATGCTGATGGCTGGAAATTTGGGCCGTCCCCTGGAGGTTGAAATTACATCGCAGATACATCGCAAAGCGGAGAGATGACAGCGTCGTCATCTCTTTTGTTTTGTCCACCCTTCACCGTATAATGATAGCAAATGACGCCTGTTCAGCCAGGCTTCAATAGACGATTATTCGAGCATCTAATAGGTAAGGAGAAGAATTCATGACTACGAGCTCCCCGGCGTCTGCGGACGTGACTGAGGGCGTCCTCCCTCCGTGGACGGAAATGCCAGATCCGCGCGTTTTGCTGGCGGCCAGCGATCCTGAGATCTACGAGGCGATTGAGTTGGAGCGACAGCGGCAGTTCCGCGGCGTTGAACTGATCGCCAGTGAGAACTATGTGTCGGCTCCGGTGCTGGCGGCCATGGGTAGCGTGTTGACCAACAAGTATGCCGAGGGCTATCCGGGTAAGCGCTATTATGGTGGCTGCGTCTATGTGGACATCGCCGAGCGGGTGGCTATCGCCCGGGCCAAGGAAGTGTTCGGCGCCGATCACGCCAACGTGCAGCCCCATTCCGGCGCCCAGGCCAATGAGGCGGTCTACCTGGCCCTGCTCAAACCTGGCGATTCGGTCCTGGCCCTGAAGCTGGACCACGGCGGCCACCTGACCCACGGTTTTCACCTCAACAGTTCAGGCAAGCTCTATAACTTCCATCACTATGGCGTCGATCGGGAGACCGAGCGCATCGACTACGATGAGATGGAGCGTCTGGCGGATGAGCATAAACCCAGGCTGATTGTGGCCGGGGCCAGCGCCTATCCCCGTTTCTTCGATTTCCCTCGCCTGCGCGAGATCGCCGACAGCGTGGGCGCGATGCTGATGATGGACATGGCCCACGTCGCCGGGCTGGTCGCCGTCGGCCTCCATCCCGACCCCGTTCCCTATTGCGATGTGGTCACCACCACCACCCACAAGACCCTGCGCGGCGCGCGCGGCGGCATGATCCTCTGCCGGGAGGAGTACGCCAAGAAGATCGATCGCGCCGTCTTCCCCGGCACCCAGGGCGGCCCGCTCATGCACATGATCGCGGGCAAGGCGGTCGCGTTTGGCGAGGCCCTGAAGCCGGAATTCAAGGTCTATCAGCAGCAGGTGCTGGACAACGCCCAGACCCTGGCCGACGTCCTGGCCGAGGAGGGGCTGCGCATCGTCAGCGGCGGCACGGACAACCATCTGATGTTGGTGGATCTGGGCGTGCTGGGGACGGACGCGGACGGCAACGAGATCACGGGCAAGGCGGTGGAGAAGGCCCTGGACAACGCGGCCATCCACTGCAACAAAAACATGATCCCCTTCGATCCCAAGCCCCCGATGGTGAGCAGCGGCATCCGCCTGGGGACGCCGGCCGCCACCACCCGGGGCATGAAAGAAGCCGAGTTCGAGCGGATTGGCCGTTGGATCGCCGCCATCGCCCAATCGCCCTTCGATGAGACGTTACAACTGAAGACCCGGGAAGAGGTGTTGGAGATGGTCCGGGACTTCCCGGTGCCGGCGTGAGATGTGAAGCGTGAAGACGTGAGGACGACTTTTTGACGCAGAGTCGCGGAGGCATAGAAGGACGCAAAGATTTTTTGCTCCCTCTGCGCCTCCGCGACTCTCTGCGTTGAGTTGTTGCTCCCCGGTCGCTTTTTTCCCATTTGCACCGAATGACGTCTTTATAGTAGGCTTGGGAAATGATCGAATCCAACCCCTGCATTGCCTCCAATGCATCCATCTTCCCTGGAGACTACTATGGCTATTGAAACTCCTGTCGCCAACCTGGGCTATAGCCGCCGCGAGCAGAGGGGTTGGTATTTCTATGACTGGGCGAACTCGGCGTTTTCGACTACCGTCGTCACCGTCTTTCTCGGCCCCTACCTGACCACGGTGACCCAGAACGCGGCCGACGCCAATGGCTTTGTCCACCCTCTGGGCATCTCCATATTGGCCGACTCGTTTTTTCCCTATATGGTTTCTCTGTCGGTGCTGCTCCAGGTCTTTTTTCTGCCCGTCCTGGGGGCAGTCGCCGATTTTTCCCACATGAAGAAGCAGATGCTTGGCCTCTTCGCCTATATCGGCGCATTCGCCACCATCGGTCTCTATTTCCTGCAAGGAGATAACTATCTGCTGGGCGGTTTGCTCTTTTTGATCGCCAACCTCAGCTTTGGCGCTTCTATTGTCTTCTACAATGCGTTTCTGCCCGATATTTCCAGCCCTGATCAGCGAGACACCGTCTCTTCTCGGGGGTGGGCGTTGGGTTACCTGGGCGGCGGCTTGCTGCTGGTGATCAACCTGGCCCTTTTTCTCAACGCAGACAAATTTGGTCTGACGACGGGGCACGCCGTGCGCATCAGCATGGCGTCGGCCGGCCTTTGGTGGGCCATCTTCACCGTTATCCCCCTGTTGGCGTTGCGACCCCGTCAGCCGCGAAAAAAGCTGCCGCCGGGCGAACGCTACATCACCGTCGGTTTCCGCCAGTTGGGGCACACCCTGCGCAACCTGCCCCGGTATCCCCACACCCTGCTCTTTTTGGTCGCCTATCTGCTCTACAACGACGGCATCCAGACGGTGATCGCACTCTCCTCCCAGTTTGGCAGCCAGGAATTGGGCATGGGCGAATCCTCGTTGATCACGCTGATCCTCATCGTCCAGTTTATGGCCTTCGCCGGCGCCTTAATCTTTGACTATGTGGCCAGGGCGCTGGGGACCAAGCGCGCCATCATCGTCAGTCTGGTGATCTGGACGGGAACCGTGGTCTACGCCTACGCGCTCCTCCAGAGTCAGTTCCAATTTTTTATCCTGGGCGGCGTGATCGCGATCGTGCTTGGCGGCAGCCAGGCCCTCAGCCGCTCGCTCTTCTCCCAGATGATTCCCCGCTCCCAGGAGGCTGAATATTTTAGTCTCTATGAAGTTAGCGAACGGGGAACGAGTTGGCTGGGTCCGCTCCTCTTTGGCCTGGCGCTGCAGGCCACGGGCAGCTATCGCATCGGCATCCTCTCGGTGGCGATCTTCTTCATCGCCGGGCTGATTCTACTGCCCATGGTCAACGTCCGCCGCGCCATCGAAGAGGCGGGCAACGAGGTCCCGGCGCGGGTGTAGGCGCGAAGCAACAGTTATGTCGCTTTTTCCGCCTCCATGGCTTCGGCCTCACTGAGGGGCACCTCGCCGGCCGCGCGCCGGCTTTTAGACTCCTCCACTTCGGCCTCGCTCATGCCCAGGGGACGCTCTTTGTCGCCTATGGCCTTATGCAGCCCCAGGCGAATGTTTTTGACGGTCTGCCCCACCGCCCGGCCGCTATAGGCTTCGGCGAAGGTGGCGACCGACTCCTCGGGGCTCAACGGGGCCAACCCGTAGTCCCTGGCCAGTTCCTCCCGATGGTGGGTGATCCAGAGATAGAGGTCCGCTTCGGTGCGGTCGGGGAAATTTTTCAGCAGATCGTACTTGCGGATTGCATCCACCACCGGCAGATAGATGTTGTCGTACCAGCTTTCGACCGCTTCTTTCCAGCTCAAGCGATGAGGATCCCCGGCCCGCTCCAATTCTTGGTTGCGCAGGTAGCGATGGGTCTCGATATGGCGCAGCACAAGGGGATAGCGGCCCGGTTCGGTGAGCACAAAGTTGTTGTCAGGTCGTAGCTCATCCAGCCTGGTATCCTTGAGAAACTCCGCCCGCTCGGTTTTGACCAGCCACTCGTCATGATCGAAATCTTCGGCCGTGATGGGGACGTCGCTCTTCACCTCGGTGACGTAGGCTTCGATATGACTTAGCCCATTGGCGCGCGCCACACTGATGCGGTGATTCCCATCGCGTACGAAGTAGGCGTCGCCGATCTTATATAATTCCACCGGGGGCAGGGTTTCCAGCGCATTCATGGCTGTGTCGAGTTTCACCCACCGCTCCTCGTCCGCGCCGGGGCGGGGCAGGAAGGAGCGGGTGAAGTCGTGATAGCGTCCCACGCTGCCGACAATTTTTTTCAACGGGACGTGCTGGACGCCCAGGTCGACCTGCTGCCGTGCGCGGAGGCGTTTCGCCACTTCGTCATATTTCACCAGGTCTTTTTGTCCGCCCGATATCAAACCCAGTAGATCGCTCATCTGGGCTTTGTTCATCTGTCGTCTATATCTTTCGCGCGATGAAGACGATATATATTCGTCGTTCGTCATCTTGTTCATCCTTTCAACCGCGGCGGTTCAATCACATGCCGATGGTCCGTGACTTTCCCCGCCTCTCAGTTTGGTTCGCGGCCCACCCTACCGTGGGTGGACCCAACCTCAATTGTAGCACATTTCGGATGAGATGGATCGAGGCAAGCTGTGCAGTTCGCCCATGAATTTCTTGTGTGTATTGTACAGTTGTTTTCCGAATTAGCGAGGTGACGATTCAGTCGGGCTTCGTTAGAACGCGGATACTGAACCGTTGCGTGATGTATCTACTGGGCGGGGAGGCTCGCTGCAATGCCCAGGATATCTTCTGCATATTGACGCCGGCCCGCGGCCAGATCATCCCAGCTTTGGCCGCTGTCCAGAAAGGCGAGGAGTTTGTCCGGTCCCCAGTTATAGGCCACCAACATCCATTTCGGGTCCGTGTAGCCCCGTTGGCCGAAGAGGTTGCGCAGATAGTCCAGATAGACTGCGGCCACCAGCACATTGCTGTAGCTGTCGAAAGGATCGTTGGCGCCCACGGCCGGCGCCCATTCCCGCCACGTTCTTGGCAGCACCTGCATCAGGCCCAGTTCGCCATCCCGACCCAGGGCCAGGGTGTCGAAGTTGCTTTCCACATAGGCCTGGGCCGCCAGCATACGCCAGTCCATGTCGTATCGCCCCCCGATCTCCTGGAACATGGCCTCGTAGGTCATGCCCTCGCGGCGAGGGGCGGGGGGCGCGTTGGCTGGCGCCGGAGTAGCTGCGGCCGGCGGTGCAGAGATCACCAGCGCGCCTGCGCTTTGTCCGTTCTCCTGGCCGGGATTCCGGCTCGCGCCCGGCGAAGTGACCTGTCCCGGCTGCACAATGGGCGCGCCTCCGTCCCCATTCGCGGTTGCCGGATCAGCGGGTGCGCCGGGCGCGGCTGCCTGCGCGCTGGGTTGGCCGGCGTTCGGGGCTGCCTGCGACAATGGGACCGGCGCCTGTATCGCGTCTGAGACGCTGGCCGCGGGCTGCTCCATATTCAACATAATGGCCACCACGGCCGGGCTTGCGGCTGGCGGCCGACTAGCGCGGCCGATTAGCTGAAGGGTGAAGAGGCCGCCGACGCTGATCAGCGCGGCCAGCAGCAGGCCGGTCACCGCCAGCCCGGCCGCGGCCGCCAGGCCCCACAGACCGATCAAGGGGCGGTTGGCGATCTGTCCGCTCACCTCCCGGGGCGCGCGCGGCGCATCCGTCGCCGTGGCCGCAAGCTGGTAGCGGGCGACCTGGGGATGAAGGCCGACCAGCGGCCGCGTATGGGGCGTGATGTGTACGGAGATGACTTCGGTCTGATCCGGAGCCAGGGTCAGCAGTTGCTCATCCGGGCGATGGACGCCGCTCTGGGGATGGGCGAACTCGAAGCGGCAGCCCGGCTCTCCGGCTCGACCCCACACCCGCACCGTTAGTTGACGATTGCCCCGGTTGCTCACCGTCAGGCCCACGACCGCGGTCTGGCGATGCCAGCTCACCTGGGCGCGCCGGGGGCGCAACTCGCCGAGTGTGATTTCGTCGAAGGGGTGGATGGTCAGGATCGCGCCCAGCCTGCCTTGGCGTTGAGGATAGTCGGAGGAGCGCACGACGATGGCCACCGGGCGCTCGCCTGCCTGGCTGCCGGGCGAGCGGGGCGGCGCAATGGCCACGGTCAACGTCGCCTGTTCGCCGGCCTGTAGGCGGGTCTGGACGGGGTAGACCGTGATCCAGCGCTCGTCGATCCATCCCTCCACATGTACGCTAAAGGTGGCCGTCTTGCGCCCGTTGTTCAGCAGCCGAACCTGGAAGGCCGCAGACTGGCCCGGGTTGACGGCCAGACGGTCGCTCTCCAGCCCGGCCACGATGACGTCGTCATAGATGTCGGCGATGGGGCGCTCCGCCGGCCCCGGGGCGTCGTCCTGTGACGGGGGCGCATTCTCCACAAGCGTGGCTTCGCCCTCCAGCGTCTCTGCGTCCCCGGGCTGTGGGTCCCAATCGTCATCCCACTCGTCAGTCCAATCGCTATCGTCGTCCATGTCCGCGACCTGCCAATGGCGCAGCGGCTCCGGGATGATGCGGGTGATTCGGGGCGTTCGATTGGCGGGCGTACGGCCGTCGTCGGCCTCGTCCGGGCGATAGGGATCGTCGGTCACAGGCGTCTCTGGTGAATGGGCGGCGGGGCAGTTCCGCCGCGCCACGGGCGTGCGGGGGGTATTATAGCGCAGGTGGAGGATTTTTAGTAAGGTGCATCGGCCCCCGGCCCTGTAGCGCAACATTCATGTTGCGAAGCTTGATCTTGCTGGCCCGGCCTGGCTCGACAACATAAATGTTGTGTTACAACGCCTGGCCCGGCATCGGCCCCCCGGCCCCAATCCTTTACATTGAGTTGGCTAAATGTTCGATATTTGTATCAACATAAGAATTTTCGTGCTGTGGCCAATCTGTAATCGGAACACCTTCAATATAGGCGATAGCATCCTCAAAATGCTGATAAATTGTGGATTCAT
>JAJRVT010000163.1 GCA_024277175.1 Chloroflexota bacterium | reverse complement strand
TCGAAGCCTCCTCGCAATCGCCGCCGGCCGACCCGGAGGGAGACGACTCTCCTTTCCTGTTCATCGCCCTCATCACCATCGTTCTGATCGTCCTCGCCTTCGTTATCATTTTCATCGCACGGCGCCGTTCCCCATCATCCGCCCATGATGAGGACTCTTAAAATGACGACTCCTAAACGCCTGGCCGCGATTCTGATCGCCGCCATCGTCCTCCAATTGATCACCGCCACCGTGGCCACCGCGCACGCAGCGCTTCTTCGGTCCGCCCCGTCTGACGGCGCGGTGTTGGAAACCGCGCCCGAACAGGTGACCATGTGGTTCGACGAGCCCGTCTCAGCCCAGTTCAGTTCGATGCGCCTGATGGATGGCGACAGCCAACCCATGACCGGCGTCACCGTCCACGACAATCCGGACGACCCCACTTCGCTCATTGTGAAGCTGCCCCCGCTGGAGGATGGCATTTACACGCTGCTATGGCAGGTGCTCTCCGCCAGCGACGGCCACTACGCCCAGGGCGTTCTGGTGCTCGGCGTCGGTGCGGGCGCGGAACTGACCGGAGCGGGCGGCGCGCCCATCCAGCAGACGACGCGCTGGCAGGAGGTTGCGCTGCGCTGGATGAATTTCACCTTCATCGTCCTGCTCATCGGCGCGCTGGCAATCATGCGTTTCGTCCTCTCCCCGTCGATCCCGGCTTCCACAGAGGAAAATGAGGGCGACGCGTTGCGCGGTCTCTTGCCAACGGCCCGCTGGAGCGCAGTCGCAGCCATATTGATCGGGGTCGGGATCCTGGCCTGGCAGACCAGCGAACTCAAGGGCAACCTGCCGGCGGGCACTTCCCTGCCTGTGGCCGTTTGGGATGTGCTGACCGCCACGTCATGGGGCTGGAATTGGCTGCTGCGAATGGGGGCGCTGGCGGGCGTGTGGGCCGTGGCCTTCTGGGGATTGGCGTGGCCGCGCGGGCAGGCCAATCCTGAGAGCAAGCCGTGGGCGTGGCCGGCCATTGCGCTTTTCGGAACCCTCATTCTCCTGGCCCAAGCCCTGACCAGCCATGCCCCCAGCGTGCGCGATGACAGAGCCTTGGCCGTGGTGGTCGATCTCCTGCATTTGCTGGCGGCCGGCCTCTGGATCGGCGGTCTGTTCGCCCTGGCCCTGGTCACCTGGGCGCTTCTGCGCCGGGGGCGGGAAAACGTCCAACTGCTCATGCAGGCGACATGGCGACGTTTCAGTCTCATGGCGGTCATCAGCGTCACCCTGCTCTTCGCCACCGGTCTCTATAGCGCCGGCGTGGAGGTGGCCTCGCCAGACGCCCTCCTGACCACGCTCTACGGCCGCGCGCTGATGGTGAAGGTGGCGATCGTGGCCGGCGTGGCCATGGTCGGCGCGTTGAACGCCATCCTGCTACATCCCGGACTGGCCCGGCCCTTGGCCCGCGCGCTGGGTCGCGGGCCGGAATGGCGTCCTCTCTCCCCCCAGCGACAGACGAGTTTGATCACGTTCGAGGTGACGCTGGGGTTGTTGGCGCTGCTGGCCACGGCCATCGTGACCGCGTCCGCCGCGCCGCGCGGTCCGGCGTACAGGGTCGCGGCTGAACAGATTCCCTCGGCGCTCAGCCAGATGGTGGACGACATGACGGTGACGCTCCAGGTCAAGCCCAATCAGCCGGGGCAAAACGTCTTCCATATCTTCGCGGCCAGCAGGCGACGCCCAGCTCCGGCAGAGATCATGCGTGTGATCGTGCGCTTCTCGTACAAGAATGAAGAACTAGGGCTGATGCAGGGGGACGCTGAGAAAATCGACGACGACCGCTATCCACTGCGCTATGTGGAGGAGGGGCGGTATCTGCTCAACGGCAGCTATCTGAGCCTAGCGGGTCCCTGGACCATCGACGTGGTGGTGCGCCGACGCGGCATCCCGGACAGCGTAGCCAGTTTCGACTGGGTGGTGGCTCCGCCCGGCGAACTCACCCCGACATTGGTCTCTAAGCGTCCCCTGCAACCATGGACGACCGGAGTGGCCGTGCTGCTCATGCTGATGATCCCGCTCATCGGGCTTATTATTACGCGCCGGCGCCCGCCTGAGGATCCTTCAGTTGGGACGAAAAATTCGGCGACAGACGCCGATTCGATTTTCATAGAGGAGAACGCACCATGCGAAGAGTACGCCTGATCGGCATTCTGATTGCAAGCGCGGTTATGCTGTGGCTGTTGACGGCCTGTACGGTCCTGCCGGCGGCGCCGAACGCCGACGATGACGCCATGGAGATGGATATGTCCGCCACCGACGGCTCGATGTCCATGGATGCGCAGGGTGGCATGGAGATGCCGGCAGACCTGGATATGTCCACCACGCGGACATCGGAGTTCGGCCTCTTCACCGTCAGCTACACGGCGGACCAGGAACCGATCCCATTCAATGAGATGCATCGCTGGACCCTACATGTGGAGACCGCGGACGGCGTGCCGGTGGAGACCGCGACCATCGCCGTGGACGGCGGCATGCCCCAGCACGATCATGGCCTGCCCACCGCGCCGGAAGTGACGGAAAACCTCGGCGGCGGCGACTATCGGCTCGAGGGCGTGAAGTTCCAGATGAACGGATGGTGGGAGATCAAGGTCGTCATCGACGACGGTGAGGATCAGGATGAAATCACGTTCAACCTGATGGTGAAATGATCATGAAACGGATGCTGCTTCTCGTGGGAATTCTAGTCGTTCTGGTCGCGACGGCCTACCTGGTCTGGCAGTCGTCGCCGTCCGTCGCGCCCATGAATCAGGCCGATACGTCCTGGAACGAAGAGGAATTGGCCCGGCTGCGTTCGCTCTGGATCGGCAGCCTGCCGGCCCTGCCCCCGGATCCGTCGAACCGTTTCGCCGATGATCCGGCCGCAGCCGAACTGGGACGTGCGCTCTTCTTCGACGTCCGCTTCAGCGGCGACGGCTCGGTGGCTTGTGCGTCCTGTCACCAGCCGGATAAATTTTTCACAGACGGCAAACCCCTGGCTGATGACGGCATGGGCGTAACCAATCGCAAGACCATGACCGTTGTCGGGACCGCCTACAGCCCCTGGCTCTTCTGGGATGGGCGCAAAGACAGCCTGTGGGCCCAGGCCCTGGGACCCATGGAAAGTCCGGTGGAGCATGGAGGGACGCGCACCCAATACGCCAGGTTGGTGGGGCGTTATTATCGCCAGGCGTACGAGGTGATCTTTGATCCCTTGCCCGACTTCACAGATAACCCTCGCTTCCCACCCCAGGCCGGTCCCATCCAGGACGTCCCTGAGGCCCAGGCGGCTTGGGCGGCCATGACGGAAGCGGATCGAGAAGCCGTGACCCGAGTGTACGCTAACATGGGTAAAGCTATCGCCGCCTATGAACGGCTGCTCATTCCCGGCCCTTCAGCCTTCGACAGGTATGTGTAGGCCCTGTTGGCGGACGATCCGGAGACGAACAATGCACAGTTGACCCCGGAGGCGGTCGCCGGTCTGCGCCTCTTTATCAGCGATGACGGCGCGCGCTGCATCCGCTGCCATAATGGGCCGCTCTTCACCAACAATGATTTCGCCAACACGGGCGTCCCCGCCGCGCTGGGGCTGCCGCCAGATGAGGGGCGTAAAACAGGCGTGGAGGCAGTGCGTCAGGACGAATTCAACTGTCTCAGCGCATATAGCGACGCCTCGGCTTCCGACTGTAGCGAACTCAGGTTTGCGAAATCCGCGGACGCCCCGGAGCTGGAGCGCGCATTCAGAACGCCCACCCTGCGCAGCATCAGCGATCGGGGACCCTACATGCACGCCGGCCAGTTCGCCACCATCGAAGAAGTTCTGGATCATTACAACCGCGCGCCCGACGCGCCGGCCGGTCACAGTGAATTGACGCCTCTGAACCTGAACGAAGAGCAACTGGGGCAACTGGCTGCTTTCCTGGAGACGTTGAACGGACCGTTGGCGGTTGGGGTGGAGTAGATGTTTTTCGGAGATTGGGGATTAAAGATTGGCGCGTAAGCGAAGAAATCTCCGGCCTCATATCCAAATCACGCTTAGCCTGGTCCGGCGTCCTGCTTCGAAGCCGCCTTGGAGCCGAACATCTCTGCGTAGACCCGAGTGAAGAGCGCGCCGAAGAGGAATATCTGCGCCATGTAGTAGATAGCGACCAGCAGCACCGCCAAGACGCTAGCGGCGCCGAAGGCGCTGGCCTTGTTGCTGTGACGCAGGTAGAAGCCTACCGCCCCGCCGCCGATGCTCATCAACAGTGCGGTCACCGCTCCGCCGATCCACATATCGGACCAGGCCGTCTCCGTATCCGGCAGCACTTTGTAGATGACGGCGAAGGCCAGGGTCATGAGGCCAAAGAAGAGGACGGAATTGCCCACGACCCCGGACAACCCCAGCCCCAACACATTGTTGAAGGCCGAAACGACCACGGACCCCACCCCCGCGGCCATCAGCAACAGACCTAGCCCCATCACCATGACGAACGCCACCAGCTTGTTCCTGATGAAGCCCATCACGCCGACGTTTCCTGGTGACGCCTGCCAGATGGCGTTGAGTGCATATTGGAGCTGGCTGAAGAGGCTTGACGCCGCGTAGAGCAGCACCCCCGCGCCGATGAAAGAAGTGACAGGAGCGCCCTTGGAGGCCCTTTGCGAGGCTACGTTCACAAGCTGCTGGATATATTGGACGACGTCGGGCCCCAGCAACTCGTTCAGGCGGCCATAGAGTTCGCCGTTGATGAAGGCTTCGTTGAGGAAAAGACGGGCGACAGTGATGGCGATGTACAGGGCCGGCGCCAGGGAAAACATGCTGTAATAGGCCAGGGCAGCCGCCAAGCGCGAGGGTCGGTTCGCATTCCAGGCCCGGACGAGGGTGGTGACGAAGGCGCGCACACTTCCAAACAAATTGGTGAGTTTCACAGCTTACTTTACTCCGATTCGTCTTCGTCCCAGGTGGTGACCCGCAACACGTCATCCGCACGCCGCGCCCATTCCAGCTCGACCTCCAGGGTGGCGCCGGCGTTGGACTTGGCCAGGATCGCACCCAGTTCCACGTTGAGCTGCACGCCAAATTTCACCTTGATCATGCGTGGCTGCGCGCCGCCAGGGATCTGTTCGAGCATGTCGTTCGTCTGCAAAGCCATGGCGCGGATGGTGTTCATGGCCGCGCCGATAGCCGCCTGGGATCGTTGCTCGATTTCCCGGATAGACCGGGGCGTTGTCGCTGCCCCGGATGAAAAGGACTGGGGCGCGGCCGCTGGCTGGGGCGTCTGGGCGGGCGGGAGAGGTGGGCTGTCGTCTGAAAAATCAACGATGATATGAAATTCATCCGTATTCAGGCCCAGGTCAGGCCCGGAAAAATGGGTGCGCTGATCTTCAGCCATGAACGCCTCCTGTGGGAATCAGTCTTGACGCAGTCGAACGCATCCACAGGATAACATCCGCCCGCGCAGACGTCAACGCTTGGGTGGGGACGCTCCCGGCTACACATCCGCCGTCTGCTTTTGTTCGATATTGGCGGTGTGCTCGCGAATGACCTGAAGGGAAAGCATGGAAACGCGCAGGAGCGAGATGGAGGCGAAGACCACTGCGGCGATCCCGGCGATGGTCAACCCGCCGACCACCCGGAGCAGATCCGGCAGCCATTCGTTGATGACGCCGCCAAACAGGCTACCCAGGGTGAAGAGAACCACGCTGGCGTAGAGGCCGATCATGGCGTCCCGATAGAACCTGGAGCGACGCACCAACTGGCGGGAAATGATGTCGGCGTGGCGTTCGGGGTGATCGAGCAGATGGTGCACTTCGTCCTGCAGTTGGCCAAAGCGGGCCGCGGTGGAGACGATCAACAGGGCCACGCCGGGCAATAAAATCAGCGGCGTCAGCCAAAGTTCAGTAGGCTGCATGGCATTTACTCCTCTCGGTGGATCAATCTGGAACAGCGTCTCTCCATCACCTCCCATTGTATACCATGCCCACCTGTTTAGGCCCTTCCTGGGAATTAACGTCCCCGGCACTTGTCACGAGTTTGGCGCTGACCAGAGTGCGACTGGAAAGTGCCGGGGACATGACGTGTATTTATTTTCTTGAAGTAGCCTTATTCTATAAAAAATCACCACAAAGACACGAAGAACACAAAATTTTCTCCTGAACGTTCTTTGTGATCTTGGTGTTTTTGTGGTGAGAAAGCGCTCCTTGTATGAGACGTTCCCCTGATGCTGGCAGAACTCAGGCGTCCATCAGCGGTTCACCTGGGGCAGGTAGATGCGCTTGTCCATATTCTCCGGCGGGGTGACGGTCGGCGTAGGTGTGGGGGTGGTCCCGCCGGGGATGGTGCCGCCTGGGTCGGGGATGGGCGTGGCGTCCACCGGCTCATCAGAATAGTTGGGCGGAATATCGCCGCCGCGCACAATGCCCAGGGGCTGGTAGTCGCTGTAGCCGGGGAAGACGATGCCCAGATTGGGGTTGCCAAAGCGACGGATCATGATCTCGCTCAACACCCGGCGATAGTCCGTGGTGATGGCCAGATCCCGGCGGTCGTACAACTGATCCGGTCCCAGACCAGGCCAGTTCCCCATGACACTGCCGCCGTTGACCGCCCCGCCCAGGACAAACATGACATTGCCGTGGCCGTGGTCAGTGCCTCGGCTGGCGTTCTCCCGGAAGCTGCGCCCGAATTCGCTCTGCACCACCACGGTCAGGCGCTTGGTGTGGTCCGTGCCGTTGGAATTGCTCAGATCGGTCATGAGCGCGTTGAGACCCCGGGCCAGGTCCGAGAGATGGCTACTGAAATAGCCGGTTCCGCCCTCACCCTGGCTTTGATGGGTGTCCCAGCCGCCGAAATCCACCGTGGCCACCCGCAGGCCCAGTTGCATCTTGATGATCTGGGCCACCGTCTGCAACCCTCGCCCGAAGCCGTTGTTGGGATAGTCCGCCCCGTTTTCGGGCGTGTAGTCGCCGGGGTTGGCGTACTCGATGACGTCGACGGCGTCCAGGGTCTGTTGACCGGCGGCGTGGAGCCAACTGCTGTCGCCGCTGTACATCTGACGCAGGGCCTGGCGCTGCATATCCCGCCAACGCCAGTTGCCGCTGAAGCTGAAATCGTCGGGGCTGGTCAGGCTGATAGCCTCACGGCTGCCCTGTAGGGAGGTCGGCTGACCGCCGCCCGTGGCCATGACCGGCACGATCACCTCGTTGGGCAGGCCGCCCATGGTTTCCAGATGACGGGTCAGCCAGCCCTTAGCGCTGGATTTGCTGTCGGGCGTGCCCAGTTCGATGTATTGCATGGCGTCGAAGTGGCTGCGGGTGTCACTGGTCAGCCCCGCAGCGTGGATGATGGCGAGTTTTTTGTCCTGATACAGATCGAACAGTGGGGCCGCGCCCGGATGCAGGCCGAAGAGGCTGTTGAGACGCAGCGCGGCGTTATCGCCGCTGGCGGGCACCGCCAATCGCTCTCGGTTGGCCTCGTAATACCCCCGGTCCTGACCATCGATGGGCATGACAACGCTGAGGCCATCCATACCGCCGCGCAGGAAGACGACGACCAGAATGTCATGATTTGGTTCGTCATTGGCGCTGCCAAACGCAGTGTAGGTCAGCCCCCCGGCCATGGTCGCAATTGCGGTCGAGCAGCCAACCATAAAGCCGCGTCGAGTTACTTTGAACATGTGAGTTTCCCTTTCGTAGGATGACGAACGATGGGTGACCAACGCCCTGCGCGTCTACACATGCACAGGGCAATCGTCGTTCGTCATTCGTCGTTCGTCATCAACGCCACAAAAACGACGGCGACATGAAGATCAGCGCCACCATATAGCGCAGCCGCTCCTGGATCATTTCATCCGTGAGCTCGAAATTCGGGTTGCGCCCCTGGGCGATGAAATCAAGAACTGGCTGGCGCTCCGCCGGCGGCAGGGCGCGCCCCAGGACGAACTGACTCCAGAAGTCCACGATTTCATTGGGCGTCCGTTTGGAGGCCGGCATCTGCGTTTCGATGGGCAGGCGCAACTGGTCCTTCATGGGTCCATCCTCATACTTCCAATCGATGAGGTAGTTGCAGTGTCGCCAGCGCTGGAGGATAGACATGGTGCCGGTCCACGCCTCCTTGACGTCCGGATAACCATCAGGCGGATGCCAGCGGAAGAGATTTTGGGCCATGCCGCTGTAGCTCCACCGAAAGCGATCGTTCGGTTCGAAATCGGCGTTGGACGCGCGCAGGACGCTGACCGCATATTCCAGCGGACGCTTGACCTTTTCGCCCCATGTCTGGCGGAATTCATCCGAGAGCAGGATGGTGCGCACCACCTGTTTGAGTTGATCGGGTGCGTTACGCTGGGCATAGAAGACGTCGGCCGCGGCCTGGACGATGGACTCAGGCGGCGAGTCGCTGATCAGCCTTCGGCAGAGCTTACCGGCAATGTAATGGGCTGTGCCGGGATGGTTGGCTAGCAGATCCATGACGATCTCGCCATCCTGCTCGCCCAGGAAGTCATCGATGCTGACGCCGAGCACCAGTTTTTCATAGCGGCTGTGTTCTGCCTCGTCGAAATAGAACTGACCGGTCTCGTCATTCACCCGCCAGCCGGTGAAGCACTCGGTTGCCTGGTAAACGTCCTTATCGATGTAGCCGATGGGCCGCCCCTCGTCATCCACAGGCACCTGGGAGCGGTCCGAAACCACGCCCAGATAGTTCTCAGCACCCATGGTATGCAGTTCAAAGATCTCACGGGCGAAGTTCTCGTTAGGGCCGGCGCTGGTGTTGGATTCGTTGTCCAGGTAATAGAGCATGGCCGGGCTTTTGGCCACCATGCCCAGCATGGTGCGGAAGTTGCCCAACATGTTGCCCCGGATCACGTCCCGGTCATAGTGGACCCAGACCGGTGAAGCCCAGCGGTCATCGCCGTAGACATTGAAGTGGTTATGCCAGAAATCGGCCAGGACTTCGTTCAACTGGCGCTTACTATAGACCGCGCGCAGAAAAGTGGCCTTCTCCGTCTCCCGATAAGGACGCTGCCGGTCCTCCCAACTGATGCCGTCGGCGACCGCATGCTCGGTCCAGAGTTGGGTCAGGGACTTGTTCAGGGTAGTGAACCCCTGGCGGGCCAGGATGTTGTCGCAGGCGCTGTCATCGATGGCGGCCGGGTTCAACTGTTGGTTCACATAGCTCTGAAGCCGAGACTGGTCATCAGCGCCCAGTCGACGAAAGGCGTCCAGGTCGCCCGGCCGGGGGCCAAAGGCCATGCGGTTGAAAACGATGACTTCCAGGGGCGGCAGGTCAGGCGCAGCCGCAGCGTCAACCGCGGCGATCTGTCGTCGGGCTGAACGCATGGCCGGAGCCAGGGCGTCAGGCGTCGCATCCTGACCTTCGATGATACGAGGGCGGGTGACCGCACCGGCCGCAGTGATGGCGACGACCGCGCCGGCGTTACGTAGCAGCTTACGTCGGCTGACCGATCTTTGATGATCTTTCGTTAAAACCTCTGAGGTCTCTTGCGTCATAGTGTCTCCATTGGGTGCAATCACTAAGCGTCGGGATCGAATACGGTGACGTCATAGGTGAAAGTGCGCGCAACGCCGTCGATGAGGACGTTGTCGATGCGAACGATGTATTTTATGTCTGAGGCGGGTCTTTCCAGGGAAATATCCGGCCTCCAGACCAGGGTGTTCTCGCCAAAGCCATTCATTGGATCGTAGACGGTCAGCGCCACGCCGCTCCCGTCCACCCTCGTCATGGCCACTGCCGCGCCCGAAAAATCGGCGTTCGGGTACGAGAAGGACCACTTAGAGAAAACGACCTGATAAGGCGTGTAACCGGCCGGGGGCCAAGCCACGAACTCAGTCCGGGTCTCAGGCCTTGGCTCCCACATGTTGTCATCGAAAACCCACAGGACATTGGCCGCAGGATAGTCGGGCGTGTCGGGAATGTCCCCGGTGCCCATGTATTGGGTCTGGGGATAGAGGATCCAGCGGCGGTGGCCCACGAAGGAGTTGCCGCTGCCCGGGTCGGCGATATACCCGCTGATTGCGTCCAGGGAATAGACGCCCAGATAAAGGTTGGAACTCCTGGCCGCCAGGGAGCCATCCTCCGAATAGCAGGTCCAGTCCGGTGTGGGAGTATGGCTCATCCGCCGGTTCACACTCATCATGAGCGCGGCCTTTTGCGCCTTGCGGTTGAATTCGTCCGAGAACTGAACATTGGCGGGAACGCCGGCCATGGCGCGGAAGTAGTTGATACGATCCAGCATGGCGTCGCGGAATTCCTGGGAAAGTTCGCCCTCATCGCAGTTACTCTGGCTGCCCGTCCATTCCAGCGGCGGAACCCCGCCCGCCGCGCCGGCGTCAGCCGACTGCGCCTGAACCCGGGCCTGTTCCTGTCCATCGGACGCGGTGTAATGGACCCGGAAGAAGGCGGCTGATTCGCCCTTGTTTTGAGGGTTGACGAAGAGCCCGGTCTGGGGAGCCTGAATCACAGGCAGATAGGTGAACTGGGTCAGCCCGGCGGCCGCGGCCCGAATCTGGGGCGCTTCCGTTGACGGCGCGGGAGTTGGGTCGGGGGCGGTCGGCGGTTCACCCGGCGTCGGCCGATCCGCCAATGCCTGTGCGGACAAGAGCAGAAGAGCAAAGAGGGCCACGCCTATGGCTAGCATAAGCGGCCGCAACCGTGTCAATTGATTTTCAATACGCGCGTTCATTGTTTCACCACCTGCAACTGAACTCCGACATGACAAGGCTACGACATGACAGAGCTTACGGAATAAATGATCAAGGGGAATGGCCACCTATGCCATGTGAGGAAGTGGTGAAATAGGGGGATACCGGGCCGTGGCTGCATTCATGGTAGAGGGGTTTTTCGCCCCTGTCAACCACTTGCGGACGATTGTCAGCCAACCGTTGATGAGCCGTGGGTGAGTTGTCGCGTCCCCACAAATTTCTACGTTGCACGCGGGCGGGGAACCGTAGGAGAAGGGAAGGCGGAGCGTCGAGCGGCGGTCCAGCGCAATTTACGAGGGGAATATGAACCGATAGAACGCGGGTGACGCGGATCGGGCGGATCTGCACGGATAAAAAGGAAATCCGTATAGATCCGTCCGATCCGCGTTCTATGCCTTACGGCTGGAAAAGGTCTCGTCGATCAGCGGCTCACCCACCAGATCGTACTCCATGGCGCCGGTGATGTAGACCTGGAACATGGCCCCCGCGGGCAGGCCAGACAGCCCGGGCACAAGCACCAGTCCATCCACCTCCGGCGCGTCTCGGTAGCTGCGCCCCAGCAGCAACGGCTCGCCGCTATCCGCCAGTTCGCCCTCGCCCTCCACCAGGATCTCCAACGGACGGCCCACCAGGGCCTGATTTTTGGCCAGGCTGATCTGTTGCTGGACCTCCATCAGGCGGCCATAGCGCTCTTCCTGCACATCGGCTGGGATCTGGTCGGGGAGCGCGGCCGCGGGCGTGCCCGGTTCGGCGCTGAAGGGGAACGCGCCCACCTTATCGAACTCGATGGCGCGCACGAAGTCGAGCAGGCCCTGGAACTCCTCTTCGGTCTCGCCCGGGTAGCCGACGATGAAGGTAGTGCGCAGGGCGATATCGGGCATGGCCGCGCGCAGCTTGTGGATGTGATCGTAGACCATCTCCAGGTTGCTGGGACGGCGCATGCGACGCAGGGTGCGCGGGTCGCCATGCTGGAGGGGCATGTCCAGATAGGGGACGATCTTGGGCTGGGCGGCCATGACCTCGATCAGGGCGTCGCTCACATGGCCGGGGTAGGCGTACATAAGCCGCAGCCAGCGCAGGTTGTCATCGGTGCGGCTGCAGATGGCCGACAGCAGCCGGGGCAGGGAGTCCGGCTCGCCCCAATCCCGGCCATAGTCGGTGCTGTCCTGGGCCACGACGACCAACTCTCTGGCCCCGGCCGCGACCAAGGCGCGGGCTTCGTCCACCACCGCGTCCAAGGGGCGGCTGCGCAGCTTGCCCTTGAAGCTGGGGATGGTGCAGAAGGCGCAGGGTGCGTTGCAGCCGTCAGAGATCTTGAGATAGGCGCTGCCACCCGCCACCGGCGGGCGGGGGATAGGCTGGAGAAATTCCTCTTCGGGGTCGCCCAGGAGGCTGTACTTCTGAAGCTGGCGTTTGTTCTCGCCGCCGCGCAGCCGTCGGATCAGGGTCAGCACCTCCATCCAGCGGCGGGTGCCCAGCAGGCCATCCACGGCTGGCGCGAGCTGGAGCACGTCGTCGCTGTTGCGCTGGGCCAGACAGCCGGCCGCGATGAGCAGTTGATCCCGGCGCTTGCCCTCGCCCAATGCCTGCAACATGCCGATGGACTCATCCTTGGCCACTTCCAGGAACCCGCAGGTGTTGACAATGAGCACGTCCGCGTCTTCGGGGTTGTCGGTGGCTGCGTAGTCCGCGCCGCGCAGGAGCATCTCCATGCCCTCGCTGTCCACCTCGTTTTTGGGGCAGCCCATGGTAATCAGGTGGTATTTCATCTTATTTCTTCTCCTCGACCAATCGTCTCGTCCCAGGTCCACGCGGTCAGGGCGGCTTGCATCTCCTCCAGCCGTTGCACGGCCAGATGACGGGCGGGCGGGGTGTTCATGCTGGCGGCGGTGCGTACAAGGATAACGTCCGTGACTTCTATAGCCTTTTGCCTGCGTTCGCTCAGCGTTATAAGCGCCATACCCGGTCCGCTCAGGTAGTAGGCCAGGGCCTGCACGCCGAGCTTGGTCAGCTTGTCTGCATCCCAGAGGACCGCGGCTTCCAAAGGCTCCAGCGGGGGCGGCGATGTTGCGCCCCCCTGGCCCCCTAATTTGGGGGGGAGCTCGCCTGGCTCTGCGGAGCCATTCTCCTCCCCCAGGATTGGGGGCTGGGGGGCCGAAACCCGATAGAGGCCCACATGCTGGCTGATAGCCTGAGCCACGGCCTCGATTTTGGCGGGGGAAAAGTCAGTAGTAGACAAAAATGCTCGCGCGGCCTCAGCCCCGGCCAGGCCATGGTCCGGCTCGGTCTTGCGCACGTCATGCAGCCAGGCCGCGGCTTCCACGATCTCCGGATCAGCCCCGAGCTCCTCCGCCAGCCAAAGTCCGGTCCGCACCACCTGCTGGACATGCTCCCACCGGAAGCGGAAGGGGATGGGGCTATCATCGGCCACGCCCCACTTGAGCCGCTCCTCGACGGCGGCTCTGCGATCGGCTTCCGCCCTACAGGCTGCACGCCAATTCAGTTCGATGGATGTGGTGGGATTCCGATTCATGCGCCGACAGGTTCCAGGTCCAGAATACGATAGGGGTAAACGTTGATGACTTCGGTCTCCAGATAGCGGGTGTGGGTGGCTTCGTTATGGCGATAGATGTGGATATGCCCGTGCAGCAGGTAGCGAGGTTTGAAAACCTGCATGAAATAGCGAAAACTCTTGAAGCCGGTGTGGGGACGGTCCGGTTTGTCATGAATGCCGAAGGGCGGCGAGTGGGCGACGAGCACATCCAGATAGCGGCCGTAACGTAACCGGTTGTAAAGCAAGGCCGGCGCCAGGCGGGCCACATTACCCCACATGTCGGCGTCGGTGTATTGAAAGCGGGGCGCTTTGTTGTAACGCATGGAGCCTTCCAGCCCGGCCAGCAACAGGTCGCCCTCTTTGACCGTGTGCATGTGCAGGTTCACCGCGCCCATGGGTTCGGTCTTGCGCACCCAGTCGTCGCCCCGCCCACTCTGGTATTCGACCTCGCGCCCATGGTTGCCAAAGACATAGAACGCCGGCCGGTTAAGCATGCTGATGACGTATTCCAGATAATAAAAGGGAACGTCGCCGCAACTCAGAAGCAGATCGACCTCGCCCACGTGGCGTTTGATGGCGGCGCTATAGAGGATGGGTTCAACTTTGTCACTGATGGCCAAGGCGCGCATAGGCGTCGATTGTAACATCTGCAAAGGCGGGGGTCAAAGAAAAAGGGTGTACACAAAAGTCAGAAGGCGAGCCGTGCACGGCTCGCCTTCTGACTTTTGCGATCAGGTTCGTGCGACGGCGCTTAGTCCTTCAAGCGCGCTAACACGTCGGACTCGTCCATAAGGATGTAATCCACATCGTCGATTTTGATTTCCGTGCCAGTGTACTTGGGGAAGAGCACCCGATCGCCCACGGCTAGGTCGGTCATCATTTCTTCTTCGTCGCCGATGGCGTCGATGAAGCCCTGTTGGGGTTTCTCCGTCGCCGTCTCGGGCAACAGAAGACCGGACTTCGTCGTCGTTTCCTGCTCCACAGGGCGAACGAGCACACGTGCACCTAGAGGTTCAACGGTCATGGTTCGTCTTGCTCCTTTTACAAATTGACTGATTTTAAACGAATAAACATCAGTTTACGAGTGGTTGATAAATAAACATCCATGCTGAGAGGCAAACCCGATGATTCAGGCCGTCTCCGCCGGAAGATGCTGACGCTATTGGGACAACAGGCGTTCAATTTTAGGCCGGTCGAAGCCAACCACGATCTTGCCGTTGATGTCGATGACGGGCACGCCCATCTGGCCGCTACGTCGCTTCATATCGCGGGCTGCGGCCGGATCTTTTGAAACGTCCACCTCGCGAAAGCGAACGCCGTTCTTGCGAAAATATTGTTTGGCCGCGTTGCAGAAACTGCACGTGGGCGTCGTAAAAAGAATCACGCGCTGTTTGCGCTTCTTTGTTCTCGTCGTCTCTTTCTTCACTGTTTCTTTCTTCGCCATAATCACTCCTTACGCCTTGCGGGATTGGGGCGATGGACAATTAGTAAAGATAACGCCAAATTGGGATTGGATGCAAATTTATCACGGGCTGATCCATCATTAGTTGCGCAGATCAGGGCCAAAGGCTCAATTTCCATCCACTTAGCGCTTCTTTTTCATCGCCCCAACGTCGTTTACATTGGGTCCACTTGGAGTAAGATGCGAAAACCGAAAAAAGGTTACACGATTCCCCCGGTTTTCACCGTGATGTTGATTTCAATGTTTGTTGTTGCAATGTCTTCTTTGTTCTGCATGCGTCCAGGGGCTATAATCTGTGAATGGATCTGAATCAGCGGGGATGAACGCCGCATGAATCGATCACCGGACCTAAGACGCATGAACGGAGCCAGCTGTGACTGAGGAGAGCGAACTGATTCGACGCGCGCAACAGGGGGACAGCGAAGCGCTAGGCGAAATCGTCGAGCAGCATCAGCAGACCATCTACAATGTGGCGCTGCGTATGTGTGGCAACCCTCATGATGCCGAAGAGACCATGCAGGAGACCTTCCTCAGCGCTATCCAGGCCTTGCCCCGCTTCCAGGGACGCTCCAAACTCTCCACCTGGCTCTACCGGATCGCATCCAACCAGTGTCTCATGCGTCGCCGGCGGGACGCGGCCGCACCAGTCGAATTTTTCATGGATGATAGCGACGACGATCCGGCGGAGACCATGCCGAAATACTTCATTGACTGGTCATACGACCCGGACAGCCTGCTCCTGGACGCAGAGTTGCAGCAGGTGATGGAGGCGGCCATCGAGGAGTTGCCGCCCAAATTACGCATTGTTTTTATCTGGCGAGAACTGGAAGGATTATCGACCGCGGAAACGGCCGAGGTCCTAAATATTTCGGAAAGCGCGGTCAAGGTGCGCCTGCACCGGGCCAGGCTCCAACTGCGCGATCACCTGTCCCGCTACTTCGCCGATCGCACCGAGGAGCATATCGCCGGAGGGGATCGCCATGCATGAGCCACACGCCACGCCCCAGGAGGACTGCCGGGATCTGTTGCGCCAACTGTCCGACTATGTGGAAGGACAGGCCGACGCCGATCTCTGTGCGCGCATCGAAGCGCACCTCGCTGAGTGCCCCCACTGCCGCATCGTCGTCGATACCCTCGATAACACCATCAAGCTCTACCACTCCCTCCCCGATTCTAGCCCACCGGCCGACGCGCGCGAGCGGCTCTTCAGCGTGCTGCGAATTGACGTGAAACGTAAAACGTGAGGCCACCGCGAAGAACGTGACGCTACGCCCCTACGTCTCACACATCACTCGTCACGTCTTCACTCGTCACGTCTTCACTCGTCACGTCTTCACTCGTCACGTCTTCACTCGTCACGTCTTCACTCGTCACGTCTTCACTCGTCACATTTTACGCCTTCACGTTTTACGTTCCCCAAATGTAACCAATCCCTCCCCCCTGCATCTAACCCTTCGGTGCGGGGTAAGAACGCCTTGCACTGTGTCGTCAGAAGAGGTAGCGAATTTGATGACGCGTTTTTGCGGGCGCGTTCATCGCATAGATTCCCAGGAGGAACCCTAATAATGAGTCTGTTAAATGATGAAATCCGCGGGCAGTTGGAACAGGAATTTTCCAAATTGAGCAACCCGGTCAAATTGGTCCTGTTCACCCAGGCCAATGAGTGCCAGTACTGCAAAGAGACCCATCAGCTCGTCGAGGAAATCGCCGAGCTGTCCGATAAAATCAACCTGGAAGTGTACGATCTCGTGGGCGATCCCGAGGTTGTGGAGCAGTATCAGATCGACAAAATTCCGGCCATCGCTGTGGTCCGGGATGGCGACGAGCCGCGCGACTATGGGATCCGCTTCTACGGCATTCCCTCCGGCTACGAGTTTGGCTCCCTGATCGAGGACATCGCCATGGTCTCGGCCGGCGAATCCGGTCTCAGCCCGGCCACCAAGGAATACCTGGCCACCCTGGATAAGCCGCTGCATTTGCAGGTTTTCGTGACCCCCACCTGCCCCCATTGCCCCCGGGCCGTGCGTCTGGCTCACATGCTGGCCATGGAGAGCGACCAGGTCCAGGGCGACATGGTGGAGGCCATCGAGTTCCCCCATCTGTCCAATAAATATCAGGTGATGGGCGTGCCGCGCACCATCATCAATGAGGACGACTTCATGGAAGGCGCCGCGCCCGAAGCCATGCTGATGGCTAAGATTCGCGAGGCGATTGGGTAAGGGTATGGCAAGGTGACCGGGTGACAAGATGAGTATGTCACAGGTCACCCGGTCATCTTGTCACCTTAGTCATCTTGTCATCGACAGGAGTATAAGCAATGAGTTTCGATTTAGGTCTGGGACTGGGACTGCCGAGCGGCGGCGGTCCTGACAATGAGAGTTATGACGTCATCATCATCGGCGGCGGGCCGGCCGGATCGTCGGCGGCCATCTATACAGCGCGCGCGGATCTGCGCACCCTGGTGATCGACAAGGGGCTGACGGCCGGCGCACTGGGCATCACCTCCAAGATCAGCAACTATCCAGGTGTTCCTGGGCCGATCAGCGGCGCGGAACTGGCAAAAACCATCCGCGAACAGGCCAAATCGTTCGGCGCGGAATTCGTCACCGATAAGATCGTCGACGCCGACATCCTGGGCGAGACCAAGATCCTCACTGGCGGAACCGGAACCTATCAGGCCAAGGCCGTGGTGCTGGCCACCGGCTCCATGGGACGGGTCAATGTTGTGCCCGGCGAGGATGAATACCTGGGGCGCGGCGTCAGCTACTGCGCCACCTGCGACGGCGCCTTCTTCCGCAACCAACCGGTGGCGGTCGTCGGTAACAATGACGAGGCCCTGGAAGAGGCGCTCTTTCTGACCAAGTTCACCGACAATGTCAACCTGATCGTGCCCACGCCCCATTTCAAGGCCAGCCCGGAACTGGTGGCCAGGGCGGAGACCTCGCCCGCCATCAAACCCTATATGGGCGTGCGTCTGAAGGAAATCGTGGGCAACGGCGTGGTGCAAGGCGTGCGCATCCACCCTCGGGGCGGTAAGGAAACCATCCTGCCTGTCAACGGCGCTTTCATCTATCTACAGGGCGCCAAGCCCATCGTCGACTACCTGGGCGGACGGGTGGAGACGACCCCTGACGGCTGTCTAACAGTGGATGGTGACATGCAGACCAGCGTGCCCGGCGTCTTCGCGGTTGGCGATCTGCTATGCTCCCACATCAAGCAGGCGGTGATCGCAGCTGCCGACGGCGTGCTCGCTGCGCTGGGCGTGGATAAATATATCAACGGCCGCGACAAATTCCGGCAGGACTGGAGCTGACTGATTCGTAGATTCTCTCTTTGATGTCAAGTCCCTAATTGACGAAATGTGAGAGCAAACGGATAAAGAACAAAGGTTTAGATTACATAACGCATAGGTCATCAGGCAGGCATCGCCAACGCCGGGTCAAAGGGACGATCAGAGCG
>JAJRVT010000009.1 GCA_024277175.1 Chloroflexota bacterium | reverse complement strand
TCGGCCACAGCCTCGGCCGCGGCCTGGACCCGCTCCACCGGGATTTGGGCTTCCTCAGCCGCGCGTTCGAAGGTGAACTCGGCGTAGAGGTCTTTGAGGACGGCGTCGAATAAATCGAAATTGAAAGACTGAAGATTGAAGATTGAAGATTGAAGGTCCGGGTCATTAATCTTCAATTTTGAATCTTTAATTGCCTGTAATGTCTCTTCCCAATTGACCCAGCGACGCACAAACTCCTTGTCGTAGAGGTCATTCTGGATCAGGTAGTTGGCCATGGCCAGGAGCACGGTGGTCTCGCTGCCGGGCCAGGTGGGCAGCCAGACGTCGCTCATGCTGGCCGTGTTGCTCAGCCGGGGATCGAAGGTGATGATCTTGGCTCCGTTCATCTTGGCTTCGATGATGCGCTGGGCGTGGGGGTTGAAGTAGTGGCCCGTCTCCAGGTGGCTGGAGACCAGCACCATGGTCTTGGCGTTGGCGTAGTCGGGGCTGGGACGGTCGAACGCGCCCCAGAAAGCGTAGCCGGCCCGCGCGCCCGCGGAGCAGATGTTGGTGTGGCTGTTGTGGCCGTCCACGCCCCAGGCGGTGATGCAACGATTGGTGTAGCCATCCTCGCCAGGCCGTCCCACGTGGTACATGATGCCATCCCGGCGGCGTTGGCGGCTCTCCCGCATCTTGGCCGAGATCTCGTCCAGGGCTTCGTCCCAGGTGATGCGCTTCCACTTGCCTTCGCCCCGCCTCCCCACCCGCTTGAGGGGATAGAGGATCCGTTCCGGGTCATAGACCTGGTTGTGGGTGGCCGGCCCTTTGGCGCAGTTGCGCCCCCGGCTGCCGGGGTGAGCGGGGTTGCCCTCGAATTTGCGGATCTCCAGGGTGGTCTTGTCCACATAGGCCAGCAGGCCGCAGGCGCTTTCGCAGTTGAAGCAGACGGTGGGCACGAGCATGTAGCGGCGGGCCACCTTCTGGGGCCAGAGGCTGCCGTCATACTCCACCCAGTCGTCCCACTTCTCCACCGGCGGGTACTGGCTCATGCGTCCGTCGGGGTGAACCACGGTGGTCATGTCCACCGGCTCCGGCTGGACGTCGGCCTGGCTGAAGCCGGGCAGGGCTACGCCGCCGGCATTGGTCATCTTCACCGGCGCGGGCCGGGGCTTCGACAGCGCAGGCTTGCCAAGCATGGATCTCAACAGGTCGGTCATACTGGATTTATCGGTCATCGGTGCGTTTTCCCTGACGTGATGAGTGGCGAGAGGCAAGTTGCAAGTGGCAAGTGAGCGCTCGCCACTTGCAACCTGCCACTTGCCTCAACTATTCGGTATCTCCTGCGGCGCCATGACGAAGGCGTATTCGAAATAGTAAAGTCCGACGATGGCGAGAACGCCGGCGATGGCCCCGATCAAGGGGGCGGCCAGGACCATGAGCAGCAGGGGCAGTACATGGCCGGCGGCGATGCTGCCCCACCAGAACATTTTGCTGTAATGACCGTGGCTGATCGCGTGCGCTGCCTTGGCTGCGACCTCGGAGGCGTGGGGCATGCCGAACTCGCCCAGCAGGGTCACGAAAAGGTCCACCAGCAGCATGACCACGAAGGTGATGCGGGCGACGCTGGTCATCTCCGGTGGGAAGGCCATGAACAGGTCCAGCACCAACAGCGCGCCGCTGCCCGCCATCAACGCCTGGACAATCAGGTGGAAAGGCAGAAGCGTGCTCTGCCACAGGTCCCGGCCTTCGGCCTGGCCGAAGAGGAAGGCGGTGTAGAGCGCGGCCCCCGCGGCCAGGGGCAGGCCCAGCCACAGCAACGCATAGCGGATCCAGCCCAGGTCGCCGATCCAGCCCAGCATGGAGGCAACTTCCAGCACCCACCAGATCCCGGCCACCACGGTGAAGCCCACCAGCAGGAAGGCCCCCCGGGTCAGCCAGCTCTTCCACTGGGGACGCATGAGGATGTAGAGGAAGCGCTCCGGTCGTTCCAGGTCATAGACCAGCAGCAGGGTGGTCAGGCCGATGAAGAGCAGAGAGACGAAGCCCGCGGTCACGGCCACGCCTTGCTGGAAGAGGAAGAGGCCCAGGCCAAGCCCCAAACTCAGAATCATGAAAATGCCGCTGCCAATGCCCTTGGTGACCAGATAGGCCGGCACCGGCCAGTGCCAGGGGATCAGATGCTGGGCGTTGTAGGCCACCTGCACCATCTGCTCCGCCATGCGGCCCTGGCCGATCTGGATGGGACCGTCCAGCGGTTGACCCTGGGGCTGGGGCGTGCGGATGGCGACGCCGGAGGCCGCGGTTTTGAGTTTGGGGCTATGGTCGCCGCCGTTGTGATCATCGTCGTTATGGCTATCGTCCGCCGGGCCGCTGTCCAGGCCGAAAAGCTCGCCAAGCCCAAGATCGATGCCGCCGCCGTTCCCGTTGCCAGGCTTGGCGTGCAGGGGGATGACGTCGGCCCACAGATAGCTGTCAGGCGTGCGATCGGTGGCGGTGGGATGGAGGGCGACGTCATTGCCGTTGATGTAGAAGAGTTTGGGTGCGGTGCCCTGTTCTGGCTTGCGCACGGTGACCTTCTGAGTGGCCAGCAGGTGGCTGATCTCGGTGGTGGGATCGTCCATATCGCCGGCGATGATGGCGTGTTCCGGACAGACCACCACGCAGGCCGGCTCCAGGCCGATCTCGGTGCGGTGGCCGCAGAAGTGGCACTTGGCCGCGGTGTGGGTTTCGGGATCGATGTAGATGGCGTCGTAGGGGCAGGCCTGCATGCACGCTTTGCAGCCGATGCAGACGCTGGGATCGAACTCCACAATGCCGTCGTCCCGTTGGTACATGGCCGTCACCGGGCAGATGCGCACGCAGGGCGGGTTGGCGCAGTGGTTGCAGCGCGTCACCTGGAAGTGGCGGGTCACATCCGGGTACGCGCCGGTCTCCACATACTTGACCCAGGTGCGATTGACGCTCAGGGGCACCTGGTTTTCGCTCTTGCAGGCGGTGGAGCAGGCGTGACAGCCAATACACTTGCGGTTGTCGATAATGAAGCCGTAGTTCATAGGCGCAGGCTCTCTTTTGTCTACTGGAGTGTGTTTACACTGTATTGGATCGAAATTGGATCGAACAGACCGTCTTGAATTTGGCCGACGCGAATTCGTCATGGCCTGACGCTGCACTGGTTTCAGGGTGACGTCCATCCACGCGCGTCGCATGATGTGGACGCAGGGATCAATGCAGCGGCGATAGATTGTCTTGAACAATGGTTCCGGTGCGGGCCGGAGAATGCGTCAGCTAAGCGTGTTGGGGAGCTTGGGCTGCGCGAGGCATTCAAATTTGCTGGGCGTACGGGTCTATCCGATCATGCAGATGACGCCGAATGTGGGTTGAAAGTTCACCACAAAGGCAAAAGGCGTGCAGCGTTTCCTGAGAAATCTTCAAGCCTCTACGCCCTTATGGTGAATTTTCACTGCCTGTCGCCAGCCTGGTCAGGCCTTGGATCGGCGGGTCGAAAAGTGAACTGGCCAGTAAAGCGGACAATAGCCTACGATGGCCGTAGCCAGGAAAATGATGGCCAACGCGCCCAGAAAAATCGCGATCGGCCCACTGATCACGCCGGCCATGGCCAATCCCATGATGACGAGTGCGAACAAGGTGCGGATAATGCGATCGACTGCGCCCATATTGGGTGACATGATTGAGCTCCTCTCAGTTGATCCAATGAAGATGCGCTGAAGTGACGGATGACGCGAATGCAAGGCGTGCATCACCTGTCCGAACGATAGTGTAAACGCCAAGATTGTAGCAGCTATGCGCCAAATCGCCAAGCGCTTCCGGGGTGCGCCTGAATCGTTCGGGCGCGGCTTGGCGATGGGTGTTCATGTGAATAGGTAAATAAGCAGCCCTACAGCGGCGGCCAGGCTGACGCAGATGGCGCATACGATCAACAGTTTGACCGGGGTTGGCAGTGATTCCATGTTCAGCGCTCCTGGATATGGTTTGTTTATGGTCCGTTTGCATCGCCAGGAAGCGCCGAGCTTCCTGGATGGAGCTAAGACGCATCCGTTACAAAGCGGGTGCCAGTTATGCCGAATAGGGTTTCTGGGCCAGCCTGGCCGCTTCGCCGGGGCGAATGTCGCTGCGGTCGTTCGGGTCCACAAAGCCCAGGCTGATCAGGGCGTCATGGTTGCTGAAGTGGACATGGCCCTCTCCGATCTTGTCCACGAAACCCACTTTGCGCAGCCGGTCCAGCACCGGCCCCTTGATGGCGGCCAGGTGCAACTCCACGCCCGCGCTCTGCAACTCCTCGTGGAGGGACTCCAGCGTCTCCAGCGCGCTGGCGTCGATGAAATTGATGGCCGTGCCCAACAGGACCAGATGCCTGACGTCGGGGTGATCGGCGACCATGCACAGCACCTTGTCTTCAAGATACTTGGTGTTGGCGAAGTAGAGGCTTTCGTCGACTCGGATCGTCAGCACCTCGGGCCAGGTCTGCACGTCATAGCGCAGCACATTGCGATATTTGTCGCTTTTGCCGATCCGCCCCACCACGGCCATGTGGGGTTTGCTTGTCCGCCAGACGAAGAGGGCGATAGCCGACCCCGCTCCGATGAGGATGCCTTTTTCGATGCCCATGACAAGCACGGCCAGGAAGGTGATGATCAGGGCGGCGGCGTCCGCTTTGTTATAGGTCCAAATGAGTTTGAACGCCTTGACGTCGATCAGGTTGACTACGGCGACCAGAATGATGGCCGCCAGCACCGCCTTGGGCAGGTAATAGAAAAGGGGCGTCAGAAAGAGCACGGTCAGGGCGATCAGCCCCCCGGTAATTATGGAGGCCAGCCCTGTGTTGGCGCCGGCGCTGAAATTGACCACCGAGCGGCTGAAGCCGCCCGTGACCGGATAGCCGCCCGTGAAAGTCGCCCCCAAGTTGGCCGCGCCCAGGGCGAGCAACTCCTGGTCGGCGTCGACTTTTTGCCGTCGCTTCGACGCCAGCGACTTGGCCACTGATACGCTTTCCATGTAGCCCACGAAGCTGATGGTGAGGGCGATGGGCAGAAGCGCAGCCCACAGATTCATGTCGATAGAAGGCATGGTCAGGGGCGGCAGACCAGCCGGCACCTCGCCCACAATGGCGAGGCCAAAGCGTTGGTCCAAACCCAGCCAGCCGGTCAGGGCCACGCCCAGCACCACGATCAACAGCGGTCCGCTTTTGGACAGGGGAATGGCCAGCCGCTCCGGCGCCCCCAGGCGGCGTAGCAGATCTGCAACCCTGTACTTGAAAAAGAGCAAAATCAGAATGCCGCCGACGCCCATGGCCAGAGCAACCCAGTTGGTCCCGCCTATATGCTGGACGGTGTAAAGCACCTGTTGGTAAAAATGCTCCATCCTCGGCACGCTGTAGCCAAGCACGTGCTTCACCTGGCTGAAGCCGATGATGATGGCGGCTGCGGCTGTAAAGCCGACCAGCACCGGGTGGCTGAGAAAATTGACCAGAAAGCCGATCCGTAACAGTCCCATGGCTACCTGGATCAGGCCCACCAGCAGCGCCAGCGTCAACGCGATCTGGACATAGGCGGCCACATCGCCGCCGGTCAGAGACGTCACGCCCTCGAAGACCAGCAGGGAGACGATGGCCACCGGCCCGACCGCCAGCGCGCGGCTGCTGCCGAGCAGGCCATAGATGAACAGGGGGAGGATGCTGGCGTAGAGGCCGACCTGGGGCGGCAGCCCGGCCAGGAGCGCATAGGCCATGCCCTGGGGAACCAGCATGATAGTGACGATCAATCCGGCCACCAGATCGCCGGGCAGATCCTCGCGCCGGTAGTGGATAAGCCAGTCTGTGAAGGGGAGATACCGTTGGGTGCCGGTTGGATTCCGGCGCACCCCCGGCCCGCGTTCCGGGGTGGTCATAACAGCCATTCAATACTCCGTTGTCATCTGGAGATGCTGGTTCAGAGGGCGTACCCATGTAGCATAACGAGAGGATGTAAGTGAGGTTTGAGGTCTGTGTGAAGATTTTGTAAGGATTTGATCGTCGCTCCTGATTTTGGGGCGATGGACGCTTCGGACCGAAAACGGACCGCCGCGCCACGTTTTGGCCGCGACGGAGTCCCGCACGCTAAACAGCCAGCAAACCAGGACTTTCTCTGCTAAAGTGACGACCGCAGGCAGTGGAAAGGAGTGCGTGCACCATGCCGAGCAAGCATGTATGGCTCAAGCTCGTCTTCGGCTTGCAGTTACTCGGATTCCTGGCGACACTGCTGGTTCTACTGTTTTATGCCCATGGTTAGGAATATAGAGCGTCCCCCACCATGCAAACGTCCACTACCTCCGGTGGAAAAGACGGTAATCGGTCTGAACCACATTCATCGCACACTCTTCACTGTCCACACTGACGTATCGCCGACATCAGCACATAGCTAACATCGACGTCCGCTCAGACCCAGTTCAATAGACAACGCCGTTTGCTGTTCAACCGTCGCGATTGTTCGTGATTAACGGTTTGAAGCAAACAGAAGCGAACGGCGCCATTGACTGCCTGCATTCGGAGCGTCGTAGCCATACATCGCACCCAACTTCGTCTCGCCCCGCCCGCCGCCTGAACGCGGCGAGCGGGGTTTCTTTTGTTTTTGGCCAGCGACCACAATGGGAACCAAGCGGAGCAGCCATTATTTTTGAACACTTAACGCCGCGGCCCGGCGCGCGAAGGGGAAGGGGAAGTCATGTCGGCGTTGTAGGACGATGGCCCGGTCGATCAATGTCTGGCGTTCGAGGGGGATGTTGGCGGCGAAGACTACTGTGTTGTCTTCGCCCATGGGGCAGAGAGTGAGGTGGGGAAAGACCTCAGCCATGGCCTCGATCTTCTCTTCCAGCAGGGGGTCTTCGGCGATCAGGTTAGTGACCGCCACGCCGTCGGGGCTGAGGCGTTCCCGACAGAGGTGATGATAACCGGGCGCGGCCATGTGCGCAGGGGAGCGGCCATCATCCAGGAAGGCGTCGATGAACATGATGTCGAAAGGGGCGGTGGGCGACTGCCGGGTCAGCCAGGCTTGGGCGTCGGCCACCGTCACCCGCAACTGTTCGTCTGGAACCAGGCCGAAGAAGCGGGTGGCCGCCTCCACCATCACCGGCTCGATCTCTACGCAGTCGATGATGGCGTCGGACAGATAGTGGTGCATGACCAGGGGGGCGCGACCCCCGCCCAGCCCGGCCACGTGGATGCGCTTGGGCGACGGCGTCCAGAGCAGACCGAGCATGGCCGCCTGGGTGTAGGGATCCACAAGCGTCAGCGGATCGTTCAGATCGATCTCCGATTGCACCACCGCGGTCTCCGTATCGGCCATATTCATGATCCATAGGAGCGCTCGGTCGCCAATTTTGGTGACGACCACATAACGCTCGTCGCCTGCCGCCTGACAAGGTTCCGTGAAAAGGGTTCCGTCCGGCAGCGCGCGCACGCCCGCCATCCGCGCCATGATCATCGCTCGATTGCGCATCCGCCACTCACGCTCGCCCATCATCCGCACCATTTCGCTGCGTGACAGGATGACAAGGTGAAAAGATGGCCGATCACCCTGTCACCCGATCACCCTGTCACCCTATCACCCTGTCACCCTATCATCTTGTCATCCTGTCATCCTGTCATCCCACCATCCCGTCACTTTCAGTGTATACTACACCTACGACGATA
This sequence comes from Chloroflexota bacterium, assembly GCA_024277175.1. Lineage (GTDB taxonomy): Bacteria > Chloroflexota > Anaerolineae > Caldilineales > Caldilineaceae > JAJRVT01. The sequence goes on along the minus strand of JAJRVT010000009.1, from coordinate 1,043 downwards.
ATCACTCAATTCTTCAGGAAGGAACACGGATGAAAAACGAAAATCCCGCATCATCGTCCGATCTGGAAGCATTAGCTGAGGAGATGGCGGTCCTGGGATACGATATCAATGATGAGGCGGATATGGAGCGCATGCTGTCAGAGCGGCCTGACCTGGCGAAACGGGTGACTGAGGCTATTTCCGTCAATGTCCCGCCCGCCGTCTTCGATCTTTTGGAGGAGGTGGAGAAGGCCGGCTTCGATATTTCCGATCAGCGGGATCTTAACCGGATGGCGATTGAGCGACCGGCACTGGCCGCCCGTCTAGCCGAGGCCATGGCCCCCTATACGCCGCCCCTGCTTCAGATCCTGATCGACTTCCTCGAAACAGAAACCTGGGAGGCGTCCCGGCATTATCTGGAAGCGCACCCCGAACTGTTGGGCGATGAGACCGATGGCCTTCTGGTGCAGATGCTCCAGACCGCCGAAGCCCGGGGGGAGGAAGACGCTATAATCGATCTGGAGAATCACCGTATCCTCCTGGAGCGGGTCGGCGAGATCGGCATCGAGGCCGCCTATGAGGAGTTGAAGCGGGAGGCGGACCGATTCGAGACGGACATGGGTGAAGGCGTAGACACTCTCATGGCGGCCATCCAGACGCTACCGGAAGCGCAACGGCAGGCGCTTCTCCAGGTCTTCGCCACGACCGAAACCCCTGACGAAGCCATGGCCGCGCTGATGAGCCATCCCGAACTGGCGCAGATTATCCAGGACGTCATGGGTGAGACGTTCACACAGTTTGATAGCAAATAGCGTTTCGGCCGAAGTCGCGTCGCGACTTCGAGATTGGGAGATTGGAGATTGCGCCCAACCGGGGAGCCTCCAATCTCTACAATCTTTACAGACAAGAACATCGACCCCAATTTTTCGGAGTTTGCACCTATGAAAGACGCACCCAACCGTTTCTTTTCCATCGCCGCCATCATCGTGACTCTGTTGGTCATCGCCGCCATCTGGTTTCTCTTCAAGCCGGCGAGTCTGTTTTGGGTCTGGCTGCTGGCGTGG
>JAJRVT010000008.1 GCA_024277175.1 Chloroflexota bacterium | reverse complement strand
CCGATGACTTCCGTGCAGATTCATATCTTATGCCTGCGACTCCAAATTCTTAGCCTAATTCGGAGATACTCCCCCGCGCGTCTCTGACGATTTTTGCAAAAAGGTACTTGACATTTTAATAGTAAGCTATTGGCGTTCTATTGACGCTCTAACCACTCTTGCAACGTACGGGCGACGGCCTCCAGACTCTCGGCGCTGACCTTATCCAGGGTGTCGGCCGTGGTGTTGCGGTAGGGGTAATCGCTTTCGATGATGGCCGCGGTGGGGACGCCCCGCTCGATGAAGGCGTTATGGGGACCGGGAACCGCCGGGCCTGTTTCAGCCACGAACTGCTCCTCAAACCCCAGATCATCGGCGATCGCCCAAATATCATTGCTCAGGTCGGGATCGCCGCCCCCCTCCATGCGGATGCGGTGATCGACGCCGCCCACTGTATCCAACACCACGGCGAAGCGCGGGTCGGCGCACTTTTTGATCCCGTCGTCCCACTGATCCGCAAAGCGTTCGCCGCCAAAGGGCGGCTGCCAGCCGGGCGCGCCCCGGTTGGCTTCGCTGTCCAGAAAAGCCAGGCAGATGGTGTAATCGCTTTCAGTGAAGGTGCGGGCGATCTCCAGGAGAACAGCCACGCCGGATGCGCCAACGTTGGCCCCTGGCGACGGCTCGCTGCGCTTGGCCGGATCCGGATCGGCGTCGGCCAGGACGCGCGAGTCATAGGGCGCGGCCAGGATGATCACCGGCGCCAGCGCTCCTCCCGACGGCGGGGCGACACGGCTGGCGATGATATTGCGTCCCATGAGCTTGACCATGGCCGCGGCCTCCGGACCGGTCGTTACGGTGGGTGAAATCGCCGGGCCGGCGGAGACCGCGGGAATCAGCAATTCATAGGGCTGGATGAGCACATCCCAACCCTGAAAACGCAACTCATCGATCAGCCAGTCACCCATGGCCTGGCTGGCGGCGCTGCCGGTGGTGCGGGGACCAAACGCAAGCTGGCGTTCGACCGCGGCCAGCGCAACCTCGCCCGACGCCTGCTCGCTGGTGTCCAGGGTCAGCAGGCCATAGCCCAGATATGCAAAGTAAGAAACGGCCAACAGCAACACGCCCATGAGGACGATCTCGATGCTGTAGGCGCGCAGAAAATTTCTCACGGGAAACGTCGCCTCATGGGTCGGGCTACTTGTTGCGGCCATCTTTACGCGGACGGAAGAAGAGACGGATCGGCGTCCCCAAAAATGGATAGTGTTCGCGAATGCGATTTTCCAGATAGCGCTGGTAGGAAAAGTGCACCAGCTTGGGGTCGTTGACGAAGACGAGGAAGGTCGGCGGCTCAGTCTCCACCTGGGTTCCATAATAGACCCGCAACGGACGCCCATTCTTACTCGGCGGCGCGATGCGGTCATAGGCATCCCGAAGAACCTGGTTGAACTCGCTGGTGCCCAGGCGGTGACGCCGGGCCTCCACCACCCGCAGGGCTTCGGGGAGTATCTTATTCACCCGCTGCCGGGTCAGCGCGCTGATGAAGAGCACGGGCACATAGTCCATGAACTTCAGGTCCTCGCGCACCTTTTCGGTGAAGTCGAGCATGGTGTACGTGTCTTTCTCAATGGCGTCCCACTTGTTGACCAGCACCACCACGCTCTTGTAACGCTCCAGCACATAGCCGGCCACGTGCGCGTCCTGGGCGGTCACGCCCTCGGTGGCGTCGATCAGCAACAGAGCCACATCCGCCCGGTCCACGCTGCGCATGCTACGCAAGACGCTGTACTTCTCGATGCCCGGCTCCACCTTGCCCCGCCGGCGGATGCCGGCGGTGTCGATGAGGCGAATGCGCTGGCCGTCATAGACGATCTCGCTGTCGATGGGGTCGCGCGTCGTGCCCGACACGTGGCTGACGATGGCTCGCTCCTTGCCAATGAGCGTATTGAGGAGACTGCTCTTGCCCACGTTGGGACGCCCCACAATGGCGATGCCGATAGCGTCGTCATCTTCTTCCTCTTCGGCGGGGTAGTCGGGCAACTCGGTCACCAGCACGTCCAGCAGGTCGCCCACGCCGTTGCCGTGATAGGCGCTGATGGGATAGGGTTCGCCCAACCCCAGGTTCCAAAATTCGACCGCATCGAGCTGGCGCTTGGGGCTTTCGGTCTTGTTCACCGCCAGGAAGACCGGCTGATCCGTCTGACGCAACACCGCGGCCACATCCTCATCGGCCGCGGTCAGCCCCTCCTTGCCATCCACGACAAAGACGATCAGATCCGCCTCCTCCAGCGCCACCTGGGCCTGGTTTTGAATATGTGAGATGAAGAGGGTGGAATCGGCGGCCAGGGGCGCGCCGCTCCCACTCCGCTCGCCGCGCATGGAGCCGCGTTCGGAAAGATCGCTGGGCGCTTCCAGCCCGCCGGTATCCACCACGATAAAACCGGCGCCGTTCCATTCGCTGTCACCATAAATGCGGTCCCGGGTGGTGCCCGGTATATCCTCCACGATCGCGGTGCGCGCGCCCGTGAGGCGGTTGAAGAGGGTCGATTTGCCTACATTGGGGCGACCCACCAGGGCCACCACAGGTTTTCGTTTACTCATTGCGTTTAGTCACCATTCAAAAATATATTGCGCCCATGCACTCAAGGCGTGCGGGTCGTCGTCACTGCAGGCGTAGTCGTGATCGTCGGCGTTCGGGTGAGAGGGGGCAATGTGCCGCCCGCTTCCGGCGTGGGCGTGGTCGCCTTCTCGGTGATCACCACCTCCACCGTCTCCGGCAGCACCGACTCCATGCGGATGCCGTCGGGGAGAATCACATCGGGACGGATGTTGTGGGTGCCGGGCAACAGACCCGTCAGGTCCAGGATCACGAACATATCGTCCGGCGCCATGGATTCCAGCAGGGGGGCCGGCCCGCTCAGAATCACCTCAACCTCATCCAGGGCGACGGTCGCCTCCAGGCCAGGACCCAGCCCCTGGATCACCGGCTTCTGCTTGATGGTGCGTCCGCCTTCGATGGGGGTGATGGTGGCCGATAACTCGACGATGTAGCCCTCCAACGCGTTCACGCCCTCGGGCAGGATGAGTTCGACGCGCTGGGTCAGGTCCTCGGTCGCGCCCTCCAGCGAAACTTCAGTCGTCGAGACAAAGCCGGGGACCCGGGACAGCGCGTCCACACTCCCCAGGAGCACCACCGACGAGGGGTTCACGCGCACGGACGCCAGACGATAGCCGGCGGCCGGCTGGCCCACCAAATCGGGGCGGACGGCCACCTCCTTGCGGCCCGGTCGTTCGGACACGGGCACGATGATACGCACCGAATCCGGTTCTAGCTTGACCTGCTCGACGAACTGGTCCTGGCTGTTATAGGGCTTGACCGGCTCATTGCGCTCCACCTGGCTTTTGGCGTTATCCAGATAGACCTCAGCGCGAACCGAGGCCACCTGCTTGACCTGGGTCGCAGGCCCGGAAACCGTCACCGAAATCGGTTCGATGACGGGCGCCTGGGCCTCGTATCCAGGGGCGGGCGAATCCACGATGTCCACTTCCACCGCCATCTCTTTGACGAGCACAGGGTCGATCTCCACCCGCAACTCGCTCGGCTGGCGTTCCAGCACATCCACCTTCGGGTCCAGCACATCCACGTTGATCTTCACATCATGCTCGCCGGGGGAGAGCCCGGTCAAATCCACATAGGCCTGAAAGTCATCCAAGGTCAGGCTGTTCCACGTTTTTTGCGGCGCGCGCACGTTGATCTGCACCGTCTGCTTGCTCAGATTCTGGACGGTTTGCAACCCTTCATCAGGTCCCCGCACCTGGATGGGAATGGCGGTTGGAAACGGCTGCGTGATGATGGGATTTTCCTCATTGACCGCGACCAGCCAGATCACGAGCGCCAACACGAGCGAGAGCAAATATGTGCCAAGACGTTCAACGAACAGACGCCAGCGCGCCGCGGAGACCCGTTCCTGTCGCTCGAATCTATCGGCCGGGGAACCGGCGCGTTTTGTCACATCAGTCGATTTTTCAACAGTCACGATCACTCACAAATCAACAGAAGATACCTACGGGTTATAAAAATCACTGAGTAACTTACGCAGACGGTTGCTGTCCAGCCGGAGGATGCGTCCGTTGCGGGCCACAGAGATCGCTCCCGTCTCCTCCGAAACTACAACGGACATGGCGTCGGATTGTTCCGTAATGCCGATAGCGGCCCGGTGACGGGTGCCGAACTGGCTATCGCCCAGATCGCGCTGGGTGAGGGGGAGGACGCAGCTGGCCGCAACGAGCTTGTCACCGCTGATGATCACCGCGCCGTCGTGCAGGGCTGTGTTCGGGTAGAAGATGGTCACCAGCAGTTCCGTCGAAATATCGGCGTTGATGCGCACGCCGCGCTCGATGGCGTCCGCCAGGCCGGTGGCCCCTTCGAAGACGATCAGCGCGCCATGTTTGCGTTCGGCCATCTGTTCGGCGGCGCGCACCACTTCGGTCACGATATGCTGGGCCATCGCGCTCTGGGAGCGGCGCATGGCCAAGGGGGCCGAGCGTCCCACCCGCTCCAGCGCGCGCCGCAACTCCGGCTGAAAGATGACGGGGATCGCAAAGAGAATGATGGGTGCGCTGACGCGCAGTAGCCACCCCACCGCCACTAGATCGATGGTCTGGGTCAGGATCAGAAAGATCAGGCCAATGATCATCATGCCGCGCAGAAGCTGGATCGCCAAGGTACCGCGAAAGAGCCGCAGCACAAAGTAGATCAGCAGCGACACCAGCAGGATGTCGAGAATATTGCGCGGATCTTTGAGACCGCTGAGCAAAACGAAAATATCGGTCATGAGCGAATGCGGCGCACCCTACGCGTTGCGGATATCTCCTTCAGCCACCACTGGATTCGAAAGCGCGCCCAGCCCCTCCACTTCTACAGTCATCACATCCCCCGGCTGCACCGGACCCACGCCTTCGGGCGTGCCTGTCAACACCAGGTCGCCCGGCTCCAGGGTCATGAAGCGGGTGACGAACGCCAGCACCTGGCCGATGGAAAAGATGAAATCGTTGGTGTCGCCATCCTGGCGCACTTCGTCGTTGACCAGGCAACGCACCCGTCGACCGGCCGGATCGAATTCGGTGTCGATCCACGGCCCCACGGGCGCGAAGGTGTCGAAGCCTTTGCCCCGGGTCCACTGCTTATCCTTGCGCTGGAGATCGCGGGCGGTCACGTCATTGGCCACGGTGTAGCCGAAGATGACGTCGTCGGCCTCCTCCGGGCGCAGGTTGCGACAGCGTTTGCCGATGACCAACGCCAGTTCGCCCTCATGATCGACCCGCTCGCTGATGGCCGGATAGACCACAGGCTCGTCCGGCCCGATCACCGCGCTGGGCGGTTTGAGGAAGATCAGCGGCTCTTCTGGAACCGCGTTGCCCAACTCGGCGGCGTGGGCGGCGTAGTTGCGTCCGACGCAGACGATCTTGCCGGGCGTCACCGGCGCGTGAAACCGCACACGCTCCACAGACATGCCACCGCCGGGCTCAATGTCCAGCGAGTAACGACCATTCACCTCTTCCAGATACGGCGCCTGCGCCAGCCCATAGAGCAGGCCATCGATCATCACGCCCCACATCACCTCCGTCTCGAACGGCAGAATGGGATCATCAAACTCCAGGTTAAAACGTACAATTTTCATCGGGCATCATCCATTCTTGAATCTCACCGCAGAGTCCCCAGTTGAACCTGATCGGTTCAATTCCTCCTAAAAGAAACTGGGGGAGTGAGTTTCTTAGTAGATGCGGAGAATACAAAGAAAAATTTTGTCTCTTTGTGATAAATATATAATCGCTTCATCATGAACTCATGAAAGGCGCACATCGTTCACGATCAGTTGGAAATGGCAGCCCAAAAACTGGGAGGCCTGTCGCATCATGGTCATGCGACTGAGAAAAATTTCAAAGTATTCGATCACCTGAGCGTAATTGGTGTCGATCTCCAGTTCCAACGCGATCACTTTCTCGTCCTTGAGTGCGCGCACAAAGCTGCGGGTCGCAGCGTAGTTGACCCGGTCGTGGATATCGAACGCCTCCATGTCCGGGTTCTGCACGCGGCTGCGGTGGACGTCAGCCTTGTCGGCGATGATCAGCGCAGCCGACACCGGGGTGATGGCGAACCCCCGCTCCTCTTCATGGTTGCCGATGGCGTTCATGATCAGCACCCGCTCTTCCACGGGCATGTCCATCCGGGTCAAAATGCGTTCAGCCATCAACGCACCGCTCAGCGCATGGTTCTCACGATGGATGACGTTGCCGATGTCATGTAAGTAACCGGCAATATTGGCCAACTCATGGGTGCGTTGATCATATCCCAGCCGCTCCAGCACATTCTCGGCGATATGCCCCACCAACCCCGCGTGGCGCTGTCCGTGCTCGGTGTATCCCAGGGCGAAGAGGGAGGCGTTGGCCGTCTGCAAAAGCGCGATCACTTCCGGATCGCGCCGGACCAGGTCAATGGTCACCCGGGAGGACGAGGGCTGATCGCCATTGGATGGGGGTAGCGGAATGCCGGGTAATTTCTTGGTCTTGATCTTATTACTCATCGTTGAGTTCCTTTCTTTATCTCATCAAAGCGCAGGCGTCAACCGCCAACAGCCAGCGCGCTGACCAGCATGGCCAGCAGCCACCAAAAACGGTGACGCACAAGAGAGCCGCGTTGGTGGACGGTCAACCAGGTGGGCAGCCAAAGCGCGACCAACACCGCCAGCCAGAGGGGTGCGCGCGCTGCCACCAGCAACACGCCGACGCCAATCTGGGCCGCTCCCATCAAAGCCACGCCCAGCCAATCATCCGTAAAACAGATGGCCCGTTCGCCGCCCCAGGCGTGGAGCGTCCAGAGCGCAGCCAAGGCCAGAGGAACGGCGCGCTGGGAATCAACGCCGCTGGCGTCGAATGAGGTCCCGAACAGGCTAAGCGTCAACAGCCAGGGCATGCCCACCATGACCAGGCTGTGGAGGAAGACCGGCGGCCGGTTGAAAAGGCGCACGCTGATCCAGCCGACGACGGTGATGATCATGACCACCGCCGTCATCCAGATGGCGGTCCGCCCCAGGGCGGAAGCCGTCACCAATGCGACCAGCGCGCCCGGCAGGGCGACCCGGAAGAGCAAGGGCAGCGAGGCCGGGCCATCCCCCCCCAGCAACTGGGCCGCCGGCGATCCCCGGCGCAGATAGGGCAGCCAAAAATCATTGGCCCAACTCCGTCCTCGCTGGGTGGGCAATTCCATACGCCCGGCGGCCAGCCGCCACAGGCTCCCCCAGATGGGATCAGCCAGCAACCAGAGCAACACTACGTCCCGCCAGACCAGATCCCACGGTCGCCAGAGCGCGCCGACGGCCAACAGCGCGGCGACCACGCTCCAGCCAGCGGTGATGCGCCAGGGGAACTGGCCCAGCCAGAAGTGGGCGTTCACCGTGGCTGCGCTGCTCAGGTGCAGATCGTTGGCGACCGGCGGCGCGACCACCTGCCGGGTTCGCGCAACCAACCGCCGCCAAGCGGACGGCTCTACAATCTTTGGCGCTGGCGGCGACGAGGCTTTCATAACGCGTAACGTCCATAGTTGAAAAAACCCACGCGCTGCACGCCGGTGCAACGCATGGGTTACAGACCCGGCTGAATTATACCAGACTTCAGAGGGAAGAGAAATAATCTCCGGAAGGCGTCTCTTCAAAAAATAGGGATACAGAAAATCGCCAACCGCATTCCGGAATTCGGCCAGATCATGTCTCGGTGCGACACATCTTGTGGCTAAATCCCGGAATGCTTCAATTCATTTTCAAACCCACCCGATTGATTTTTTGTCATCGACCTGTTAGACTGCGCCCTGCATAGACCGCGGGGATCTTCGATCTCTCCCGCCAGACGACAAAGGACTACCCCATGACCACCGGACCTGAGTACGCTGACAAGTTGCAGGCGTCCCACGATTCGCTCTGGAAGGCGCTCAGCTTTTTCGAACAGGAGGAGATCGAGCAGGCTGATATCCGCGACGGCTGGACGCCCAAGGCCCTACTGGCCCACGTAGCCTTCTGGGACGACTTTCAGACCCGACGCATGGAGGCCGCGTTCAGCGGTGCGTCCGCGGATGTGGGCGTCGCCTGGCCCGAACTGGACAACGACCAACGCATGGCCATAGACCGGGCGCGTGATTGGGACGAGATCGTGGCCGAGGCCGACGCCGCCCGCCAGCGCATGATCGATTTCGCGCGCGGGCTGGATGATGCCGGGTTGGCCGCCCTCTACCCGGAAGGCGAACGCGAGCTATCGCTGGACAAGCTCCTGCGTCACATGGTGCGCCACACCGCTGAGCATACGGGCGATCTCTATGACTACGCCGGCTCCCTGCGCCGCTGGTCCCGGGCCGACCTGCGCGCCTTTCTGGAACGGCAGCACAAAAATTTCATGGATGGCGTAGGCGGCCTGACCGAAGAGGAGATGCTGACCGCTCCGATCTGTGGCGTGTGGACCACCCGGGATGTGCTGGCCCATGTCCTCTCCTGGAACGAGTACGCCCACGCGCTCCTGGACGAATGGCCCCAGCCCGATCCGGAGCGCCTCGCGCCCTGGGCCTGGGAGAAGGGCGAGACTATCGACGATATCAACGAACGGCTGCTGGCCCGCAAGGCCGATCTGGATCCCATCACCCTCTGCGACGGGCTAATCACCTATCACCGGCGCATGATGAAGTTGTTCGATGGCTTCAGTGATGAGGCGTTGAGCAGCCAAGGGCGGGGCTGGTTCGGGCGGCAGGATCGCATGACCACTCTGTACTTCCAGATCTACGCCCACGAGGTCGAGCATGCGTTGGACCTGTGGACGTATCAGCAAACGCGGTCCGGTTGACGAGCGCCTGTGAACCAAAATTCAAGCACAAAGAAAGAGGGCTGCGGCGTTGCCGCAGCCCTCTTTGTCATCATGTTTCCTGATGCGCGATCCGCAACCTTATGGGGTCTGGGGAGCGACCGGCGCCGGTGGAATCTGCTGCAGGGAACCCAATGCCTGGCCCAGTGAACTTGGCAGGCGAGCGACCAGATCCTCAGCCCGATCCACGTTGTAGGCCACCACCTGCGCCTGCAACCACTGCTGGAATGCCTGTTGCTTCTCCCGCTCCAGGGTCGCCTCATCCTTGGGCCGGGCGTCGTCCTTTTCCGTCACTTCGATCAAATGCCAGCCGAACTGAGTTCGGACTGGCTCACTGACCTCGCCCACGGGCAGTGAGAAAGCGACGTCTTCGAACTCCGGCACCATGGCGCCGCGACCGAACCAATCCAGATCGCCGCCATTGGCCGCGCTACCCGGGTCCTGGCTGTATTCCGCGGCCAGTTTGGCGAAATCCTCACCATCCAGGATGCGCTGACGCAGTTGTTCGGCCAGAGCCAGGGCGGCTGCATCATCCATCGGTCCGGTCGGAACGCTTTCCGTAACGCCGACCAGCCCTGATATCTCCTCGGTAGCAGTGATCTCCGCGGCGTTGGCGAGGTCCGTTGTCCCGGTGATGTCGGCCACCCCGGAAATGTCCTCAGTCGCGGTGATGGCGACCGGGCTGGAAAGATCCGCCAATCCGCTGATGTCCACCGTTTCCGTGATGCCGGCGCCACTGTTCAGATCAGGCGCCGGTTCCTCCACGCGCAACAGAATGTGTCGGGCGCGCACTTCCTCCTGGGTGGGAGAAACTTCTTTCTCGCCAATGATATCCGTGAGCTTCTCAGCCAAGAGTCGAGCGCGGATGATCTCCCGATAATCGTCAAGGCTCATACCAGCGATATCGTCCAGACGTTTTTCCAGGCTGGCCAGCCCCTCCTGATACTGCTCGTCCGTCAGGAGGGGACGGGTGGGCAGCGGAGCAGGCGTTGGCGCTACAGTCTCCGAAATGCTCTCGGTTCCGCTCAAAGCCGCACTGACGTCTAACGTAGGCGCGGGCGTGGGCGTCCACAACTCGGCTGTAGCAGTGGCCGCGGTGGCGGCCTCAGCGGTCTGGGTGGCCTGAGGTTCGGTCACCGCCCCCTGGGAGGAAGCCACTTCGTCGCGCAGCGCCTGCTCCACCTCTTCGTCCGAGACCATCACGCCCTGTTTCTCCGCCTCCTGGCGAACGATGGCCTCATTGACCAACTGATCCAGAACGCTACTCCCCATGGCGAACGGGCTGGAGAGGGTGGCCTGGATCTGGGCCAACTGTGACGTGAAAAAGCCCTGCCCGCCGAACTGCTGCTCCAACTGGTTCATCTGTTGGTACTGGTTCACCAACTGATTTTCCTGATACAGGACGCGCTTCTGGAAAACCTTGGTGCTGATCTTCTCCTCACCTACGGTGGCCACAGGGCTGTTGGGCTTGCGGACGAACTGGTCGAAAGCGCCAATCAACAAGATCAAAATCACCAGGCCGAAGACGATCGCAGTGCCAAGATACACCTTGCGGTTGCGTTCCCGATCGCGGGCCTTAATGCGCTTTTCCTTGCGCGTTTCCTCCCGCGATTCTTCAGTTTGTTTACGCTTCTTTTTCGCCATAGATTCACGCCCTATTTGTGCTTACGCGTGATGCGAATGTGCTCAGCAGTGTAGGGCAGCAAGGCCAGGTGGCGGGCGCGCTTGATGGCCCTGACGACCCGCCGCTGAACCTTGGCGCTCACCCGAGTCTTGCGCCGGGGAATGATGCGCCCGCGCGGGTCCAGAAAACGGGAAAGCAACGAGATGTTCTTGTAGTCGATCTGATCGACGCGCACATCATTGCCGATGCGCCGCACCCGACCCCGGCTTTCGCTGGGGACATAGATGGGCGGCCCGGCCACCTTGCGCACCAGGGGAACATCCTCTTTTTTGGGTTCAGACGCTTCAACGACGGACGTTTCAGCCGCGGGCGATTCCGTCTCAGCCTCAACGGCGGCCTCTTCGACAGCGGGAGCCTCTTCGTTTTCCGCGGCTTCGGCCACAACGTCGTTCTCTTCATTTGTGGGGATGACTTGCTCAGCCATGTTGTCTCCTTGTTCTTCACTCATTGGTCTATCGTCGTTTCCAGGCAGGGAAATAGTCATGCGTCCGTCCGCACCATCATATAACGGAGGACGTCTTCCGAATAGCGCAGCAGACGTTCGATTTCATCGCTGCCCTGGGTCGGCAACTGGAAACGATGGAGCACATAATGACCCTGGAATTGATTCTCGATGGGATAGGCCAACGCACGCTTGCCCCACAACTCTGTAGCCTGCATGGTTCCGCCCTGGTTGGTGATGACTTGCGTCATGCGTTCGTTGAACTCTGTGAGGGCCTGGTCGCTCACCTCGGGTTGGATGATGTAAACCAGTTCATACTCACGCGTTTCATGTTCAGCCATGTTGTTCTTCGTTCCTTTCGCTTTCTCTGGAGTCGCCCGCAGGACCGCCCTGCGAACAGAAAGAACGAGGGGCCGTTTCCGTCTCCGGCGCCCTCGTCGCAAACCAACGTACAATATAGCACAAACAGGACGGGTTTCCCAAACTTTTGGACGACAAAAACGTGGCAGGATGACAAGATGAAAGGGTGATAGGGGGCGAAGCGATTCACTTCGCTGCAGTCGCCCTGTCATCTTGTCATCCCTTCATCTTGTCATTCAACATTCGTGGCGTCTATGTGCTACCATGGCGGCATGGCCCAATCGTCGCATCTCATCTGGCTAATTTCTCCTTATCATACCGGTTCTCACCGGGCGTGGGCTATGGGCTACGCCCGCTACAGCCGCCATGACGTTCACCTGCTCACCATGGCCGGACGCTTCTGGAAATGGCGCATGCAAGGCGGCGCGCTGGAACTGGCCGCGGCCGCGCGCCAACGTCTGGCCGCCGGCGAGATCCCGGACGCGATCCTGGTCACCGACATGCTCAACCTGCCGGCGTGGCTGGGTCTCCTGCGCCGCGAGCTGCCGTCCAGCGTTCCCACCATCCTCTACATGCACGAGAACCAGCTCACCTATCCATGGCGACCGGGCGAAAAGCCAGACCTGACCTACGCCATGATCAACTGGCTGAGCCAACTGGCCGCAGATGTTGTTGTTTTTAATAGCGAATATCACCGCACAAGCTGGTTCGCCGAGGTCCCCCGCCTGCTCAAGCATTTCCCCGATTATAATCATCTGGCGCTAGTGGATCAGGCCCGCGCCAAAAGCAGAGTGCTGCCGGTGGGCGTCGAATGCACGCGCCTGGCCGGCGATGACGCGCACCGCGGACAGCCCCCGGGGAAGCCGCCCCTGATCCTGTGGAATCAACGCTGGGAATACGACAAACGCCCCGACCGCTTCTTCGATCTGCTCTACCGGCTCCAGGAGGAGGGGACGGCCTTTCGGCTGTCTGTGGCCGGCGAGAATTTCCGCAACGAACCGGCCGAGTTCGCCGTGGCTCGCGGCCGACTGACTGGGGAGATCGTACACTGGGGCTACCTGCCCGCCTACGGCGCCTACGCGGACCTGCTGCGCCGGGCCGATCTGGTCATCAGCGCGGCCGACCACGAGTTCTTCGGCGTCAGCATCCTGGAAGCGGTGGCCGCGGGCGCGTTCCCGCTGCTGCCCCGGCGGCTGAGCTATCCGGAGCTGATCCCCGCGGCCCTGCATCCGGCCTGCCTCTACGCGGACGAAGATGATCTGCTGGCCAAAGCCCGCACCCGCCTGGCCGCGCCCCGCCGCGCGCCTCCCTCCCTGCGCCGCCACGTCATCGAACGCTTCGACTGGCCTGTGGTGGCCGAACGCTATGACGCGCTGGTGGATGAGGTGGGAAGGTAGGCATATTCCATCACCGTTCGAGCACGCGGATCGCCACAGCCACCGGCCCTTTCTCTCGCTCCTCCACGCCAAACTCCACCAGGTCGCCCTCCCGGAGTCGGCTGGCGTCCTGCAACTGGGAACGATGGGCGAAGATGTCAGGGTGGCCGGCGCGCACGATGAAGCCATACTTCTTGCGCACGCTCCACCATTTCACCAGCCCTCGCTCGCGGCCGGCAGGCGGCAGGCTATGACGGCAGCCGGGACAGAGGAGGGGACGCCGGGCGCGCCCGGCCTGTTCCTCCGCCTGCTCTTCCACGGACCAGAGGAAGGAAATGCCGCAGCGCTCGCAATAGAGGATTTCATCTTTGAGAACCTGGGTCATGGGTGATCGCTTGTCTCCATAATCGTCACGTTGCGAATGAAAAAATCGTCTGAATTTGACTTTTCTTTCATCGGCTGTTACCATATCATCTACGTCAGGCGACGTAGCCAAGTGGTAAGGCAAGGGTTTGCAAAACCCCGATCGCCGGTTCGAATCCGGCCGTCGCCTCAGGAATTGTCTGGAAGAACTATACTGGAAGGCCAGCTCCGCGTCAAAGGGGCTGGCCTTTTTATTTGCATCCGCGAATCTTTTCTCCGCCTCGACCGTCACACCTATTGCGCTGCAATCCCGGCGGGCTGACGCAGACGTTCATGGAAACAATCCCACGCCTGCGGTCGTTCCAACAGGGAGACGGCCATTGACGCCGCCGGGCGTTCACGGGTTGCTGCACTGGCGATAGTTCCAGAGAAACGGTTCATGGAGTGATGAAACGACCAACTGACGCCATTCGAATTTCCGCACCCAGGCGCTTATCAGGCCTGATTTTCCTGTTATTCACAGCGAGCCTGCTCAGCGCCTGCGGCGGGCGCGATCTGGCGAGCTTGGCCGGCTTCGGGCAACAGGTCGTCCAGCAGACGGTCGCGACCACCATCGGTGCACGGGTGGCCGATGAACCTATGCACGCGGTCGAAGGCTATCTGCGTGCATATCAGCCGGGCGCGGAGCCGCGCCTCTTCCAGACCACCCGCATCTACGACCGCCAGGGACGCCTTCTGGCCGAACTCATGGATGAGGGGCGCCGGACCTGGGTCCCCCTGTTGCGTATCTCCCCGCACCTGATCGACGCCACCATCGCCACCGAAGACTCCACCTTCTACAGCAACAACGGCATCGATCCGGCTCGCATCGCCGGCGCGGCCCTGCAAAATCTCCAGGAAGGCGAGATCGTCTCCGGGGCCAGCACCATCACCATGCAACTGGCCCGCAACCTCTTCCTGCCGCCAGAAAAACGCTACGATCCCACGGTGGATCGCAAAGCCCTGGAGATGAACATCGCCCAGGAACTGACCGCGCTCTACAGCAAGGACGAGATCCTGGAAATGTATCTCAACCTGCTCAACTACGGCCAACTGGCCTACGGGCCTGAGGCCGCGGCCCAGGTCTACTTTGGTAAATCGGCCGCCGACCTGAGCCTGGCCGAAGCCACGTTCCTGGCCGGCATTCCCCAGCAGCCGGCCAACCTCAACCCGTACGAGCATTTCGAAGACACGCGCCAACGCCAGCAGATCGTGCTCGCGCTCATGGTGCGCCACGGATACCTGACCCAGGCCCAGGCCGACCAAGTGTTCGCCCAGGGGATCGAGCTGGCCGGCGACCCGGGGCTGGCCCCCAACCTCGCGCCCCACTTCGTCCAGTACGTCATCGGCACGCTGGACGCAACCTATGGCGACGGCTTCACCCGCCGGGCCGGGCTGAATATCTATACCACCCTGGACCTGAACATCCAGCAACTGGCCCAGGAGACGGTGCAGCGCACGGTGACCGAACTGCGCCCCCGCTACGATCTGGGCAACGCCGCGCTGGTGGCCATGCGCCCCGGCTCCGGCGAGATCCTGGCCATGGTGGGCAGCGCCGATTTCAACGACGCGACCATCGCCGGCCAGGTGAACGTGGCCGTTAGCCCGCGCCAGCCCGGCAGCGCCATCAAGCCGGTGCTCTACGCCACGGCCATGAACGACGACCTGCTCAGCCCGGCGTCGGTGCTCTGGGACACGCCCATTACCTACACCGTGGGGCCGGGCAATGTCTATCGCCCCCGAAACTACGACGATCGCTTCCACGGGCCGGTCACCGCGCGCACGGCCCTGGCCAACAGCTACAACATCCCCGCGGTCAAGCTCCTGGACGGGGTGGGCGTGGAGCGTATGCTGGAAGGCGCGCGGGCCATGGGCGTCCGTAGCCTGGATCAGGCCTCCAACTGGTATGGCCTCAGCCTGACCCTGGGCGGCGGCGAAGTGACGCTGCTGGACCTGACCACGGCCTTTCACACCCTGGCCAGCAGCGGCCAATATTACCCGCCCACGCCCTTCCTGGCCATCACCGACAACCTGGGCGACCGGATCGACGACGGCGTCCCGGACGGCGGGGAGCAGGTCATCACCCCGGAGAGCGCGTTCCTGGTCACCGACATTCTCAGCGATAACGCCGCGCGCACGCCCGCGTTCGGCGTCAACAATCCGCTGACCCTGAGCCGGCCGGCCGCGGTCAAGACCGGCACCACCAGCGATTGGCGGGATAACTGGACTGTGGGCTATACTCGATATCTGCTGGCGGGCGTCTGGGCGGGTAACAGCGACGGCCGCCCCATGCGCAACGTCAGCGGCGTCACCGGGGCCGCGCCCATCTGGCGCGCGTTCATGGAAGCGGCCCTGGCCGACCCCGCCATCCTGGCCACGTTGGGGGCCAGAACGGCCCCCGAAGATTGGGCCTTTACTCCGCCGGCGGGGGTGGAGATGCGCGACGAATGCCCGCCCGGTTTGCGCTGTCGCGAGGGCGGTGAGTATTTCGCTCCCTCCTGGCTGGCGGAGATGGGCGACGCCGGCCCCCTGGGCGACAGCGTGGTGGACATGCCGGCCGCGCCCGTCTACGCCCAATCCACCGGATCCCAGGTGCTGGCCGGTTTCTGCCGTATGCCGGGCGCGATCATGCGCACGATCCTGACCCTACCTGACGGCTTCGGCGGCGACGCCCAACCCGCGCCTGCTGAGAACGCGGCCGCGAATGACGCCCCCGCCGCAGAGCAGGAGACAGACCCCGCGGCGGCGAGCTCGCCCACCCTGACCGACGAGCAAGCCCTGGCCCTGGCCTGGGTTCTGCGCAACGGCTCCCGCGCCGATCTGGGCGATTGCGATTCCCTGGCCCCCCGGGTGGAAGCGGCCCTGCGCGCGGCGCCGGAGGCCGCGCCGGAACTGGCCCAGTCCGGCGTGCGCGTGCTGATCGACGTGCAGGCTGCTTACTGGCCCGACGTTCCGCCCGGCCCCAGCCCCGGCGCCATTGAGTTGGCCCGGTTCGCAGGATCCGGGGGCGCATACGGGACCTACGCCCTGCGCCAGCCCATCTGGCACGACTACGCCTGCCCCGGCCAGTACATCATGGGTCAGGTGCTCGATCGCAGCGGCGCGCCTGTGGCCGGCGTGCAGGTGATGGCCCGTGACGAGTGGGGCAACGTCGCTCAGGCCGTAAGCAAGAACGGGCCTGCGGACTACGGCTGGTTCGATTTCCTGATCACGTCGACCACGCCCCACAATATCTATGTAACGGTGCTCGACCCTGCCGGCAACCCCGCCAGCCCCACCATCACGGTCCAGCACCGTTACGGCGAGGGCGGCGACGCACCCTGCCACTATCTGATCTTCCAGGGCGGGTGAGACAAGATAATAGAACGCTGATTTACCAGATCTGGCGGGTTCTCACGGATCTTCTTGAAAAATCCGGCTGTTTTCCGTCCAATCCGGCAAATCCGCGTTCCATAGCAGTCCCATAACGGTATGAATCTATGAATGACCATCGTCAAAAACTCAAACCCATCCTCCTGCTCGCCATCGGCGTTCTCGCGCTGGGCGTGGGGCTAATTACGGGCTGGGGCGGCCTGTCCCTGGACGCGCAGACAAGCCCCGTGGTCACGCCGGGCGCGCCGGTCACGCCCACGCCCGACCGGCGGACGGTCAACGAGATCATCCACCCCCGGCCGGGCGACGCCGTAGCCGGGTTCACGGAGATCATCGGCACGGCCCTGATCAAGGACTTCCAACGCTACGATGTCCACATTGCGCCCGCGGGCAGCGAGGACTGGCGCTGGCTGATCACCAGCTATCGCGTCGTCCGCAACGGCGTGCTCTACACCCTGGACACCACCCGCTATCCCGACGGCCTCTACGATCTGCGCGTGCGGGCCCTGAACCAGCGGGGCGAATACAGCGAAGCCTTTCTGCGCAACCTGGAGATCCGCAACGCTTGGCCGCCCACGCCCACGCCGGTGGTCAACGCCGAGGGGCTGCGGGTCTACATCGTACCGACCCTGGTTCCCACGCCCCAACCCACGCCCATGCCCACCAATGAAAGCCGGGTGGAGGGCGGACAGGGCTTCTACGCACCCCGGAGCGGTGACGCCCTGAGCGGCTACGTCAACATCGTAGCGACGGTCAACGGTTTCCCCAAAAATCCTTTCGATCGCTATGAACTGGCCATCTCCCAGGCCGGCCTGGCCCGCTGGAGTCACCTCTACACCGGCGAGCAACAGGCCTGGCAGGATAGCATCTATCTGCTGAACACCCGACTCTTCCCAAACGGGCTGTACGATCTGCGCCTGCGCATCGTCTATCGCGACGCCAACTATAACGAGTACTTCCTGCGCGATTTGCGCTTCGCCAACCAGGCGGCGCTCGCGGCCTCTGTGGCCGAAAGGCAGGGAAACGGCATCTTCTCACCCCGCGCGGGCGCAAGGATCCAGGGACGGGTGGACTTCCTGGGCACGGCCGCAGATCCCGATTTCCTACGCTGGGAGCTTTACTGGTCCCCGGCCGGGGCTGACGAATGGGCCTTCGCAGCCAGCCGAGACAAGCCCGTCTTCACCGGCAAGCTGGCCACGCTGGATCTGGCCAAGCTGCCCCCGGGCGCATACGATTTCCGCCTGCGGGTGGTGCGCCGCGATTTCAACTACAGCGAATACTTCCTGCGCGGCCTGACCGTCGTCGATCCATAGAGTGGGAGCGACTGTCTACCCCGACGCTGAACAGCCATGATCGTGGATTGTTAGGGGGTGAGCGAACTTCAGCGAACCAAATTCAGCGCCCAGACGTTTAATCAACAGGCGATGCGCGCCAGTGAGCGCCTTTGAGCAAGCGTATGCATTCCCCCTTGAATGGGATTTGTGCGGAAAATTCAGATAAAGGTATAATGTAGCACTTGTGTAATCTACATTGAGCGATTGTAACGCGTTGCAGCGGTTAATTCGCAACGCAGGGAAAGCCCTTGGGTGCAAACGGGCGGAACAAACGGGAATCCAATACAGTTACCATTGTCATACTAATATCAAACCTGTGATTGTGAACCGCCTGATATTGCATTCAGGCAAGCAAGCTGACCAAGGGTCTACTGGAGGTAAAGGTAATGTTCAAAACGAAATTGCAGCAAATAATGGCGGCGCTACTGGTCGCTGCGCTGGTCATCGGCGCTTTTGGCGTGACGGTGAATGCAGCGCCCGCTGCCCAGGAAGTGAGCGCTAAGAAGGTCACCGGGACCATCGACGGCGCAGCCAACGGCGAATTCCCCAAAATCTGGCTGGGTCTGAAAACTGAACCCAACAACCAGACCACCACAGTCACCATCGAGTGGGATCGGTTTAACACCGACGGCATCGGTTTTTATCTTCTGGATGAGACCGGACTGAACGAAGTCCTGAACGGAGCCAAGGATGTGCGCGAAGCTAATCTGGCCGCGTCACAGACGCCGAATGGCGCGCCTGACAACATCGAAAGCGCTTCCTTCAAGGCGACGGGAACAAACTACACCATCGTCGTCTACAATGACTCGCCCCAGGCCGCCAGCTTTACACTGAGCGTTGATAACGGCGTCATCACCAATGACGATGGTTCGGTCAAGGACGCCAACGCCCCGGCCAAGGCGGACGAGGCCGCTACCGAAACGGCTGAAGAAGCGGCGCCCGTGAGTGAGACCGAGCCTGTCACCGCAACCGTTACAACGACGACCGTCATCACGACGACCACCACCACCGCCCCCGAGCCCGCCACCACGGTCGCCGTGTCTCAGCAGAAGGTGCTGCGCGCCACTGAGGTCAAAGGCGAACTGTCCACTAAAGACTCCCAGCACTATCTGGGCCTGGAGCCTGACGCCCGGGACGCGGACATCACCCTGACGCTCTCCTATGATCCGCAGGATAGCCAGGAACTGGCTCGGCGCTTGAACTTCTGGGTGCTGGACGAGCAGGGATTCAAACAGTACGCCCAGGGCGGAGCCCGGCTGAGCACCATCGCCATCGCCGCTGGCAGCACCAACGTGGACACCGCCGCTAATGAGCGGATGGCCAACTTCAAGGCGTCCGGCGAGGGCGACTACACAGTCATCGTCTACAATTCGTCTGATGTGCCGGCCACCTACACACTGACGGCCAAGAATGCGATGCTGGTGGATGACTCCGGCCAGACGTTGACGGCCCAGGAGCAGATGACGGCGACGGTTCCGGCCGGTGCGGCCACCGCCCCGGCAGCGGCTGGAGAAACGGCGCCCCCCACGGCCGCGGCCAAACCGGCCAAGCCTGCGAGCACAGGCGCAGCCGGCGAACCCGGCGGCACCTACACAGTGAAGAGCGGCGACACCCTGGCCATCATCGCCCGGGACGTCTACGGCGACTTCCAACTCTATGAGGAACTGTGCGCCTACAACGATATCGATGACTGCAACGTCATCGAGGTCGGCGACGTCATCAAGCTGCCCACCGAGGAAGAACTCCGCAGCGGGGCCAAGGCCCCGGCCACGCCCAAACCGGCAGCCACGCCCAAACCGGCGGCCGCGGCCACGCCTGCCGCCAGCAGCCCGGTGAGCGAAAGCTCCACCGTCACCGAGACGACGACCATCACGGACACAGGTGCAATGACCGAGACCGGCTCCATGACCGACACCGAGGCCATGAGCGGCACGATGAAAGCCGATGAAAACGCAGCTGAAGGCGACATCATCGACGTGCTGGTGGCCAGCGGCAACTACAAGAATCTGGTCGCTGCGCTGGAGGCCGCCGGCCTGGTCGACGTCCTGCGCGCCGAAGGCCCCTTCACCCTCTTCGCCCCCACGGACGCAGCCTTCGCAGCCTTCGACAAAACGGCCCCTGGCGTGGTGGCGGAACTGCTCACCGATCCGACCGGCCAACTGACTCAGATCCTGCTCTACCACGCGGTCTCCGGTGAGTATGCGACCGCGGACATCACTGACGGGCTGGAACTGACGACGCTCCAGGGCAAACCCCTGACACTGCGGGTCGACGGCGACGTCATCGGCGTCAACAGCGCCACCGTCTCCGACCCTGATCTCATGGCCACCAACGGCGTGGTTCAGGGCATTGACAACATCCTGCTGCCCCCGACCGAGTAGGCGCTGATTTACCTTCCAGGAAGCTGACAGCTTCCTGGAAGGCTCGATTCGCTTAGCTCACCAAACGGGCCGGCCTGATTAGGGGTCGGCCCGTTTTTTGCACCCTGCGCGCTCACGTATCATTCGTCACGCATCACGTTTTACGCACTTGTCAAACTAGCACATCTGTGCTAAACTGTCGCCATCATAACTGAACAACGGCAACCCTCGAGCCACCCCATGAGCGATCACATGACCATCCAACCCGATAGAGACCCCTTCGATGACTTCGACTACGTAAATCAAAACCAGGTCGGAGTCGACGACGCCCCTTTTACTATACCCGCTGATCCGGCAGATGCAGGCGATCCGCCCCCGGACGCGCCCAAACCCATGACCAAGCTTATGGCCGCCGATCTGGGCCATCTCTTCAGCGACGGCGGCCCCTTGGCCAAGGAACTGACCAACTACGAACCGCGCGCCAGTCAGGTGGAAATGGCCGAGGCCGTCAAGCAGGCCCTGCTGGCCGGGAAACACGCCCTGATCGAAGCGCCCACGGGCACGGGCAAATCCCTGGCTTACCTGATCCCGGCCATCCTCAGCGGGCGGACGGTGGTGGTGGCCACAGCCAACAAGTCCCTGCAAAGTCAACTCTTCAACCAGGACATCCCCATGGTGCGGCGCATTCTCGGCCGGAAGATCGACGCCGTGGTGGTCAAGGGGCGCAGCAACTTTCTCTGCACCTATAAATGGGAGAAGGAGGCCCCGGTTCAGGATCGGCTGGCGCTCTATGACCGGGAAAACGATCAGGTCGCCTACATCAAGCGCTGGATCGACGAGACCGAAACCGGCGATGTGGATGAACTGCCCTTCATGCTCGCCAACGATCTGCGCCCCCGGGTGGTAAGCTACAGCGATGATTGTCTCCAGCGGGACTGTCCTTTTTATCACGACAACTGCTTCGTCAACTTCATGCGCGACAAGGCGGCTGAAGCCCAGGTCATCGTCACCAACCACCATCTGCTGCTGAACGCGCTCAAGATCGGTTTCGCTGGCGAACGCATCCTACCGCCGGCCGATATCTACGTGCTGGACGAAGCCCACCAGTTGGAGACCACAGCCACCGCGGTCTTCGAGACCACCGTCACCGACTACACGGTGGAGCAACTGCTCAGCCGCGGCCTGATCAAGGAGCATGCGGATGAGGACCAACTGGACGACCTGCGCTTCCGCAACAGCCTGGCCTTCCAGGCCGTGGCCAACCTGAGCCGGGACAACGCCTATCGCATCGAAGAGGACTTGGAGGAGATCAAGGAGTTGAGCGCCGGCCTGGACCAGCTGACCCGCCAGTTGCGCCAGCGCAACCCCTATGAAAAGATCGATGAAAATGACGATGAACAAGTGGCGGCCCGCCGCGCCTACGATCTGATGCTGGAAGCGGTAAGCAGCGCGGCCGACAGTTTGGCCATCGTGGCCACCAGCCGCAACGACGGCGAGATGGTGCGCTTCGCGGTGCGAGTCTTCGACCGCCGGCGGGTCACCCTGGAGGTCCACGCCGCGCCCATCAACTGCGCCGGCCTGCTCAGCCAGCATCTCTTCCAACCGGAGCGGGACGGGGAACCCAAGCCCCGCACCGTTATCTGCACCAGCGCCACCTTGGCCACCAACGGCGCTTTCGAGCATTTCAAACAGCGCTGCGGCGTGGTCGAAACGGGGGAGGAGCATGTGCTGGCTCCCGTTTTCGACTATGCCCGCCAAGCGTTGCTCTACCAGCCGGCCCTGCCCGCCTACAACTGGAAGGACGCCACGGCCTACTACGATCGCGTCGCCCAGGAGATCGAGCGCCTGCTGGAGACGAGCCGGGGCCGTGCGCTCTGCCTCTTCACCAGTTGGAGCGGCCTGCAACAGGTGGAGGGACGTCTGCGCCGGCCAGACCTACCTGTCATCTGGCCGGTGCGCGCCCAGGGGGACGCGCCCCGGGACGCGCTGCTGGCCTGGTTCAAGGAGACGCCCCACAGCGTCCTGCTGGCCACCCGCTCCTTCTGGGAAGGGGTGGACATCCCCGGCGAGGACCTGAGTCTGGTGGTGCTGGACAAGATGCCCTTCCCCACGCCCAAAGATCCCCTCCACAGCGCGCGCATGAAGCTCATCGAAGAGAGTGGGCGCAACAGCTTCGGCGACTATATGGCCCCGCTGATGACCCTTTCGCTGAAGCAGGGCTTTGGCCGTCTCATCCGTCGCACCAGCGACCGGGGCGTGGTGGCCATCCTGGACGAACGGCTGACCAGCAAGGCCTATGGCCGCCGCGCCCGGGCCGATCTACCCCCGGCGCGTTTCAGCCGCCACTTCGGCGATGTCTACCGCTTCTATCAGGAGGCCCTGGACAGCCCGACCGAGTTCGCGCTCAACGTCTGGGGCGACAGGCCCCCCGCCGATCCTCTGGACGTCCTGCTCGAGGAGGGAGACGCCGCCGCGCTTCACTGGCGCTGGCAGTTGCTACGCCTTCAGGACGGCCAGGCCGATCGCGGCGAGGGCCTGCTGGAGGGGGACGGCGATCCCGCGGACGCGGAGCTATACGCTGCGATCCAGGGGCTGCGGAACCTGTGCGCCCGCATCGAACGCGCCGGGCGCGAGCCTGCCCACTTCAGCGTGGAGGTGCGCGCTTCCCAGGCCGGCGTTGACCGCATGGCGCAGGAAGGTTCGACGTCTCTCTGGCGGGAATGGCAGGCCGAGCGTTCGGCGTGGCGCGGGGTTTCTCTGCTTGCATGCCGCGGCATGGAATGAGATAATGGCTGCGTACATATCCATGACATCTCATCACAAAGGAGTGAGCCATGATTATCGGTGTGCCGAGGGAGATCAAGGACAATGAAAATCGCGTCGGCATGATCCCGGGTGCGGTCAAGGCCCTGACCCGGCGGGGGCATCAGGTATTGGTGGAAACCGGCGCGGGATTGGGCAGTTCGTTACTCGATGAAGAGTACGCGGCCGCCGGCGCGCGTATCGTCTCCTCCGCAGCCGACGCCTGGGCCGCGGAGATGGTGGTCAAGGTCAAGGAACCCATCAAAGTCGAGTACGGTTTTCTGCGCGCTGATCTGATCCTCTTCACCTATCTGCATCTGGCCGCGGACCGAGCGTTGACCGATGCGCTGCTCGCCAGCGGGACCACGGCCATCGCCTACGAAACGGTGCAGACGGCCAATGGCCACTTGCCCCTGCTCATGCCCATGAGCGAGGTGGCCGGACGCATGGCGACCCAGGTGGGGGCCAACTATCTGGAAAAGCATATGGGCGGTCGCGGCGTGTTGATGGGTGGCGTGCCTGGCGTGGCCCCGGCCAGCGTGGTCGTCCTCGGCGGCGGCACGGTGGGATCCAATGCGGCTAAGGTGGCCCTGGGCATGGGCGCGCAGGTCACCGTGCTGGACGTGAACCACGAGCGGCTCCAATACCTGGACGACAACTTCCACGGCCGGCTGCTGACCCTCACCAGCAACGAGTACAACATCGAGCACGCGGTCTTCAACGCCGACCTGATCGTGGGCGCGGTCTTGATCCCCGGCGGCCGCGCGCCCTGGCTCATCACCCGGGACATGTTACCCGACATCCGCGACGGCGCGGTGATCGTGGATGTGGCGGTGGACCAGGGCGGCTGCGTGGAGACCACCCATCCCACCACCCACAGCAACCCGACCTTTGTGATCGACGACGTGATCCACTACTGCGTAGCCAACATGCCGGGCGCGGTGCCCCGCACCAGCACCTTCGCCCTCAACAACCAGACCCTGCCCTACACCCTGCGCCTGGCCGACGCCGGCCTGGACTTTGTGCGCAGTAGCCAGCCCATGCTTCACGGGCTCAACACCTACCAGGGCAAGCTGACCTACAAAGCCGTGGCTGACGCCTTCGGGCTGTCGTATACGGATCCGGTGGAGGCGCTGGGGGGATAAAATTGAGGATTGAGGTGACTATTCAGCGACCATCAGTGGAACGCGGATTTTCGCGGACGGGAGCAGATTTTCACGGATTTTTTCTGAAAAAATCCGTGAAAATCTGTTTGTATCAGCGAAAATCCGCGTTCTAACGGATCCCGCCTGAATAGTCACGGATTGAGGAGTAATGCATGGCCAAAATCAACACCGCGCCGTTGAGCGGGATGCGCGATTTTCTGCCGCGGGATGTGCTGCGGCGCAACTATGTGATCGACATCGTGGAGCGGGTCTACCAGCGCTATGGCTTCGAGCCGCTGGAGACGCCCACCATGGAGCGGCTCAGCACCCTGCTGGGCAAGTATGGCGAGGAGGGCGACCAGCTCATCTTCCGGGTCATGAAGCGGGGGGCCAAGCTGGAGCGCGCCCTGGCCAACAATCCCACCCAGGAGAGCATCGGCGACGCCGGCCTGCGCTATGACCTGACCGTGCCCCTGGCCCGGGTCGTGGCCCACTACCGCAACCAACTTCCCCGCTACTTCAAACGCTACCAGATCCAGCCCGTCTACCGGGCCGACCGGCCGGCCAAGGGACGCTATCGCGAGTTCTACCAGTGCGACGTGGACATCGTGGGTTCGACGTCCCAGACGGTGGAGGCCGAGGTGCTGGCCGCGGCCGCCGAGGTGCTCAACGAGCTGGGCTTCGACGGCGAGGACGCCTTCGCGCTGCGCCTCAACCACCGGGGCGTCCTACGCGGGCTGATGGAGGTGACCGGCGTGCCCGCCGAACTGGAGAACTCCGCGCTGGTGGCCATCGACAAACTGGACAAGATCGGCCTGGAGAAGGTGCGCGCGGAGTTGGAAAGCCGAGGCGTGCCCGATGACGCCGCGGCGCAATTGCTGGGCCTGCTGGAGGCCGCACCCAAAACCAACGCGGAGACGCTGGCCTGGCTCGGCGACGTCCTGGAGGCGTCCGAGACGGGTCGCCGCGCCGTGGCCGAACTAGGGACCATCGTCGATTACAGTGCGGCCGGCCCGGCCGCGGGCCGGCTGCGGCTCGATCCCTATCTGGCGCGAGGCCTTTCTTACTACACCGGAGCGATCTTCGAAGTCGAGTTCCCCGGGCTCAGCGGATCGGGCGGCGGCGGCGGGCGCTACGACGAGTTGATCGGCATGTTCAGCGGCAAAACGTTACCCGCGTGCGGCTTCAGCCTGGGCCTGGAGCGGGTCATCCTGCTTATGGAGGAGCGGGGCATGTTCCCCGCGCAACTGGCCGGCCAGCCCCAGGTGCTGGTCACCATTTTCGACGAGAGCACGGTCGGCGCCAGCCTGGCGCTGGCCATGCAACTGCGCGCGGCTGGCCTGCGCGTGGACCTCTACCCGGATCCGGGGCGCTATGGCAAGCAGTTCCAGTACGCGGAAAGCCGGGGCATCCGCTACGCGCTGATCCTGGGTCCGAACGAGATCGAGGCGGGAGAGGTGGCCGTCAAGGACCTGGAGAGCGGCGAGCAGGTGAATCTGGTGACGGCGGTGGTGGCGGGGTGGCTATCTACGCGTGTAGGATAGCCAATTTCCGTCTCTTATCTTCTGCTGATTGAGGCCGAGTAGCGTCATGAGATTCGCTAGGTATTGTGCAGCGTAGATTGTAAAATGCACTCAAATAAATTGACAGGTCAATGGCACTATAGGTTGTGTACACACGACCTGTGAACGATAAATACAACACGCCTGTTGGGAGACGAATTCCCCAACAGGCGTGACCAACTGTTATTTGTATCGCTCTTTCGGGGTAGATCAAATTTTTTGAATACGCTTCCGCTCAAACTCAGCCAAATCAGATTCCGACTGTACAGCAGTATCACTCAATTGTTTTACGATGCTATCATCAGCGTAGAGACGAAACTGGCGTACCTTCTCGTCGTTCCGCGCAAGAATCAATTCGTCAACAGTGTCAGTAGCAATCATGCGATGCACTTTGACCTTTTGTAACTGCCCCATGCGATATGCCCGTGCAATGGCTTGGTTTTCGATAGACGGTCTGAACTGCGGTTCATAAATAACAACAACTGAGGCGGCTTGAATATTGAGCCCAGTTCCAGCAGAATTAATTTGAGCCAGAAGCAAATCATGACCGTCGCTCTTCGAAAAAGCCTCCAAAATATCATACCGTTTTTTAATGGGCACCCCACCGGAAATACGATACGGTTTGGTACCATATCTACGTTTTAACATTTCTTGTAAATAGTCAAGCACCGGCAAGTAAAATGAGAAAACGATCACTTTTTCGCCAGTCTCTTGATAATATTCGAGCAAATCGATAAGTCGCTGGAGTTTTCCACTGATGCTCCTTCTATTTCCAATTGACGCCGCCTTTCGAAAATCATGATAGCTGTTGTTTAGATCTTTATAGGCTTCCCTATCCTCAGGAGACAATTGGCACCACTCCAATTTTTCGAGTTTTTCCGGCAGTTCATGAAGCACATCTCGCGTTCTGCGACGGAGATACACAGATGAAACTCGATACATGAACTCCGTTGGCAGCATTTCCTCAGATAAATGACTCTCCTTTTTAAGTTCAGAACTGAGTGATGGATCCAAGTGATCAATTAATTTTATCATGTCATGCACATGGTTCTCAATCGGAGTGCCGGTTAGCAGAATGATTCTATCTGAGCTATCGATCAAGAGCTTTGTATGTCGGGTGCGCGATGCATCTCTGTTCTTGATATAGTGGGCTTCGTCAGCGATCAATAGATCAAAACGATGTTCATGAAACAGTTCACTGACGCGTTTGCGTTTTAAAGTTCTGGAGAGGGACGAATAGCTGACAATGCCAATTTCACCATCTTGCAAAAATTCCTTGCACTTTGCGCCCAAGTCCGGATTTCTCAGCACAACAGGAGTAAAATCCGTGAAACGTCGGAATTCATGTACCCAGTTTTCCATCAACGGCGCCGGAACAACAACCAGCACAGACAGTTTTCTTTGAAGCACCAACTTCAAATGGGTCACAACACCAATGGCTTGAGCTGTTTTACCAAGGCCCATCTCATCTCCAAGGATTATACGATTCTGTGTCAGTGCGAAACGAGCACCAAAGGCTTGATAGGGGCGTAACTCGCCTATGAAACTATCTGTCAATAGTTCGGCGGCATTGACACGTGAGATGATTTCAGCATTGAGTTCGCTTTGCCAGGTCTCTATGCCACTGTACTCTATCAAGAGATCAAATATTGACCCGTCCTGTATATAATTGACACCATAGTGACCATTCAGGACGGAGGAGACCATGAACAACCGCCCCTTTAAAGAAGCAGTTAAAGAACCGGTCAAGCGATATAGCCAGGCATTTAAGCAGCAGGTTGTTCGCGAGT
>JAJRVT010000162.1 GCA_024277175.1 Chloroflexota bacterium | reverse complement strand
GTACCGGTCCGCCGGATCTTTCGCCAACGCCTTGAGGATAACCTGTTCAGTGGCAGGGTTCAGGTGCGGATTGAGACGGGTTGGGGGTGGGGGCGGCTCCTGGATGTGCTTGAGCAGCACCGCGGTTGGGGTTGAGCCTTCAAATGGCGGCCGGCCGGTCACCATCTCGTAGAGAACGACGCCAAGCGTGTAGAGATCGCTGCGTCCATCCACCTCTTGCCCGGCGGCCTGCTCCGGCGACATATAGGTGGGGCTGCCGACAACGCCGCCGGTCATGGTCAATCGGGCTGAATCTTCGAGCAGGCGGGCGATGCCAAAGTCACTCAAAACAGGCTCGCCGCCCTTTGTAAACAAAATGTTTCCCGGCTTGATATCCCGGTGCACGGCGCCGCGGGCGTGGGCGTAGTCAAGCGCGCTCGCCATGGCGTCGAGAATCCTGGCCGCCTCCTCAATCGCCAGCCTCTCACCGACGGCGCTCGCATTTTTCAGGCGATCGCCAAGCGTCCCGCCCGCCAGAGACTCCATCACCATGTAGGGCTGGCCATCGGCGATATCGAAATCGTATAGCCGGACGATGTGAGGGTGACGCAATGAAGCCACAAGCCGGGCTTCCCTGCGAAAACGCGCTTCAAAGCCGGGTTCCGTCGCCAGTTGCGGCAACATGACCTTGATGGCGACCCGCCTTCCCAGGTCGGGATGGACGCCTTCGTAGACAGCAGCCATCCCTCCCTGTCCCAGGAAGCGGACCACCTGATATTTACCGAAGAATCTGGCCGCCTCCGCATCCATATCAGCGCATCAACTCCAACTTCAGACGCATCTTGACGTCATTGTCTACATAGAGGGAACCATGCGTCTGTTCGACCGGGTGGACATCCGTGCCTTCGAGCACTGCGCTCCATTCCGGCACGGTCTGATCCCCGCCATCTTCTTCGGTCTGGAGCGAGAGCCACCGCCCATCCGAGTCCCGCTCCACGGTCAATCCTGAGGCTGTCTCCAATCCATATCCGAAAATAGACACGGTGGGTACGCTGGTTTCATCGCCAAGCTCCCGACGAAAGGCGCGCGCGGTCCGCAACAGTGGCCGATGCTTTTCGGGAACCCAGCTTTCATCGGCGAGCACGTCGATGGTCTGGCCGTATTGATCATGCACGCAGGGATAGATGGGCAGAATCTGATACGTCGTCTGAAAGGAGGCGATCACCTCTTGCAAGCGCTCCCCCATCAGGCCAAAGGGGAGGAGGTCCACACCTGAAAAGAGATTGGTGATGATCTTCGGCGCGCCGTAGTGGGGACCGCCCATGAGCAACAGTCGGGCAACCTTGTTTTTTCCACCCAACTTCTCGACGTAATAACGGGTGACCAGGGTCCCCAGGCTGTGGGCGATGATATCGATGGGCGGTTGCACATCCCAGGCGTCAATCGCCTGGGCCAGCGCCTTCGCAGAATCGCGCACATCCTGCCGCCAGTCATAGGCGAATTCCATCACATCCCGGCCGCGTTGATAGCCCATCGATTCCTCCAGGAACGCCGACAGCCGGCCGTATTGCTCCTGCTCCAGGAGGTTGGGCACGATGACGACTTCATCCACAATGCCGCGCGGCTCCAACGGCTTCGAGGAGGGCCACATGAACAGATCCGGCTCCAGGAACAGCAGGCGCACGCTGGGCCAAACCCGCTCTGAGCCCAACCACAGTTGCGACCCCATGATGCCGGGCACAATGACCACCGGACGTCGCCTGCGCACGCTGGGTGCATCGACCAGCGTCAAATTATCCGTGGTCACCGGCGATTTAAAGATCAGTTGCGCGCCGCCGATGCGGATGACGTCGCCCGCCTGCAAGCGCTCCCGCTCGATCCGCTCGCCGCTCACAATCGTGCCGTTCGTGCTTCCCAGATCGCGGATATAGAAGGCGTCACCGCTGCGTTCGATGCGCGCGTGCCGCCGCGAAACCCGGGGCAGGTCGAGCGTCAGATCATTATTGGATTGCCGGCCGATGGAGACGACGTCATTCAGGAGGGGCATGGTCCACGTGCGCCCGCCGCTGTATACAACCAGATGGGGCGCTACGGGGTTGTTCAGGGTCATTGCGAGGGTGGCGCTCGCCAATGTTCTTTCGAGATCGGCTTGGGTGTTGATGGGCGGCGGCCGGCTGGGCGCGTCAGGCCCCTCTTCGTAGCGTAGCACGTCTTTGCCTATGGTGATTAAATCGCCAGGCGCCAAGATCGCGCGCTGCACCCGCTGGCCGTTGACAAACACGCCGTTGGCGGAATCAAGGTCCTGCAAGCGCCACGATCCCGCTTTCCGCTCCAGCCGTAAGTGCATGCGTGAAGCGCGGGGGTCCTTCAGGACGATATCATTGGCCGTCGCCCGACCGATGCTGACCTGATCGCCCGTCAGTGCGTACGATCGGCCTCCACCCTGGGGTGAAATAAAAACGATACGCGCGGTTGGTGTTGTCATTAGGTGATCCTCATGCTAGTAGAAGTCGGACTTCTCGGAGAAGTCCGACTTCTACGGTCGCTTACGCAATCCGCCATCATCGTGACTTCACAACAGTGAGGAGTAGGCGCTCGATCTGGCCGCCCGCTATACCTGATTATAGTATC
>JAJRVT010000161.1 GCA_024277175.1 Chloroflexota bacterium | reverse complement strand
CCAGAAAGTTGCTCATGGACCGCCCTCCCGTTGCTTCAAATAATCGGTCAAGGAGAGTGCAGGCTGGCGTCGCACGGGCCGGTGGCCTGTGGGGCGAGGCTGAGGCGGTTCCTGGACGTTGGCCCGCACCTCGATGCGGCCGATGCTCACCCGGATGGTTGGCGGCGGTGGGGCGCTCACCCGCGCCTGATCTGCACGCGCCGGCCGTGCGACGATTGCCGCAGGAGACTGTAAAGCTGCATCGCCCGCCACTGAAGCGATTCTGGCCGGCCGAATCGGCGTGGGGTCCCGTCTCTGGCTCCGGGCTGGCGGTTGGGTATCGGCGCGCCCGCGCACTTCCCGGGATGCAGGCGGCGTAACCGTGGCCGCGCGCCGGACGGTGCGCCCTTGGACGGTGCGCCCCAGCGGCTCACCCGCCTGCTGTGGCCTCACAGCGGAGAGGTGCGGCGACGACGACGGCGCGATCACCGGCGTTGATTCCGTCCTTGATTCAATGGGCGGGTCAGACATTTGGGGCAAGGCCTGGGCGTCTGACGCCCCTTTGAATGCGCCGTCTGATGGCGGCGCTTCGACGGAGCGTAGCGGTTCACCGGGCTGGATGGGCCGAACAGTGCCCTGCGCCCAACGATCGGCTGCCCCTCTATCCCCGGTGACTTCAGTGTCTGGCGCGTGTAACGCCGCGTGTATGGCTGGACGACTCCCGGACGGCGGGTTCGATCCCGATGGCTCCTCCCGCGTGGCCGCAGACGGACGCTGACCAGGCGCGGCCGGCGGTGGCGGCGGAACCGTCGACTGACGCGGCGTTTCCATCGTCCGGACACCTCGCATCGGATCATCCCCGGCAGGTTCAGACGGGCCGGAGATCGCCGCTCCCGTCAGCGGGGGTGGTTCAAAGAGCGAACCCAGCCGAGGCTGCACCTGGGTCTGCGGTTTCTGGTTTCTGCTGATCAGGCTGGACAGAAAGTCCTTCATGTTTGCACCATCTCCAGATACACCCGACGTCGCCAGGCGCTCATGGACAGGATATCGTTTTCGCTCCAACCGTAGACGGAAGCCAGCGTGTGCACCTCCCGCAGCGTGCGCCAGGCCCAGTCGTCGATCTCCTGCCAGAAGAAGGAAACGACATCGAAAGAGGCGACCCAGCGGTGATCACAGACGGGGCAGGCCAGGTCAATCTGGATGTCAGCTTGGGGGTCGGCCTCCTGCATTTGTTGGGCGATGGCTTCCTGCACATCAGTTGGTAATTGCCGGGCCGTTACAATCGTTTCCCGGTTCGGGTCATCCGCTTCCGAAACAGGTGAAATTTCCAGCAGACAGGCGTCCAGCAGCGCGCGCCGGGCCGCCTCCGGATCCTGGATGGCCATAACCGCGGCCAGGTCTTCGGTGTTGGGCAGGCGGAAAGCGCCCCGATAGCCTGCGGCGTGAAAATCGATGGCCGTCGGCGCGTCGTCAGCCCCAGCCTGGATTTCGCCGCCATCCATGGTGAACTCCAGCCGTTCGCCACAGGCGGGGCATTCCACGACGCTCGTCAGTTGACGGCAGAAGGTCCATTCCCGCAGCTTCAGCAGCAGGCCGTCGCGGCGGCCGATGCTCAGGCGCGCCAAGGCGTCCGTCGTGTACTCGGGGCAGGCGGCGGCCAGCAGGAGCAGGGCCTGACGCCACGGCGGCGAGTGACGTCCGCGCTCCCAGAGATCGAGAAGCTCAACAGCAGCCAATGGACGCATGGTCTTTACCCGCCCGGTTCAGTGAAGCTTGGCTCCGTTGGTTCACTGACGTCGTAGTCCCGTTCCCAGCCTTCGTTCTCCAGTTTCAACGTCTGGATCGCGACTGCATTGCCGCTGGCGTCCAATTCAGGCAGGGCCTGATATTCGGAGACCCAGCAGCGGTACACCTTATAGGCGATGGCCAGTTGTCCGGCCTCGTTGTAGACCTCGATGATGATGTCCTTGCGGAAGTCCTTCAGGGAAACCTCCGCACCCAGGCCGGAACCGAAGTTCCAGACCTTGTTCGCCCACTTCTCGAATTCCGTGTCGTGGGTCACGCCCCGCTCCAGGATGATGGCGTCGTACTTGGTCTGGCCTGGCGACCGACGAACGGTGCTGGGATCGCCGCCCTCCCGGTGCTCCACGGGCGTGGTGGTGCGCTTGAGCGCGCCGACTTTGCTCACGCCGGCCACGTAGCGGCCATCCCATTTCACCCGGAATTTGAAGTTCTTGTACGGATCAAAGCGTTGAGGATTGACGCTGAACTGTGCCATGGGATTCTCCTTGAAAAAACAGTAATGAGTCATCGCCTGCAGCGACTGAAGCGGTTGTTCGTTCCCCTTTACGTTTCAATCTGACCGGCGATCTGCTGGATCTTGATGATCACGAACTCGGCGGGTTTGAGGGGGGCGAAGCCCACCAGGATGTTCACCACGCCCCGGTCGATGTCGTTTTGGGTGGTGGTCTCCTTGTCGCATTTGACGAAGTAGGCCCCCCGGGGCGATGTCCCCTGGAACGCGCCTTGCCGGAACAGATTTTGCATGAACGCGCCCACGTTCAGGCGGATCTGCGCCCAAAGGGGCTCATCGTTCGGTTCGAAGACCACCCACTGGGTGCCGCGATAGAGGCTCTCCTCGATGAAGAGGGCCAGCCGCCGCACGGGCACGTACTTCCACTCGGACGACAGGCGGTCCGCGCCGGCCAGGGTGCGGGCGCCCCAAACCACGTTGCCGTAAACCGGGAAGGTGCGCAGGCAGTTGAGCCCAAGGGGATTCAGCGCACCGTTTTCGCTGTCGCTCAGCTTGTACGAGAGTTCCCGAACGCCAGCAAAGGACGCATCGATGCCAGCCGGCGCCTTCCACACGCCCCGCTGGGAGTCCGTGCGTGCGAAGATGCCGGCGACAGCGCCACAGGGGACGAAGGTTTCCGTCCGGTTCTCCTTGAGCGGGTCCGCCATTTTCAAGCGCGGAAAATAGACGACGGCATTGGTCGCCAGGTCATTGCCCAGTTTGGAGCGAACATCGTTGACGCCGGATTCAGCAGCGGCCACTGTGGTCCACCCAGACCCTGGGTCCACAATGAGCATAGCCCGGCGATCTTTACAGTATTTGACGGCCTTGGCCAGGGTCGTGTCAACGCCAACGTCCTTATCGTGGGTTAGCGGCGGGATGCAGAGCAGGTTGAACAGATCCGCTTTGTCCAGGGCGTAGATGCCTGTTCGCTGGGTTGAATCGCCGGTGACCTCGGCGTCTGTCACCGCGGTACCATCGCTCCCATCGTTGTTCGATGAGATGGACGTGGATGTGTCGTCGGGTCGTGTGGCGGGAACCGTTCCCTGAACTTCCACCAAGTTGGATTCGTATTCCAGCACTTTGGTGATAAAGCGAGAGGAATCGCTGCTGATTGAGATGTTGAGAAATGTTTCGGTGACGAAGACGTCGCCCGTGTCCGGGTCCACCTCCTGGATTTTCAGATTGAATAGATTGGCGTCCGGCGATGCGTCATCCTTATCTTTGGTCTCATGATCGACCTTGGCCCGCAGATTGTTTCCCCACGCACCTGGGCTGGTCGCCGCCAGCGTGAGGGTCTCGCCGCCAGCGGGGAGGGAGAGGGTGGCCGCGTTCGCCCCTTTGTGGACGCGTACGATGAGGGCGTCCGTGCCGCCGTGAAGGAAATAGTGTGAAACAGCGTAGCTCATGGGGCTTTCGGTCCACAGCCCCCCGAACGCTCGCTCATAGTCGGCGAAACTCTGAATGCGGGTCGGCTCGTTGACCGGACCCCGGCGCGCCCGCCCGATAAAGGCCGTGATGGATGTGGCCACGCCGATGATAGTGCGCACACCGCTGAGGACCTCCTCGATATAGACGCCTGGGTAGGTTGGTGATACAGGCATGGAATATCCTCCCTTTGAAGAAGCGAATCAATCAAATCAAAAAATGTATGGAGCTATGGCGTTGGCGTTGCGTCCCGGCCTACAAGCATACTGACAGTTATGTCTGCGCCCGTACTGTTGGAGAAGAACAGCTTGGTCGGCGCTGTATCCAGCAGGCCGACGGCGCCAGTTCCAACGAACAGATGGGGCCCGTCCAGCGCAATCACAGTGGTGGATGTATCACTGTTCACTTTATAGGTTAGATTCGCGTCATACGCGGACGCGGTGATAGCCAGGAGTTTTGCCAGCCCCGAACCGTCAGGTTGGATATTGATTTCCAGGTCGCTTGTCCCATCGGCCACGATCACCTGGGTCTTGTCGTAGGCTTCCAGATCAATGGTTTTGGATTCGGAGATTTTGGGCCCGTTGGCGACTTGCGCACTGATGATGTAAGTGATTTTTTCGGACATTGTCGTGGCTCCTGTGGTTTCGTTGTGACCTCAATCATCGCGGAAAAGTGCGCCAGCATCCATAGGCTCTCTGATGCAGGCATAGATAAATTCAATCATTTCATCAACCGTGGCGAAGTGCCACCGCTCCCTGGTCTGCGCGCTCTCCAATGACGCCCGCCAGATGATCTCGCGATCTCGCTCTTCCCGCCACATACGCAACAGATATGAGAGATAGCTTTGTGGTCTTTCATCCATCGGGCATCTCCCCGATTTTTTGAAATGGATGCGTCACAAACGGGTTAGCATTCCGGGATTAGGCCAGACCATCCACCGTTACAGCGTATTTTGTGGCCTAATCCCGGAATACGGCTTCAAGTCAGTTAGAACACACCCTTTCGAAATGTTACCAGCAGCGAAGAAAAATTGGCGCTCCGCTGACCTTTTTTTATGCTATAATAGAAACGTATAAAAAACGTTGAATCTCCCGGTGATCTCGGGGGTGAACGCATCATGACACACCTGTCGCTACAGCTATTGGGGGGATTTCAAGCTAAACTGGATGGTGCACCCGCTAGTGGATTTCACACCCAAAAAACCCGGGCCCTGTTGGCCTATCTGGCTGTAGAAGCCGATCGGCCCCACGAGCGAGCTTACCTGGCCGGCCTGTTGTGGCCCACATGGCCGGACGCCACCGCGCGCACCTACTTGCGCCATACGATCGCCAATCTGCGCGATGTCCTCGCCGACCGCACTACGTCTCCGCCCTTCCTCCTGATCAGCCGCCAGACGATCCAACTGAATCCTCAAAGCGATTACCGGACCGACGTCACCACGATGACAGAGGCGCTGGCGGTCCTGTCTTCAGACCCGAATGCTGCGCTTGCCCCTGACGCGGTGAGTCGCCTGCAACAAGCGGTGGCGCTCTACCGTGGGCGCTTTCTGGAGGGGTTCTTCCTCAAAGGGTGTTCTGAATTCGAAGAGTGGCAGTTGCTGACCGGCGAGGCGATCGAGCGTCAGGTGGTGGCGGCGCTCTCTTTTTTGGTGCAATGGCATGAAAAACGCGGTGAATACGCTGAGGCGATCCGATATGCATGGCGTCAGACAGAGGTGGAGCCCTTGTCAGACACGGCCAATCGTCGCAT
Source organism: Chloroflexota bacterium (assembly GCA_024277175.1). Taxonomy (GTDB): domain Bacteria; phylum Chloroflexota; class Anaerolineae; order Caldilineales; family Caldilineaceae; genus JAJRVT01. Next base: position 1,308 of record JAJRVT010000161.1, on the reverse strand, counting down.
CATACGGCTGCTTGCCCTGGGGGGTGATCCGGGCGCGGCGTTGGCCCATTACGAACGCTATCGCCATCTGCTTGCCCATGAGCTGGAGATAACGCCCGCGCCGGCAACGGTCGACCTGGTCAGCCGAATCAGGAGTGGACGCTTTCTGAGCCATGCGTGGCCGGATAAACAAGCGCCCCCCAAGCCCATGTCACTGCCGCCCTTTTTGCCGGCGCGTAAACGCGTCCCGTCATCAGGTCCGTTCGTCGCCCGCAAGCGAGAGCTGGCGCAACTGCACGGCTACCTGGATAGTGCGATCAACGGCAACGGCCAGATGGCCTTGATCACCGGCCATGCGGGGCAGGGAAAAACATGCCTGCTGCATGAATTCGTCCGTCAGGCGGTCGCGAACCACGATGATCTCCTGGCCGTGGGCGGCAGGTGTAGCAACTACCGGGGCGTCGGCGACCCCTACCACCCCTTCCGCAAGATCTTCGCCCAACTGAGCGGCGACTTTGTGAGCCAGTGGGAAGCAGGCGTGGTGGGCCGGAATCTGGCCCGTCGTCTATGGGCTAACGCCCCCCTTGCTGTCGACGCCCTGTTGACCCAGGGGCCAGATTTGCTCGACACATGGGTCCCGGCGGTCGCTCTGCAGGAGCGGGTGGCGGTCATGCCCGGCGGCGCGGCCCTGGCCGAGCGTCTTTCCGCTTTGGCGGGGCCACACGACGATGCATTCTTTGCCGCCTTCCAATCGCGCGCGCTTTTCGACCCGTGCACTAGGGTGCTGCATGCCGTGGCCCGCGAACACCCGCTCATCCTCTGGCTGGACGATCTGCACTGGGGCGATCTGGGTTCGCTGGCCTTGCTCCTACACCTGGGACAACAGCTGTCTGGCCATCGCCTGTTGATCGTTGGCGCTTATCGGCCCGAAGAGGTGGCGCTGAGACGTCCGTCCGGGCGTCATCCGCTGGAACGCCTCACCCTGGAGTTCCAACAACGGTATGGCCAGATTGTGGTCGATCTGAACCGCGCCGATGGGCGGGCGTTTGTGGAGGCCTTTGTGGACACCGAACCCAACCGACTGGGGCGAGGGTTCCGTGATATGCTGTTCATGGTGAGTGAGGGCCACCCACTCTTTACCGCCGAACTGTTGAAAAATATGCAGGCGAGTGGCGGTCTGGTGCAGGATGAGGCGGGCCGTTGGGTTCAGGGGCAGGCCCTGGACTGGCATGCGTTGCCGCCGCGGGTGGAAGCGGCCATCGGTCAACGCATCGAACGTCTACCATCAGAGTTGCGTTTGTTGTTGGAAGCGGCTGCGGTTCAGGGCGT
>JAJRVT010000160.1 GCA_024277175.1 Chloroflexota bacterium | reverse complement strand
GCCCCTGGACCCGGCCATCGTGGAACGGGTCAAGGCCCACCCCCAGGTCCAGCACGCGGCCAGCCTGCGCACCCTGTCGGTGGAGTCGCCCCAGGGTCCCCTGCGCCTGGACGCGATCGACGACTACGCGGGCATGAACCCTGAACTTTTCCTGGCCAAGGAGGGGACAACCGAGGATCTGTGGCAGGCCATGGCGGAGGGCGCGGTGGTGGTTTCCGAACCCCTGGCCAACCGGCTGGGCCTGCCTCGTCACGGCGGGACCCTGGTGCTGGACACGGCGGAGGGGCCCCAGACCTTCTCCATCGCCGGCATCTACTACGACTACACCACGCCCCAGGGCGCGGTGCGCATGAGCCTGGACGTCTACCGCCGCCTGTGGGGGGACGACGCGGTCAACGGCCTTTCCCTCACCCTGGCCCCGGGCGCGGATCCGGACGAAGTGGCCCAGGAGCTACAGGTGGCCTTGCAGGGGATCCAGAACGTGCAGATCCGGCCCCAGCGGGCCTTGCGCGATCTCTCGTTGCAGATCTTCGACCGCACCTTTGTCATCACCCAGGCCATGCAGTTGCTCACCACCCTGGTGGCCTTCATCGGCGTCCTCAGCACGCTGATGGCCCTGCAACTGGAGCGTCAGCGTCAGTACGGCATCCTGCGCGCGCTGGGGATGACGGGCCGCGAGAGCTTCCGCCTGATCCTCTTGCAGAGCGGGTTGATGGGCGCTGTGGCCGGGCTGCTGGCCATGCCCACCGGCTACGCGCTGGCGCTGATCCTGATCTACATCATCAACCAGCGCTCCTTCGGCTGGACCTTGCAGATGCACGTGACGCCCGGGCCCTTTGTGGTGGCGCTGGTGGTCGCGATCAGCGCGGCTTTGTTGGCGGGGCTGTATCCCGCGCTGCGGCTGCTGCGGCGGACGACCGCGCAGACGATCCGGCGAGGATAGGGTAATCCATTGCGGGATCGTTTTTGCTATGGTATGGTTGTTTTGTTGAATGTCGGATAATGGGTATTACAATTGAACAGTCGAGTTGAAATCAGGCCTTTTGGGCGGCTTGCTGGCTCTCTCAGGCAAATTGTCAAAAGTCCAATCCCCAATCATCCTGTCATCTTGCCTCCTCCTCACCGCCCCTTCCACACCGCTGCCCGCTTCTCTGCGAACGCGGCCATGCCCTCCTTCTGATCTTCGGTGGCGAAGAGGAAGTAGAAGAGGGTCTTCTCGTACTCCATGCCCTCGCTCAGCCCCAGTTCATAGGCCTTGTTGATGGCGGCCTTGGCCATCTGCACGGCCACGGGCGCGCGGGCCGCGATCTGCGCCGCCAGTTCGATGGCCTCGTCCAGGTAGCGCTCCACCGGGACCACGCGCGAGGCCAGGCCGGCGCGCAGGGCCTCGTCCGCGGTCAGCCGCCGGTCGTTGAGGATCACCTCCATGGCCAGGGACTTGCCCACGGCCTTGGTCAGCCGCTGGGTGCCGCCCGCGCCCGGGATGACGCCGATGTTGATCTCCGGCTGGCCGAAGCTGGCCGTCTCCGAGGCGATGAGCATGTCGCACATCATGGCCAGCTCGTTGCCGCCGCCCAGGCAGTGGCCGCTCACCGCGGCGATGAGGGGTTTGCGGATGGCCCGCAGCCGGTTCCAGGCCTCGATCATGCTACTGTTGACCATGTCCACCGCGCTGGCGTTGGCCATCTCCTTGATGTCCGCGCCGGCCGAGAAGGCCTTCTCGTTGCCGGTGATGACGATGGCGCCGATGGCCGGGTCGGCGTCGAATTGGCTGGCCGCGTCCACCAGCTCGTCCATCAACTGGCGGCGCAGCGCGTTCCACGCCTTAGGCCGGTTCAGACGGATCAGTCCGACGCCGGGGATGGGGGTTTCGACAAGGATGTCCTGATAGTCGCTCATGTGTTTTCTCCGTTATATGGGGTGGAAAAGATGGTGAGTGCAGGTTAGACTCCTGTCGTCCCATCATACCCCAAAGGCCTCTGTTCGCGCAATGCATTGCAGGAACATTCATCCTGTGATAGGGTTGATTTTGTCACATGTTGATGTTTATTTGGATAGGCTCCGTTGGAACGCGGATTTTCGCTGTTCACGAAGTGGGCGCAAAGCGCCATTCAAACAGATTTTCACGGATTTTCTGTGAAAATCCGTGAAAATCCGGCTTCATCCGGTAAAATCCGCGTTCCGCTGTTGATCGCTGGATCATGAATGGAAGCGGGAAGAGATGACGAAACGATCTGCCAGGTGGTTCAACCTTGGACTGCTGCTTCTCCTTCTTGGCGCGTTCCTGGGGACCGTATATGCCGGCATCGCTGTGTGGGGGGACTGGGAAGCCTTCAGTTTTCGCATGGAGGACGCCATCCGGTCCGACAAAACGTTCAGGGGGTTGCGCTGCCCTGTGTTGATGACTACCCGCGAAACTGAACGCTTCCATGCCATCCTCAAGAATCCGACCGATAAACAACTGACGCGCTCCATCCGGGTCTTCGTCACGGAAGGCGACGCCTATAACGTGCGCACCCTTACCGAGAAGGTGCGTCTGGATCCGGGCGAGAGCCAGCGCCTTTCGTGGGAGATCCGCCCCGAGGACAGGGTGTACGACATGTTCGTCCTGGTGCGGGCGTTCGTTTTTCGCAGCGGCCCTTTGCCGTCGCAGGACGCCAGTTGTGGGGTGATGGTGCTAGCCCTCCCCTTCGGCCGGGGCAATGTGATTGTGCTTGCGCTGGTCATCGGCAGCCTGGCGGCCATGGCTGTTGGGGGGTGGCTGATGCGAAGGAACCGCCTGGCCGCGTCGGAGCGGGCTCACCGGCTGGGGCAGAAGGCCACGGCCATGGCCGCCTTCGCCCTGGCGGCCATGGCCGCGGGGGCTTTGGGCTGGTTTTTGCTGGGGAGCGTGGCGCTGATTTTGCTCCTCCTGCTGGTCGTTGTCATCGTCATGCAGGCCGTCGCTGAGGCTTGAGGGTACGCAAAAGATTGGAGAGATTGGAGATTGAAGAGATTAGAGATTGGCGTCTGCACGCTCCAATCTCTCCAATCTCCTGCTCATCCAATCTTCAATCCTCAATCGTATCTATTCAGCGACCACTATTGGAACGCGGATTTTACCGAATGAAGCCAGATTTTCACGGATTTTTTCAGAAAAAATCCGTGAAAATCTGTTTGAATGGCGCTTTGCGCCCACTTCGTGAACAGCGGAAATCCGCGTTCCAACGGAGCCTGCCTGAATAGATACCCTCAATCTTCAATTTTAAAGTTGTCCCGATACCACGCAACCGTGGCCGCGATGGCCTCCTCCAGGGGCGTGGCTTTCATGCCGAACGCGGCCTCGAACTTGCTGCTGTCCACCACAAAGGGCTCTTCGAACTGATAGAGCATCTCCATCGATTCGCGCAGATCGGCGTTGAAGAGCGCGATCAGCCGCAGGATCAGTTTGGGCGGGACCTGGATCTTGGGTTCGGCGCCGATCTCCTCGAAGATCATCTCCACGAAGCGGCGGGTGGTCACCGTCTCCGGGTTGGGCAGATGCCACGCCTGGCCCAGCGCCTCGTCCCGCTCGCCCAGGATCACCAGGGCTTTGCCGATGTCGGGCATATAGGTGTAGGTGTGGGACATGTCCGGGTTGCCCAGCAGTTGGGCGGATTTGCCCTGCAACGCCGGCGGGAAGACCCGCTCGCCCATGGCGGAGACCAGCACGCGCGGCCCGAAGAAGTCCGACGCCCGGCCGATGGTGACGCGCACTTTGCCCGCCTCGTGGGCCTGCATCAACTCCTTGGTCATGGCCTGACGCACGCCGCCCTTGCGGGTGTGCGCGTTATAGGGCGTCTCCTCGGTCAGGGGCTGGCCGCCGGGTCTGCCATACATGTAGACGTTCTCCAGCGTCACCAGTTTGGCCCCGGCCGCGGCCGCGCCTTGGATGACGCCTTGCTGCAAGGGCGGAAAGAGACGCGACCATTGGGTGTAAGGCGCGTTGAGGGCCTGGTAGACCACAGACGCGTCTTCACACGCGCGTGTGCTGAACTCCGGATCGATCGCGTTGCCCGCCATCGACTCGACGCCGTCCGGCAACGGCGTCTCCCCCCGGAGGTTGACCATGCGCACGCGCTTGCCCCTGGCCAGAAGCTCATCCATCACCGACAATCCGACCGGTCCTGTGCCAAAGACGACGTGTAATTCTTTTTCATTACCCATGGGATGCTCCTTTTCTGTGTAACTATCTGCTCAGCGACCGTTAGGCTACTTCAAGAAAATAAATACACGTCATGTCCCCGGCACTTTCCAGTCGCACTCTGGTCAGCGCTAAACTCGTGATAAGTGCCGGGGACGTTAATTCCCAGGAAGGGCCTTATTGGCACGCGGATCATCGCTAAAATTCGTGTTCCAGCGGAATCCCTGAGTAGTCACCAACGCTCGACTGAACAACTATAGGATGTATTCCTCTGCATCCTAACCTACTGCGGCCCAGGCGTCAACGCCCCGCGAAGGAGAGGGTGCATTCTGAACCGGGACCACTCGCCACCTGAACGAATCTCAGATCGGCCGCAACTTTGAAGCGGTTCCTGTGTTATAAAGATGGAGCAATTCGTCCTGACGCATCATGCATCATACGGGCACCCCGAAGGCTGGCGTATTTGCGCCAGTTTTTTGTGTGTCATGAATGGAGAACCGGGTATTGAGTACTGGACTGACTGAAATTGGCATCTGGTCACGCGCGGGCGGTGTGGCCTCCTTTGATGATAACGCCCTGCAGGCGGCCATCGGCCGCTTTCGTTCCCCCGCCTATATTATTTGCGAACCCGGGGGCGGACGGGTGGGTGTTGGGCTGGAGGGGCGTTTTCACCCCCTGGGCGCCAACGGCGCAGTGACGTCCCCTCAGGACGGCGAATATTTCCCCTGTCTTGGCATCCTGCCCGCCCTTTACCCCGAGTGGCTGGGCGACCGCTCCTTTCTTGAAGCCCATGGACTCCGCTTCGCCTATGTGGCCGGGGCCATGGCCCGCGGCATTGCCTCCGAGGAAATCGTCATCGAGATGGCGCGCGCGGGCATGCTCGGCTTCTTCGGGGCCGGCGGCCTGACCCTGGAGCGGGTCGACCGCGCGCTGGTCACCTTCGAACAGGAACTGGGCAACGGCCTGCCCTGGGGCTGCAACCTGATCCATTCCCCCCAAGACCCAGAACTGGAAGAGGCCCTGGTCGACCTGCTGTTGCGCCGTAAGGTGCGCCGCATCTCGGCCTCGGCCTTTATGGCGCTGACGCCGTCGGTGGTGCGCTACGCATTTGCCGGCGTGCGCCGCGACGCTGCGGGGAACGTTCAGCGCCCCAACCATGTTTTCGCCAAGATATCCCGGCCCGAAGTCGCCCGCCATTT
>JAJRVT010000159.1 GCA_024277175.1 Chloroflexota bacterium | reverse complement strand
TTGCCCCGGTACTCCTCCAGGCCGTTGCGGCTCATCTCCCAGATGCGGTTGACCACCTTATCCAGGAAGTAGCGGTCATGGCTGACGATGAGAATCGCTCCCTCCCAGGTGCGCAGCATGCCCTCCAGCCACTCGATCGCGCCCACGTCCAGATGGTTGGTCGGCTCGTCCAGGATGAGGAGATCGGGCCGCTCCAGGAGCAGGCGGGCCAGCAGCGCGCGCGTCTTTTGACCGCCGCTCAACTGGTTCAGGGGCGTGCGAAAGTCCTCGGGACCGAAGCCCAGCCCCTGCAGCACCCGTTTGATGCGCACCTCGTAGTCATAGCCGCCGGCGCGCTCGAAGGCATCCTGTTCCTGGCTATAGGTGTGGAGCAGTTCCTCGGAGGCGTCGCCTTCGGCCATGCGGTGCTCCAGATCGCGCAGGTGGGCTTCCTGGGCTTTGAGGCCGCTGAAGACGGTCAGCATTTCGCCGTAGACGCTGTTCTCCCGTTCCGCGAACGCGGCCATGGCCTCCTGGCGTAGGTAACCGATACGCAGGTCCTGGGCCGCGATCACCCGGCCGGCGCTGGGTTCCTCCACCCCGGCCAGGATGCGCAGCAGGGTGGTCTTGCCAATACCGTTCGGCCCCACCAGCCCAATCTTGCCGTCGTTGGGAATGGTGGCGGAGACGCCGACGAAGACGTCGAAGTCGCCATAGGATTGGGTCAGATTCTGCAGGGTGAGAATGGACATAGGCTCATGGTTCTAGATTGCGGGTTACGGGTGGCAAGTTCCAAGTGGTTGGCCCGTTGTGGCTTGCCACCCACCACTTGCAGCTTGTTCCAAATCCTATCACAGATCGGTCTATTGGCGTAGCTGACAGGGGATGGATAAGGCGTTCCAGAACTGACATTCGCCGGGTGCGTTCAAAGTCAGTTGATCTGTATTCCGGGATTCGGCCGCACCATGCCCGGCTGAGGCTCCTCTTGCAGCCGAATCCCGGAATGCCTCGGTTATCCTGATTCGCGGGAGATGTGGGATAATGTTCCGGGTATGCACAGCGTGTATGCAGCCCGTGCCTGAGCGTCTGTTTGACGGGATGCGGTCGGTCGGTGGTATCATCTTCATTTCCTGGGGAGCGTTCATTCGGCTGTCTGGCGTTATGGGAAGTGAAAAAACAATCTATGCGGTCTGCGTAATCCGTGCTTGATTTTTTGAGCAGTTCGGAATTCTTGGGTATGTGCGGATCTTGACTGGCAGTGCGACAGGGTCAACTGTAGAAGAATCTGATGAACAATCATTCGAATTCAAGGCTGCCTGATTGGGCCTTCTGGCTCATCGGCGCGGCGACGGTGTTGGCGGCCGCCATCCTGATCCTCTCTGCGGTGTTAGGGGTGCGGGCCGGCCAGCGACAATTGGAAATACAGACGCGCCAGCAGGTGGGCATCCACCTCCAGCGGGCCGTTGATTTTCGGACCGAAAACGATCTGAGTGCGGCCTTGGCGGAATATCAGAAGGTGCTAGCCTTGGATCCGTCCAATACGGCTGCGGTGGAGGGCATTGAAAGCCTGCTCAAGATTGCCCAGGGAACGCCCCAGGGGGCTGGCGCAGCCGTGGTCAATCCGACGCCGCCGGCGGCGTCTCCCTCCCAGGCTGCGACCAACGCCGGCGCCGTCGCGTCCAATAGCCCCCTGCCTTCTCCCGATCCCACCGCCACGCCCACCATGAGCGCGCTGGACGAAGCCTGGTCCGCAGCTCAGATCGCCTACACCAGCGGCGAATGGCAACAGACCGCGGATCAACTGGTGCAGGTTCAGCACATGGATCCCGCGTTCGAGGCCGATAAGGTCACCGACATGCTCTTCACGGCCTATGTGAATCTGGGAGCGGAAAAAGATCAGGCCGGTAATCTGGAGGAGGCCCTGGCCCTGGTCGATAAGGCGCTGGAACTGCGGCCGGAGGCCACCGAACTGCGCACCGCACGCAGCATGGCGGCAGATTATCTGGACGTGTTGACCTATTTCGGGGCCGACTGGGGGCGTGCAATCGAACTGTTGGAAGACCTTTATCAACGAGATCCTGATTACCGGGATGTGGCCGAGCGCCTGCAGGAAGCCCACGTCACCTACGGTCAGGCGCTGATGGAGGAAGGTCAGTGGTGTGAGGCCGAAGCGCACTTCATCGACGCCCTCGATATCGATGTCACGCCCGGCTTGATCGAGGATCGGGACAGGGCTCGCCGGCTCTGTGGCGATCGACCGGTGGCCAGCGGTTCGATCAGCGGCCACGCCACCGCAACCAGGGCGTCGATGACGAGGACGCCCGCGATCGCCAGCGCAGCGAGGACGCCCGCGGCGACATCCACGATCGCGTCTACACAGGTCTCGACGTCAGTCGGCGGTCAGGCGACCGCGACGCCTTCTTCCCAGGCCACAGTCACGCCTACGCCTGAGCCCACGCCGACAGTTGCGATCGCGGTCGGCGCGCCTGTGGGGGGTAGGATTTTACTCGCAGCCATCAGCCCGGATGATAAGCGCAGCCGCATTTTCGCGGTGGAGACGGGGGGGGGAAGCCCGCAGATGCTGATCGAGGACGGCGCCCGGCCTGCGCTGCGCAGTGATGGCGTCCGCATCGCCTATTACAACACCCGGACGGACATGGCCGGCATCAGTTCGTTCGACCCAGGCACCGGGCTGAACCTGCGTTTCACCAAGTTCGCCGAAGATCGCCGCCCGTCCTGGAGCCCGGACGGCAACCGTATCGTCTTCGACAGCAACCGGGAAGGGGACCGGCGCTGGCGCATTTACGTGTCCTGGGCCGAAATAGATGGTGAGACCGCCACGTTGGGGTTCGGCGATTCGCCGGCCTGGAATCCCACGTCGGATCGCATCGTCTTCCGGGGCTGCGATGAATCGGGCAACCGTTGCGGGCTGTGGACCATGAGCAGCGCCGGCTCCAGCCGCGCGCCGCTGACCAGCGTCCCCGAGGACACGCTGCCGGCTTGGAGCCCCGACGGGCGCTATGTGGTTTTCACCAGCCATGGCCGCCATGGCAACTATGAACTCTACCGGGTGGACGTGAGCACAGGCGATGTGCTGCGTCTGACCAACGATCCGGCCAATGATGGCGTGAGTGCGGTCAGCCCGGACGGAACCTGGGTCGCCTTCCTCAGCGATCGAGGTGGCGCATGGCAGGTGTGGGCCATCCCCATCGGCGGCGGGCAGGCGGTCAAGCTCGTCGACATCCCCGGCGATGTGGGGAATTGGCTGGAGCAGGGGATTCAGTGGGTGAATTGATGACAAGGTGGCAAGGTGACAAGGTGACGGGGTATCCGTTGTACAGAGTCTTTGTCACCCCCTCATCTTGTCCGCTTTTTGACCATAGCGGCTCTTTTCAGTACAATGACGGTTGATGGAATCGTCGGGGAGTGGCGCAGTCTGGCAGCGCACAGCGTTTGGGACGCTGGGGTCGTAGGTTCAAATCCTATCTCCCCGACCAGGAGCATGGCCAATTGTTAATGGTCAATTGTCAATGATCAAGGGGTGACCCGGCTAATGTCAAGTCCTGAAATATGTTGACACCAATACGTGACTAGGTTACATCAGCCAACCGCTTGAAAATGGACTTCAGCGGGTTTACGATAATCGAGCGAAAGATGAGGTCGTTCATAGTTGTATAACCAGATGGCTTCACGG
>JAJRVT010000158.1 GCA_024277175.1 Chloroflexota bacterium | reverse complement strand
TCGGGGATCAGGTCATAGAGGTTGCCGCTCACCAGGGCCATGACGTCGATGCCGATGACGTCGTTGAGGCGGAAGGTGCCGGTCTTGGGGCGGCCCAGCAGGGGCCCGGTCAGCTTGTCCACCTCTTCCACGGTGTAGCCGTTTTCGATGGCGAACTCCATGATATCGCTCTGGATGAAGCTGATCATGCGGTTGGCGATGAAGTTGGGCGTATCCTTGCAGATGACGACGCCCTTGCCCAGCACATTCTCGGCGAAATCGCGCATCCGCTCCACCACGGCCGGGTCGGTGTCCGGCGTGGGAATGATCTCCAGCAGGTGGAGGTAGCGGGGCGGGTTGAAGAAATGGGTGCCCAGGAAGCGCTTCTTGAATTCATCGCTGCGGCCTTCAGCGATGATATGGATGGGGATGCCCGACGTGTTGGAGCTGATCACGGCGTCGGCCGGTGCGTGGGCTTCGATGCGCTCCATGAGCGCCTGTTTGGGACCGGGGCGCTCGATGATGACCTCGATGATCCAGTCGCTCTTAGCGACGGCCTCTTCGAAATCGTCTTCCAGGTTGCCCAATGAAATGAGCTTGGCCGTGTCCTTGGTGAAGAGATTGCTGGGCTTGGCTTTCACCATGCGGTCGAAGCCCGCTTTGACGATGCGGTTGCGCACCTGAGGGCTGTCCAGGGTAAGACCGGCGGCCTCTTCCTCCGGCGTAAGCTCTGTCGGTACGATGTCGAGTAGCGTGACCGGGATGCCGGCGTTGGCCAGGTGAGCGGCGATGGCCGCCCCCATGGTGCCGGCGCCGATCACGGTCACGTAATTGATTCCGTTAGGCATATGCACATCTCCTTCAGTCGTATCTACATGGATAGAATCGGTGTGGATAGCATCGGTATGAATAGGTCCTGCATGGATAGATCCTGAATCGTCCTCAGTATGGCGCGTCCATGTTGCGGATTGGTTTTGATAGCGATTCGATTGAGATGACTGTTCAACCGATTATAGATGAAATCGTTCCCGTGCTCAGTGATTGGGGGTACGAAAAAGGGCCAGGCTGACAAAGCCTGGCCCGCTATGATCAAGTTCGAATACGCATCAACGCTCCACCAGAGGCAGGTAGACGTTGTCGATGGCACCCACCCGCACCAGGGTCAGCGGATCGCCCATGACCATGAAGGTGCGACGCACGTCATCACAGCAGCCGCTTTCGGTGAATTGTTCCAGGTAACCGGCCATGGTCAGTTCCCCCATGCGCGCGCGGCCCTCCCGCTCTCGCCAAAGTTCCTTCTGGAAGCCCCGCTGCAACAGATCATGGCCTTGGGCCACGCTCAAGCCGGCGGATCCCCAGGTCGCCGCGGCTCCACCCCGTTCATGCAAGATCATATGCTCGTCCAGCGTCATCCCAAACTCGATGGGCTTATGGAACTGGGAAGTCAGACAGGTCATGGAAAGGCTGATAAACGGGTAGTCGTCGTTATCGAGACTGTCCACATCCCAGATATAGAAAAGGTGGTTGGTGTCCAGCCCGCCGGCGGGCGCCTCAGGCGGCAATTTGCTCAATGCAGACTGATCGCGTTCGGTCACGGCATAGCGCCACTGGCTGGAATGGCCGTTGTAGGTGAAGAGGCCGGCGCCTGCGTCCAGCGCGGCGAGTGTTTTCTGATACGCCCACCACGGGTTGCCCTCGAACGGGCCTCTGGAGCTATCCAGGGTGAGGAAATTGCAGACGGTGCCATCCCCGTCCAGATCGTTCGGGTCATAGATTTGGGATGGATCATAATAGATGCGTTCAATGGTGACGTCGTCTGGGATGACGTCGATCACACCTTCGGTGTAGGCGACGAAATCTCCCGCCGTGTCACGAGGACCGTTTGGATCGCAGCTTTTGATGTAGTTGTCGGCCAGGAAGACCAATTTTTCGTTGTACGGATCATACGGATCGTACTCGGTCTCATAGCGCAGGATCTTGGTGACTAGATCGCGCAGTTCGACGGTGTTCTTGACCGGCATTCTGCCCACCATGATATCCGGCAGGAAACCGGATCCTGGCCGCGCCTGGGGGGCGTCCGGATCCGCTGGTGGCGGCGGATCGTCACCCGTCAGTGGGTCGTCGCCGTCCAACTGGCCGAAGCAGTTTTCACACCCCGTCCGCCGGATGAAAGGATCCACATAGATGTTGCTGTCCTCGTCACCGATCCGGTAGGCCAAATAGGGCGGGATAATTTCGGTGTCGATGCCTTCCACGTAATCCCGTCCCTCATAGTTTTTGGGATCCTGGTTGCCGTCGCCGACCAGGGTGACGGCCTCCAGTTCGCCCCCATACTTATCGTAGACCGCTTTCAGAAAACGTTGAATGGCTTCGGGTGAAATCTGGCCGTAACCGTAGGCGTCGTAGACGTCCTGCACGTCCACAATGGCAGGGTTGCAGGGCTTAGTCAGATTCATGCTCAACCCCTGCCAGCACAACTGCCCTTGGCGATGGTCCGCCAGCGGCTGGAGCGTGACGTGGAAGCGTTGGGGAGCGATGTAGATGGCGTCTACACCGGCCATCGCGTTGAGAATGTTTTTCCCGTTGTGGGCCTCTACGACGGGCTGATGTTCGACGCCCGGACCGGAGACCAGATAGCGGCGGGCCGGCGAGTCACTGTCCTGGAAGAGGCCGGAGCCATTCTCCTCTGACAGACCGGTGAGAATGACCGGTCGCGTGCGGTCGGTGATATCATAAAGCGTGTAGGCGCTTGGCAGGCTCCACATATTGTAACGCCACGTCCCATCCACCCCCTGGAAGATAGCGCCCTGTGCTCGGAAATCCAACTGCACCTTGCGCCGCCACGCCACCTCGTCCACATAGACCTTGGACGCGGTCTCCACCACCGTCCCGCCAATGATGCCCGGGTCCGGCGGCAACAGGATCAACTTCACAGCGTCGTCGGTATTGTTGACATCGACCGTCGTGACCCAGTCCGCGGCTGAGGCTTTGAGCACCTCACTATCGGTGACGAATTCGATATCATCGGCGGCGTTTCCCAGACGCACGCGCATGGTCACCCGGGGGGGCTTGTTTTCGCCCTGGCCCACATTCGGTTCTAGCTTGTAGGCCAATGCCTTAACTGTCAACTGGGTCTCACCGTCGCCCGCAGGCGGCAGTTGATTGGCGATGTCGACCTCGATGGCGGGATAGTCGCCCTCCGGCTTGCCCTCCTCTGTCGAACCGATTTGCAACCTGCCGGCGAACCAGTGGTCGCGGTTGGGGCCGGGGAAGAGGGTGGAATATTCCTTATCATCCCGCCAGATGCCTGATTCGTAGGCGTCCGATCGCATAGGCGTCGCCGGATCCGGCGCGACGTTTCGGCTTTCCATGCGGATGACGTTGGTTCCATTGGCGGTCAGCCAATAGGTCTGGGTTTCGTTCCAGTAATCGCCCGTGGCTTCGGCGTAGAAGCGCAGGGTTTCGTTGGCGTCCAGCCGGCCATTGCGGTTATCGTCGCGGATTTCCAATGCCACCGGTCGTCCCTGAAAGCTGAGGCCCAAATTGCCAACATTCCCCAGATCCAATCCGGCTGCGGCGAGCGCCTGACCAGTGACGATCTGCATGCCTCGTTCGCTCACGATCAGTTTAGCGCCGTTCTGGGTGGCCGCAGGGTTGGGGGGGGTAATTGCGGCGACATCGACATCATTGAAGGCGGCGGGGGCGGCAGCCAGGCTGCGCAAGCCGTCGGTCAGCGGCGTCGCACCGGGAATGGACACCTGGAGGCGAGTGGCCAGCTTGACGACGCCATCCTGGGTGAAGAGGGGGCTGATGGCCACCACGCGCACTATCCGCCCGCGCAGACGCCCCTCCCGAAACACGAAAACCGGCGCGTCGGGCAATGCGGGAGCGACCGTGGGTAAGATATATTCGGGCATCTCATCGGCGGGCAGATCCGGGGGGGCTTGGGGGGCGGCGAGTTGAAGTTCGCCCACCCAAGGCTGGGCGTCCACCGTCCGCACCAGGAACGGTTCCTGGACGGCTGCGGCCCTGGCGATGTCATCCACCTGAACGGCCACCAGGCGCATGGGGAGTTCGTAGCCATTGTAGGCCGTGGTTGGCCAATCCAGCGCCGTGACGCCGGCGGCCTGGACGTCGGCCGAACCGGAGGCGGAAATACTCCAGTCGATCACTGTTCCACCGTCTTCCGCACTGACCTGCAAGCCTGCGTCATCAGGCTGATCCTCTGAAGTCTGGACGGAAGCCTGAGCCTGGACGCCGGTGGAGAGAGACGGCAGGAGCAACGACAACAGCAGCGCCATGGTGAGCGCGTATATTCTGACGATTCGCATATGGTTATTCCCTTATCGATGAAGGCGCTGACGCTATCTTCTTGTCCGCCTGAGAAGAGAGTGAGTTGTTGAGTCGCCGTTGTGGGAACTCGACAAATTCGCTAAAAAACTCAATTTCCCTTCAAGTTGTCAGGAAGTTACCGCTGGCGCGCGCCAAAAGTCGTGGCGATAAAGCCGATCCTACATTTTCTCGTATTTATACAAGACGCATGGATGGTGCTTAAAGTTATGCCAATTTCCAACATGCATCCGTAACCCATCACACGAAGACTGTGGATGCCAACCTGAACGCAACCTGACGCCAGTGTACGTCGGAATCATTACAACCAAGATAAGGGGCTATCGCACCCCATCAAGAGACGAAGGGCAGGGAGCTGCCAGAGGAGGCGGGAAGGGTCAGAAAACCGTAGGCGAATTTGCGTTGTCTTGCTTCGATTTTGTTGGGAGGGCGCAGGGCGAATGATTGATAAAAAAAGGACGGCGTCGACTTTCACCGACGCCGTCCTTTGGATGCAATGTTTCAACCTTACATCTGTCTCATCAGAAACTATTCTTTGTTCTTCTTTCGGCGGGAAGCGACAGAGGCTGAAAGAGCGGCCAGACCGGTGCCAAACAGGATAACAGTCACAGGCTCGGGAATTGGCACAGGTTCGGTCGGGGGCGCTGGCGTAGGCGTCGGCGCTTCAGGGGTTTCCTGGGGCTTCGTTGCCGTCGGTGTGGGGGGCGTTGCGGTCTCTGTCACAGCGGCTGGCGCTTGATTGCTGTCCTGGGCGGAAGCGACCTGGGTAGTCATGGTCAGAGCAAAGGACAGAACAAACACGAACACAAACGCCGCTAATGCAACTGAGACGATCTTGATAGATTTCTTCATGTCGACGAGTTCTCCTTGGCGTTGAAAAATTAGAGGTGAGAAAATGACGCTGAACGCTTTAGTGCAACCCTGATGAATTCAAAGGGCGTAAAATGAGTCGGCGGCTATTTAGAAGTCGGGTGAACGCTGGTTGCCCACAGTCGATGAAAGAATGGTTGTAATCTGACAGACGAAGATACAATACCAAATTTTCCAAAGCTAGTCAAATGGGCTGACGCACCCTGTATCAGGTGTGACGGCGTCAGGAGCACGTTGCGCCCACCGTTACAGCGATCCTGATTCTGGGCTGACTCAGTCGCAGGCTACAGCCCGAAACGCTCTTCTTTCCAGGGATCGCCCTCCATATGATAGCCATGCCGTTCCCAGAAACCGGGCCGATCGCCGGCGATGAATTCCAACCCGCGGATCCACTTGGCGCTCTTCCAAAAATATTTTTTTGGCACGAGCATGCGCAGCGGATAGCCGTGATCAGGCTCCAACGGCTGATCGTCATAGAGGTAGGCCAGCATGACATCGTCGTCATCCAGCACATCCAGGCTGATATTGGTCATATACTCGCCTTCGCAGCGGACCATGACGTGGGTGGCCTCCGGCGAGACGCCGATATGCCGGATGAACTCGCGCCATGGAACGCCGGTCCAGGTGGTGTCCAGCTTGCTCCAGCGCGTCACACAGTGGATGTCGACGGTCTGAGCGACGGAGGGCAACGCCATTAGGTCGGCCCAGGTGAACGTTTTTTCCTCGTCCACCAGACCAAAGACGCGCAACGTCCACGCCTCCAGGCTATCATAGCGTGGCGTTGGGCCATAGTGAAGTACAGGGAAACGCCGGGTCAGGAATTGGCCAGGGGGCGTTCGCTCATCCTGATTTTCGTCGGGCAAGTTGGTGACGCGCTTGAGGCGCTCCACGCGTTTGAACGGGTTTTCGAGACGCATTGACTACTCCAAATTCTATAGAACGCGGATGATGCGAATGCAGCGGAAACGACCGGACTTTTCTTGGAAGAAATCCGTGCAGATCCGCCCAATCCGCAAGATCCGCGTTCTATCATCTAGCGCATGGTGAGCGCCATGACCGCTTTCTGTGCGTGCAACCGATTTTCCGCCTCGTCATAGACCACGGACTGGGGACCGTCGAGGACGGCGTCGGTGACTTCGATGTTACGATCGGCGGGCAGGCAGTGCATGTAGATGGCGCTGTCCTTGGCCATGGCCATCCGCCGTTCGTCGGTGATCCAGTCTTTGTACTGGTTCCCGATCTTGGCGCTTTCCGCGTCGTCGTCGGTGGTGAGGAGCGCGCCCCAGCTCTTGGCGTAGATCACGTCCGCATCCTTAAAGCCGGCGTCGAAGTCATCCATGACCTCGAAACTGCCGCCGAATTGGCGGGCGTTGTCCCGGGCCTGCTGCACGATATCCGGCATCAGCTTGTATTCCGGCGGGCGGGTCAGGCGCACGTTCATGCCAAAGCGGGTCATCTGCAGGATCAGGCTCTGGGGGATAGAGATGGGTTTCTGATAGCTGCTGGCGTACGCCCAACTGACGTCGATGGTCTTGCCCCGGGGATCCCCCAGTTTTTCGATGATGGTCATCAGATCGGCCAGGATCTGGAACGGGTGATAGACGTCGCACTGCATGTTGAGCACAGGCACGCGCGTCGCCTCACGCACAGCGTTCTGGTAAGCGTTGCCCACGCCCCAATCCACCTGGCGGATAGCGATGCCGTCATAGTAGCGGCCAAAGATCTCGCCGATCTCCTTGGCCGTATCGCCGTGGCTGATCTGGGTCGTGGTGTGATCGATGAAAGCAGCATGGCCGCCGAGCTGGGCCATGCCCGCCTCGAAGCTGGAGCGGGTGCGGGTGCTGCTGAAAAAGAAAAGCATGGCCAGCACTTTATCGCGCAGCAAAGGATGGCCAATGCCCAGCGCTCGATCGCGTTTGAGCTTCAAGGCCACATCGATGACCGTCTCCACTTCCTCTTTACTGAAGTCCATATCGCTGATAAGGCTTCGACCACGTAAATCTGTCTGCATAACTCTTTCTCCCGTTCGTAAAGTGAATATAATGAGTAAACAGATCAACTCCAACATCGGTGGGGATTCCCCAATTGTAATCGGAAATGGCGATTGTGTACACAGTCAGAAAGCGCGCGACGAGATCCGATGCAAAAGTCGTCCGGGCGGGATTGTACGCCATGGGATATAAAAATCCAATTCGCAGCCACTGGCGGTCGCCGACTGCCGATTTTCAGATCGGAAAGCCAATTTCCCAAGGACCGCAGAACGTTGTAAAGTAACCTGTAAAGGGTCGTCGCCCTTGCCGTTGGAAAAAGTGGGCGCGACCAGAACGCGGCAATCGGGTTGTAACAGTCGAATTCTTTCGATGTAGTCATTCGCCGTCCATGTCTGATTCAATGAATGCACATGTTGGACCGGAAAATCCGTCAGGCCCCCAAGAGCAGCCGCCGCCTGTAGAAGGCGGCGAGCCATCGCGCCCGTCCGCCACTTCGGGGCCATGGGATGCAGCCACCAAGCGTATGGTGCTGATCATCCTGTTCGCCGTCCTGCTCATCGCTATCTGGATCAGCCGCGATATCCTGCCATTAGTCATCGTCAGCGGCATCATCGCCTTCCTGCTCAGCCCCATCGTCGATCTAGCTGAACGGATGCGAATCCCCCGCAGCCTTTTCACCATCGTTCTTTTTGTTTTTTTGCTGACAGTGCTGATCCTGATCCCGATCCTTCTCACGCCGGTCCTGGTGCGACAGTTGATTTCGCTGGGCAATTTTGACGTCAACAGCACGGCCCGGCTCTGGATTACGCGCCTCAACACGGCGTTCCTGGGGTTACCCGACACGATCACCGTCCTGGGATTTAGCATTCCGCTGGGGGATAGCATCGAGCAGATCCAACAGAACATCCAGTCCGTTAATCTGATCCCCTCTGTGTCCGATATTCTGACCTATATCCAGCAATTGATCACTGGCGCCACCACCCTGGTCAGCAGCACCGCGGTTATCGGCTTCAACGTGGTCGGCGGCATCTTCAATGTGTTGATCGCTATCCTGGTCACCTTCTTCCTCAGCCTCTACCTGACCAAGGACGCGCCGCTGATTCGCTCCTACATGGAGGGCCTTTTCCCCACCTCATATCAGTCTGATTTTGAGCGGGTGGTGCGGCGCATGAGCTATATCTGGTCGTCGTTCTTCCGTGGCCAGTTGGTGTTGAGCATCACCGTGGGCTTCATGATTTGGGCTGCGCTGGCCCTCTTTGGCATGCCGGGCGCGCTGCTTTTGGGCATTCTGGCCGGTTTGATGGAGGTCATCCCCAACATCGGCCCCATCCTCTCCATGATCCCGGCCGTGATCATCGCCCTGATCCAGGGCAGCCCGGTGGTCGCGCCCCTGGGGATCAACAATTTTGGCTTCGCCCTCATCGTCGTCGGCATCTATTTTGTGGTTCAACAGTTGGAGAACAACATCCTGGTGCCCCGCATCATCGGCTCCAGCGTCAACCTGCATCCCGTCGTCGTGATCATTGGCGTGGTCGTGGGATTGAACGTGGGTGGGATCCTGGGCGCGCTGCTGGCTGCGCCCATCATCGCCTCCTTACGGGTGCTGGGAAGTTATATCCACGCCAAACTGCTCGGTTATCCGCCCTTCCAAGACGTAGCCGTCCAGCCCAAACGCGACCGCTACAGCAGCTACCGGCGCACCGTCACCGGCGAAGAATTAAAGGCGCCTCCGCGCTCGCCCGAAACGACCTCCGCCTACGCCCCAGCCGCGCAGTCATCCATCTCCACCGCGGACGCGACGAAAGAGGGCGAGGAAGGACCGCGGGTTGGGCAAGACTGGGCGGACATCAGTGGATGAAAAATCTGCGAAAACCGGTCTAATTCGGCAAATCCGCGTTCTACTCACTCTCCGGCAATGCAAGATTTGCATACACATCCAGCGCCAGCCCATCGATTTCATCCGCGCGCTGACGGCCGCTGTAATAGGCGGCCGCGCCGATCATGGCGGCGTTGTCCGTGCACAGGAAGAGGGGCGGAATGTGGAGGGGCAGCCCCAGGTCACGGAAACGCCGCCCGGCCGCGTCGCGCAGGGCCTGGTTGGCGCTGACGCCGCCGCAGATGCAGACTCGCTGCGCGCCATATGACTGGGCCGCGGCCGCGGTCTTGGCCACCAGCACGTCCACGGCCGCAGCCTGGAACCCGGCGGCGATATCCGCAACCAGCGCCGGGTCATCCACATCCTCTCCCTGACGCTCCAGATCGCGCACCAGGTTCAGCGCCGCGGTCTTGAGCCCGGAAAAAGAGAAGTCAAAGCGGTGGCTCCGGTTGTGGAGCAGGGGGCGGGGCAAGGTGAAGTGCGTGGGATCACCAGCCAGCGCAGCCTCCTGGACGGCGGGACCGCCGGGATAGCCCAACTTCAGCAGGCGGGCCACCTTGTCGAAGGCTTCGCCGGCTGCGTCGTCCAGCGTGCCGCCCAGCCGCCGGTAACGCCCGTGCCCCGTCATCAGCACCAGTTCGGTGTGGCCGCCGGAGACGATCAGCACCAGCACGGGGAAATGGTCGCCGGCCATGGCCGTTTCCGTCCCGTTCGCGTCCAGCCAGTTGCTGTAGATGTGGCCTTCCAGGTGGTTGACGGGCAGGAGAGGCAGGCCGGAGGCGAAGCTCAGCCCCTTGGCCGCGTTGACGCCCACCAGCAGGCTGCCCGCCAGCCCCGGCCCTACGGTGACGGCCAGCGCGTCCAACCCCTCGACGCCGTTCAGCCCGGCCTCGGCCAGGGCCTGCTCCAGGACGGGATAGATGGCGAGCACGTGCTGGCGGCTGGCCACCTCGGGAAAGACGCCGCCAAAGCGCCGGTGCAGTTCGATCTGGGTCGCGACCACATTGCTGCGGATGTAGCGCCCGTCTTCGATGACCGCAGCCGCGGTCTCATCACAACTGGTCTCGATAGCGAGAATTCTCAACAGTCAATCTCCAATTTCTTCAGTCTCCCACCTTCACCGCTCGCTCATTGCTGGCCCAAATGAGCAATCCCAGCGCGACCAGCCCCAGCCCGCCCAGCGCGACCAACTTATAGAGATGACTGTCAATGGTCAACGTCAGCGCGCCGAAGACCGCACAGAAGATCCAGTAGCCAATGACGATGGTGCGTTCGCTCAGCCCCAGATCCAGCAGGCGAAAGTGCAGATGATCCCGTCCGCCGACGCTGGGAGAGACGCCCCGCCGCCAGCGGTTGAGGATCAGCCAGCCCACATCCAAGGCCGGCAGGCCCAGCACCAACATGACCGTGGCCAGCCGCGCGCCACCGATGATGCCCAGGGCGGCGATGACGAAACCCAGAAAATAGCTGCCGCTGCTGCCCATGAAGATGCGGGCCGGCGCGAAGTTGAAAAAGAGAAAGCCCAGGGCCGCGCCGGCCAGGGCTGTGGGCAGTAAGGCCACGCTCAGTTGGGGCGGATCAGCCCGGAAAGCCATGTGGATGGCCAGCACCACGCTCAGGATGACCGTCACGCCCGTGACCAGGCCGCTCAGCCCGTCCAGCCAGTTGACCGTGTTCATCATGCCCATGAACCAGAAGACGGTCAGGGGCCCCACGATCCACCAGGGCAGGCCGTTCGGCCCGCCGATGAATCCGTCGCCAAAGGGGTTGTTGACGTGCTTGATGAAGATGAGTCCGCTGATCGCGATCAGCGCGGCCACGAACTGGACCAGGTACTGGGGACCGCTGCCGAACTCGTAACGGTCATCCAGGAAGCCCATGGTCACGGTGAAAAGGCTGCCCGCGAGCAGGGCCGCGAGCCGGCGCAGTTCGTTGGGATCGTTGCGGGGGGGGATCCAGGTTCCGGCCTCCGGCCAGAGCAGGGGCGCGATCAAGGTGACGAGGACGGCTACGAAAAAGCCGACGAAGATGGCCAGCCCGCCCGTCCGCGGGATCACGCCCTGGTGACGCCGCCGGCCGCCCGGCTCGTCCACCATGCCCAGGCGACGCCCCAGCCGTCCGGCCAGAGGCGTCAGCATCGCGGTCAGCGCAAGCGCAAGCAGAAAGAGCGCAAGATAGATCATGTCACCCCATCACCCTGCCACCCTGTCATCTTGTCAAAATCACGGTCGCATGGTCGTCAATGTGCGCGGGAAGGCGATGGTCTCGCGCACGTGATCCAGGCCGCATATCCAGGCCACCGTGCGTTCGACGCCCAGGCCGAAGCCGCTGTGAACCGTGGAACCATAGCGGCGCAGGTCCAGGTACCAGCCATAGGCCTCTTCGGGCAGATCGTGGGCGTGGATGGCCGCCAACAGCTTGTCAGGGTCGCTCATGCGCTCGCTGCCGCCGGTGATCTCACCGTAGCCTTCGGGCGCCAGCAGGTCCACGCTGCGGCAGACCTCCGGGCGGCCCGGCTCCGACTCCATGTAGAAGGCCTTGACCTGGGTGGGATAGTGGTGGACGAAGACCGGCTTGTCGAACTGGGCCGCGAGGTAGGTCTCGTGGGGGCTGCCGAAGTCGTCGCCCCACTCCATGGGCGGCACAGGCTCGTCGTAGCCGGGGACCAGTTCGCCCTTGGCCGCGGCCTCGTTGATCATGGCGACGGCCTCGTCGTAGTGGATGCGGGGGAAGGAGGGCGTCACCCGCTCCAGATGGGTGGTGTCCCGCTCCAGCACCTGCAACTCGGCCGCGCACTCCCGCAGGCAGCGCTGGACGATGTGGGAGATAAACTGCTCCTCGATGTCCATGAGCTGATCCAGGTCACAGAACGCGATCTCCGGTTCCACCATCCAAAATTCCTGGAGGTGGCGGCGGGTCTTGCTCTTCTCGGCCCGAAAGGTGGGGCCGAAGCAGTAGACCTTGCCGAAGGCGAAGATGTTGGCCTCGTTGTAGAGCTGGCCGGTCTGGGCCAGGTAGGCGGGCTCGCCATGATAGTCGATCTCGAAGAGGGTGGTGGTGCCTTCGGCCGCGGCCGGCGTGATGATGGGCGTGTCCACGTTGAGATAGCCGTGCCCATCCAGCCACTCGCGGATGGCCTGGATGATGACCGCGCGCACGCGCATGGCCGCCCACTGGCGGGAGGAGCGCAGCCAGAGGTGGCGGTTGGCCATGAGGAATTCCACCCCATGCTCCTTGGGCGAGATGGGATAAGGCTCCGCGAGCTGCACCGCTTCCAGCTCGCGTACGTCCAACTCATAGCCGCCGGGGACCCCGGGGGCGCGCGATTCCTCCTTGACCAACCCGGTGACCCGCAGGCTGCTCTCCTGGGTCAGCGACTTGCCGGCCGCGAAGTCCTCCGGGCTGACGTTGCCCTTGAAGACCACAGCCTGGCAGATGCCTGTCCCGTCCCGCACCTGTAAAAATTGCAGTTTCCCCTTGCCCGTCTTGCGATAGAGCCACCCCTGTAGCGTGACCTCTTCGCCCACATGGTCCTTCAGATTTTCAATGCTCACCACAGGCGTCACGACAACACTCCGTTTCTGATCTGGATAGAACGCGGATTAAACGGATTGGGCGGATTCTCACGGATTTTTTTCAAAAATCCGGCTTTTTCCGGCAAATCCGTG
This sequence comes from Chloroflexota bacterium, assembly GCA_024277175.1. Classification (GTDB taxonomy): domain Bacteria; phylum Chloroflexota; class Anaerolineae; order Caldilineales; family Caldilineaceae; genus JAJRVT01. Next base: position 4,136 of record JAJRVT010000158.1, on the reverse strand, counting down.
TTCTATTGCTTTTCGTTCTTCACATCCTCATCCGCCGTCGCGGGCGGTTCGTCATCCATGTAATCGTCTTCGCTGAAATCGGCCCAGATGTCCACCACAGGCTGGGGGCCTCGCTCCTCTGCGAGGCGTTGCAATTCCTCCTGCACATCTTGCGGCGCCTCCTGGGGGTCCAGGATGTCATCGTACAGAGAGGTCAGGTTGATCCGAAAATCCACAGTCCGGCGTCCGGTGTGGGAGAAATGCTCGGGTCGAAATTCATAAGGTGCATCCCGCTGCTCCCTGCGCACCACATGGGTGTAGATGAAGACCGATTCCGGCGGCGTATAGGTGCGGTTGATCTCATCGATAATGCTAGGGCCGCTTGGCTTCTGCTCCTGCCGGCTCGAACGGGATCGTCGTTTCTTATTACGCCGTCGTCGATCGTTGCGGGAGCGTTCGTTTGATTTGGATCGGCTTTTCTTCGAGCCTCCCCGTTGCTCATCGTCAGCCTTACGCCGGCGGAAATAGCGTCGTTTGCTCTTACGACGGCGACTCTTGCCGCTTCCACCCTGTTTTTCTTCTGCCATTATCCTTCATGCTCCGTATTCAGTGACATCATTCATCCCTATGGTGACGCCGTCACGTCCTGGCTGTCGATCGATGCGCCATCGGCGTTGACCAGCCGGATGACGCTGCCAGGCGTCCATACCGGCTCATTCTGACCCCAGTAGACCCGCTGACTGTCATCCTCGCCGCCGGCGCTGAAAACGCGTATGCCACCGCCGGGGAAGAGCGTGACGTTGCCGAACGTGTAGACGGGACCGCCTTCCTTTTCCAGCCGCCAGCCCACCAAGTTAACGGGCGCGTCGCTGTCATTGCCCACCAACACGGCCTCGCGGGCGAGATCGCCGACATTCTCCACAGCAAGCACGGTGACCCGCCCCTGAACGGCTACGTTCCCTCCGCCCGCGGAGCCAGCGGCGTCGCCGCCGTCGCCGGGGATTGTCAAGCGCTGGCCTGCGAACAGGAAATCCGGGTTCGACAACGCGTTGGCCTGGATCAGGTCATCCAGAGTGACGCCAAACCGGCTGGCAATCCCCCCCAGACTATCCCCGGCCTGGACAACGTACACCTGCTCCGCGTTCGGATCCTCTGCCTGGCCTGCTTGTTCAGGCGCGCGGGTGGTCAGGATCTGGGGTTCGCCTCCGCCAGCCACGGGCAACGCGGTCACGCTGCCGGACGTGGCGGTTGGCGCCAGGATCGCCCCTGGGGCGGGCGTGTACAGGGACGCCAACTTTTCGAGGTCCGGCCGGCGCATCTCGATAACCCAGGCCACCAATAATGCGATGGCCAGGCTGATAACGGCGTTCACCAAAATGATAAACGCTAGCTGGCGACGGTTCATTTCCAGGCTCACTATATACTAAGCGACAACGCGATCGACGGGCGGCATTGTATCATACTCCAGGGTAGTTGTCATGATAGGCTGCAATGACGACGCCTCCACAAACCAGGAGAACCACGGATTGCAGGGCGATGGTCTTCAAAGTGCAAGCTATCCCACTGTGAAATCAGGGCGTCATGGCGTACAATAACTGCCATCGTCACTATTCACCCTCCGCGGGGATGACTGTAATTCCCTGTTTCGCTTGTTGTTTGTTATCAGAAAAGATGAACCTATCATGGACTCGAATCGCTCCTCGAACAATGTGTTTTTGTGGGCCGCCGGCGGTGTGCTGGCGCTCTTTCTGTTTGGCGTCATGGCGGCATTGCTGGTCGGCGTCATCATGTTCAGTTCCATAAGCCGGCGCGCGCCGGCCACAACGACAGCGCCCGCCGCGCAGGTTGCTATCAGTCGCTCTCCGGCCGCCGTTCAACTGCCGGCGCGCGTGGTCATCGCCACGCCAGAGGGCGGCATAGACTATGAAAACGCGGCCCTGGCCGAAGTCTACCGACAGGTGAATCCAGCGGTCGTCAATATCTCCGTCCTGGGCGATCCCCACACCTTACTGCCCGACGGCAAGACGCCCCCCGGCGTGGATGAAAACGATCTGTTCGTCATCAGCGGCGGTTCCGGATTCGTGTGGGACACGGAGGGACGCATCGTCACCAACAACCACGTGGTGGAGGGGGCGGATCAATTGCACGTAACCTTTTCAGACGGGGCGACGGCCATCGCCACGGTGGTCGGGACGGACAAGGACAGCGATCTGGCCGTGATCGAGATCGATCCGGAAGGGTATAATCTGGTTCCGGTGAAGCGGGGACGGATTGAGGACGTCTATGTGGGCATGCGCGTGATCGCGATCGGCAACCCCTTTGGCCTGGAAGGCACCATGACCAGCGGCATCGTCAGCGCGTTGGGGCGTTCGATCCCGGCCCGGCAGTCGTTCAACATCCCCGGCTCTATCCAGACCGACGCCGCCATCAACCCTGGCAACTCGGGCGGCCCGCTCCTCAACGAACGGGGCGAGCTGATCGGCGTCAATGCCCAGATTCGCTCGGAAGTGCGCTCCAACAGCGGCGTGGGGTTCGCCATTCCCGTCAGCATCGTGGATCGGGTGGCGCCGGCGCTGATCACCGACGGTAAGTATGAACATTCCTATATCGGCGTCAGCGGCCAAACGCTCAGCCCCCTCTGCGCCGAGGATTTGGGGCTGCCCAAAAGCGCGCGCGGTGCGCTGATCATCGATGTGCTGAACCGGACGCCCGCGGCCAGGGCCGGCCTGCGGGGCGGTGACCGCGGGGTGGACACCCAGTTCCCCCAACTCTGTCCCTCCCAGGCCGGCGGCGACCTGGTGACCGCCATCGACGACTATCCAGTCACCAAGTTTGATGATGTACTCACTTATCTGGAGAATTTCACCCAGCCCGGCGACGAGATCGTCCTGACGGTGCTGCGCGATGGAGAGGTGAAGGAGATCAGCGTCACCCTGGCGCCCCGGCCCAGAGAATGATGAGAAAGCGTTAGGTGAGTGGCATTGAATAGAACGCGGATTGAGCGGATCAGGCGGATCTGCGCGGATTTTCTTGAAAATCCGTGTAAATCCGCCTGATCCGCTCAATCCGCGTTCTATTTGATTCAGTCGTCGAATTCGATGATGTGTTCTGAGGAGCCTTGCTGCCAGCGCCCGCGGGCGTCGCCAACGGCCCAGGTGGAGCGGATGCGGATGGTGCGCCGGGGACGTCGGGGCTGGACTTCCTGGTCCGCGGGCCGGGGCTGGATAGGCTGATCCGGCGCGCGCTGGGCCACAGCCTGGGTAGTGGCCTGGAACATGCGCCCCTGGATCATCTTCCAGCCGACCCGCAGCGCCAGGCTGGCCGCGCCCAGCAGCACGGGCACGGCGGCCTTGCTCAGGGTCGCGGGCAGGGTGTTGGCCCGTTCGATGGGCAGCCCAAGTTGAAGGTCGTAGCCACAGTGGGGGCAATGTTGGGCCTGCAAAGGGCTGGCGCCGCCGCATTGGGGGCAAATTCGTTGCACGTCGCTCATGGGTGGACCTCGTTTGAATGTGAAGCGCCTCGACTGACCCGCAGTGTAGCATCGCCCGCGCCATCCGTCAACCGTTGGGGGCATATGGGATGCGTTCTGATCTGGGGGCGAATTTCGGGTTGGGGTCGCCTTGAACTGCAAGTTCAGGCTGACGGCGAAAGTCGGCTCAAGCCGACTGGCGGAAACGGCGCCTCTTCGCGGCCAGTCCGCTTTAGCGGACTTCCGCTTTCAGCCTGAAATTCGATTTCAAGGTTGCCCCCAAATTAGAATACACCCGGGCATATGGGATGCGTTCTGATCTGGGGGCGAATTTCGGGTTGGGGTCGCCTTGAACTGCAAGTTCAGGCTGACAACGAAAGTCGGCTCAAGCCGACTGGCGGGAACGGCGCCTCTCTGCGGCCAGTCCGCTTTAGCGGACTTCTGCTGTCAGCCTGAAATTCGATTTCAAGGCGACTCGCCCCCAAACTGAAACGCACCCGGGCATATGGCGCGGGCGGGCCTGTTCAGGTACAATGGAGGGAATCGCCCCCCCGGCCCCCAATCCTTTACATTGAGTTGGCTAAATGTTCGATATTTGTATCAACATAAGAATTTTCGTGCTGTGGCCAATCTGTAATCGGAACACCTTCAATATAGGCGATAGCATCCTCAAAATGCTGATAAATTG
>JAJRVT010000157.1 GCA_024277175.1 Chloroflexota bacterium | reverse complement strand
TTCTCCCCTCTTTCGCGACATGCATTACTTATGCGCGCCGGCTCAGAACGCTACATTTTCCATCGTTCAGGGAATCATATCCCCGACGGAAGCCCGCTCCTCCAGGAGTTCATCACCCGTGCGCTTGATCATGGCCTGATCGAATTCGCTCAACTCCAAGCCCTCCACCACCTGATAAACGCCATTCTTGATGGTGACAGGGAAGCTGAAGATGACGCCCTCGGGCGCGCCGTAGTGGCCCTGGCTGGGGATGGCCATGCTAACCCAGTCGTCTTCGGGCGTGCCGTGATACCAGCTCTGCACGTGGTTGATGGCGGCGTTGGCCGCGCTGGCCGCGCTGCTCGCACCCCGGGCCTGGATGATGGCCGCGCCCCGCTTCTGGACGGTGGGGATGAATGTGTCTTTGATCCAGGCGTCGTCTCCGATGACCTCAGGCGCAGGCTTGCCCTGAATCAAAGCATGATAGGCGTCCGGATACTGGGTGGAACTGTGATTGCCCCAAATGGTCATGTGGGTAACGTCGCTCACATGGGTCCCCGTCTTATGGGCCAACTGGGACTTGGAACGGTTGTGGTCCAGACGCGTCATGGCGGTGAAGCGATCATTGGGGACGTCGGGTGCATTTGACATTGCGATCAGGGCATTGGTATTGGCCGGATTGCCAACCACCAGGACGCGAATATCCGAAGCCGCGTTCTTATTGATGGCCTGGCCCTGAGGTTTGAAGATCTTGCCGTTGGCGCCCAGCAGGTCCTTGCGCTCCATCCCCTTGCCCCGGGGGCGCGCGCCCACCAGCAGCGCCCAGTTCGCGCCGTCGAAGGCCACATCGGCGTCATCGGTCAGGACCATGTCGGTCAAGAGGGGGAAGGCGCAATCGTCTAACTCCATGGCCACCCCTTCCAGCGCGTTCATGGCGGGCGGGATCTCCAACATTTGCAACACCACGGGTTGGTCAGGGCCGAACAGATCGCCATTGGCAATGCGGAAAAGCAATGCATAGCCGATATGTCCGGCAGCGCCTGTTACAGTCACACGAATTGGCGTCGTCATGATAGACTCTCCTGTCTTGTGTGAAAACTTTTTGTAGAACGAGCAATATGTCCAGGGCCGCAACCTAAGCGCCCTTATCAACGTTTATCCTAACGAACCTTGGCTGGTCCGCTACGCTTTGACCGCCCAAGAGCGTTCGCAATCCCGTTCCGGGTCATTTGGGAGCGGGCGCGAATGGTGTTGTACAATTAGGCGGTCACGGTTTCAATTTATCCTCTATAAGGATACCGCCAATTCGCCGATTGATCAATGTTGTGAGGTCTCGATAAAATGACACGCGAAGGAGAACAAAGCTCATGAATCGTCAAACCAGACGGAGCAAACAACTGGCGCTGCTGACGCTGCTGGCCTTTCTGATGGCCGGTTTGCCGGCCGCAGTGGCCTTTCCCCAGCCAGCGCTGGCCCAAAACGCAGCCCCTGCATCCGCGGACGAAGATCCGACCGATGATGAGATCGTCTATATCGACGATGATGGCTACATCCGGGTGTTGGATCCGTACCAACTGCCCGGCAACCGGGAGATCATGTGGGTCAGCCCGGACAGAGGCTGGCGCAGCGCCGCGCTGGGCGATTTCAACGGCGACGGCGACATGGAGATCGTGGCCGTCGGCGGCGGCAGCGACAATGACAACAATGACAATGGCCGCCTGGTCATCTATGATCCGGTTGTCTCCACCGGCGGGACAGCCGGCCTGCCCACCATCAACGGCATCCCCTGGGAAAAGCTCTACGAACGCAGCATCGATGGCAAGCCCACCATCGTGGCTGGCGGCAACTTCGATGACAACATCGACGCCGATGAAATTCTGTTCGGCTACTTCATGCAAGATGAAGCCAAACTGCCCGGCAAGGATGAGATATTCCGCATCACCGTCATCAAGAACGCCAACCCCGTCCCCGATGGCCGCGCCTGGACAGATCATATTCCGCGCAAGGATGACGGCAACGAGTGGAGTTATGTAACGGTTGGCAACGTCGACCAGCAGGGGACGGACGAAGTCGCTTTGCTGGATGAAGATGGCGGTGAGGTCAACATCTTCAAGATCGGCGCCGGCTTCGAACGCTTCTTCGGCGACTCCAGCAGCAATGAGCCCTACCGGGCCGTGACATTCGGCAACATCTACAGCCAGCCAAACCTACAGGTCCCCATCTCGCGCAACATCAGCTCGCGCGAAAATCTCTACATCTATCGCTATGATCCGGCGAAAAACGACCTGGACCTGGAGTTGCCTAACTCCGCTCTGCGCTTCAACCCTTACCCGCGCTTCCTCTGGGTGGCGGACGTCAACGGCAGCGGCGACGACGAACTCTTCTTCATCCGCCGCGAGAAGGACCCGCGCCTGGTTGGGATCAACGTGGGCAATGATGGCGTCATCACCTTGGAGGACAACCTGGGAAACGACGATTTCCGGGTCGGTGTGGGCGGCGATTTTGACGGCGACGGCAAGGACGAGATCATCATCGCCTCCAAGACCCATCTCTGGCTCTACCCAGAGCTGGACCGCAACATGAATCGGGACGAGTATGCGCTACCCACCAACCGCCGCACCCTGCTTGCAGGCGACCTGGATGCGGAGGGATTCCTGCCCGGCCCGGCCTTTGGCTTGCGTCGTCTGGGCGGCAACGATGAAAACATCGAAGTCATCACCGAGTCGCTGGAAACTGGCCTGCAAGGGCCAGCGCGCGGCTACGAACTCCGCAACATCGGCAGCCCCGCGACCATTCCCTTCACCTATGAAGTGGAGGGCAATCCCACTTGGCTGGACGTCAGCATCCCTTCGAACACCATCACCGAACAGGCGCCGGCCTCGGTCTTCCTCAAGTTCGACGCCCGTAATCTCTTCCCGGGCGAATACAGGGCGGCCTTGGTCTTCACCAGCAGTAACCCGGCTGTGCTCAATAGCCCCTTCCGGGTGCCCATCGAATTCACCGTGGAGCCGGCGGCCGTGCTCCCGAACCCGGAATCGGTCTCGGTCGTCTATTATCCGTGCACCGAACCGCTGGAAAGTCGCCAGCCGCTGATCCAGATGGGCGGCAGCGCCGGCGTAGTTTACAACGCATCCATCATGGACACGCCCCCGGTGGCCGCGGCCATGGCGGCGTTGAACGGCGAGATCGTCAGCGCCCGCATCGATGACGACGGCGTGCTGGTGATGGAAGACAGCGCCGGCCAGGAGAGCAGGCTGCCCCTGCCCGCCAACCCACGCCTGATGGCGGCCGACGCTGACGGCATCACCTGGCCCTCTGGCTCGCCATGGGTTTCGGCTGCGTCCGAAGACGGGATCATCCCCGATACGATCACGCTGAGCGTGGATCCGACCATGCGGCGGGCGGACATCGACGAAGCCGTGTTGATCGTCGTCGCCGACAAGAGCGCGGGCTCGGCCCCGGCCAACGTGCGCATCATCCCAATCCGGTTGATGTGCGCCAACGGCCAGGTGAACCTGCCGGTCGTGCGACGCTAGTACATGTGGGAGAGAAGAAAAATGGACCGCGGACCGGGCTGATTGAGCGGGTAAAGGCGGATTTTTCGTATCCCCTCAATATTTCGGGGCGGAGTGCGTTGCACTGACCCAAGCCAGGCCGAATTCCCTCGATACGCCCGGTCAGTGCGACGGACTCCCCCCGGTTTATTGAGCAGGTACGATTTTTCAAGAAAAATCCGTGAAGATCGGCCCAATCCGCTCAATCTGCGGTCTATCTGCTCTTCTCTCCCGCGAGCGGCTAAAGAACGGGATAGACCACGGATCCGCCCGGCCCATCTGATCTGTGATCTATTCCCCCTCTACAATCGCCTGCCAGCGCCCGCCCGGATGCGTCCCAACCTCTTGGAAACCGGACGTGGTAGCATCCCGGGATTCAACCAGACCATCTCTCGCGGCGGTGCATCTTGTGGTCGAATCCCGGAATGCGGATCTCGCCCAAAATCTGAGACGCACCCCGCCCGCCCGAAGCGTTTGACTATCTGACGTTCACCATGTAATATTCAGACGCCATACAATTGACATAGCACCCAAAATGCTGCGCTGGATTCCAGCCTACACCCATAGAGGCGTTCTCCATGTTTTCGAGTTTTGGCCGCAAACTGCTCGCCACGCCATTGAGCTACATCATTCCCCTGTTGGAGAAGACAGGCGTTACGCCCAATGGTTTGACCATCATCGGCTTTCTCTTCACCGTGGTCATCGCCATTATTCTGGCGTTGGGCTATTTCATTACCGGCGGCGTGTTGCTCATCTTCGCTGCCCTGTTCGACACCCTGGACGGTGCATTGGCCCGCCAGACAGGCCAATCCAGTAAATTCGGCGCCTTTTTGGACAGCACCATGGATCGCTTCTCTGAAGGCGTTGTCCTGATCGGCCTGACATACTACTACGCCGCCTCTGGGAGCGGGTGGATGGAAGTGACATTGTTGAGCGTCACCTTGCTTGGCTCGCTCATGGTCAGCTATACCCGGGCCCGGGCCGAAGCGCTGGGATTCGAATGCAAGGTCGGCCTGTTACAACGGCCGGAACGCATCGTTCTCCTGGTTCTGGGTCTGATCACGCCCTGGATGCGAATCGCACTGTGGCTGCTCGCCGTTTTCACTGTCGTCACCGCAGGGCAACGCATCGCAGAAGTGTACAAACAAGCTCAACCGGAACTGCAGGCATCGCTGACGCCGGACGTCAACGATTGACGCCTTCCCGCCTGCCGTACACGATGGACTGGCGGGCGGGACGATGACTATTTCACCATCCACCCCAGCACCCTCCACCCAGAGATAAAAAAACTCACCGTAATTTTTTGCACCCAGTAACGTCATCATGTTCGAGAAGCTGTTTGGCGCCGCCAAAAAAGAAGAGAGCGTCCCCATCTCTGAACTTCCGGAAGATCGGTTGTTGGCTTTGGCGAGCGACTTTGACGAGGCTGCACTGGGTGAGTTGTACGAGCGTTATGAATCGAAAATCTACAGTTACATCTACCGACGTACAGGCTCCCCCTCCCTGGCTGAAGACCTGACGGGCCAGGTGTTTCTGAAAATGTTGGAAGCGATTCAGGCTCAGAAGAGTTGGCGCAGTTCATTTTCCGGCTGGCTCTATCGCATCGCCCATAATCTGGTGATCGACCATTACCGGCGTCGCGAGCGGCGTCAATATGTGTCGATGGAGGACGCGCCGAACTTGAAGAGCGAAAAGAACGATCCGGTAACAGCGGCGGAGATAAACCTGGATGCGGAACGATTGCGGTCAGCCATCCAACGACTGACTGAAGAACAGGCCCAGGTCATCAGCCTCCGTTTTCTGGAAGGCTACAATATCAATGAAGTGGCTACGATGATGGATAAGACCGAAGGCGCGGTCAAGGCTCTTCAGTATCGTGCGGTTGGAACCCTGCGGGGGCTTCTGGAGCGAGAACAGTTGCGCTAATGGATGCGTACAAGACGCGAATGAACTACATAGAGGTTTTCGAACAGAGCCATGCATGACGAGACCCGATTTTCCGAGGAAGAGCTGGAGGCGCTTTTTGCAAAAGCCGTCGAACGCTTGGCCGCGGGCGATCCTTTCGATACGATACTGGATGACATTCCCCAGGTCTATCACACAGAGATAGCAGAGATGCTCTCGGTGGTCGAAGCTGCGCGGCGTCTGCAAAAAGAGGCCGTGCCCCAGCCGACACCCCAAAAACGAGCGTCCAATAAGGCCCAATTTCTGGTCGAGGCTGCGAAGATGCGCGCAGCCAAAGTCGACGCGGCTGCGTCCGGCTCCGGGGCGACCGCGCTCGCTGCACGATGGCGTCAACGCGCGCGCTCTCTCTGGGTTCAAGTCAATGAAACCGTGGGCGGCATGAACGCACCCGTCTGGCGGCTGGCCCCCATCGCCGTCATTCTGATTCTGGTGGCGACGGGCATGCTCTCCATCGTCACCGCGGCCAAGGCGTCGGTGCCTGGCGACATGACCTATCCGCTCAAGGAATGGGTGCGCAGCCAGGAGTTGGCCCTGGCCCCCGATGAAGAGAAACCTGCGATCCAGGCCAGGCAAGAACAGGAAATCAGCAAAGAGGTTCAACAGGCCGCGGCCAAAGCCGACCGCAAGAACCTAGTCATCGAGGAGACTTCCACCCTGACCTTCCACGGCTATGAGGCCTCCCGCTATAAAGTGGGCGACTTCCTGGTGGCCCCCCAGTACCAGCCGGATCCTAACGTCGAAATCTTCGAGCCTATGACCATCATCGGCGATCTGGAGCCGGGCGCGCAGGTGGAACTGACTTACCGCATCCTGCCCGGGCAGACCGGATCTCAGGGGACGCCACTGGTCCAGGGCGTCTCCATGCGCGTGCTCGCGCCGCCGCCCACGCCGACGCCCGCGCCGACGGCGGTTGTTCCGCCCACCGCCACGCCCAGGCCCACGCCGTCCTGCCGTCCCTATACGCCCAGGGGCTGGGTGCGCTACACCGTACGCTCTGGCGACACCCTGTCCGCACTGGCCGCCCGGAGCGGCGTCAGCGTAGGCCGAATCATGGAGGCCAACTGCCTGACCTCCAGCAAGATCATTGCCGGCGAGCGCCTCTCCGCGCCGCCCGGGGTGTATGGCGGATCGACTGCGCCCAGACCGACCCCGGTGGTGACTGCCGTGCGGCCGCGCCCGACGGCCACGCCGACTGTCGCGCCCACGGATACGCCCTTCCCCAGTCCAACGCCGACCATACAGGAAGGAACGCCAACCGAAACTGTAGAACCGGATGAGACGCCCACGCCTGCGCCGACGGCTGAGCAACCCACAGAAACGCCGCCGCCGACGGCCGAGACGCCCGCGCCCACAGATGAGCCCGCAGAGACGGCCACGCCTGCGCCAACGGTCGAGCAACCCACAGAAACGCCGCCGCCGACGGCCGAGACGCCCGCGCCCACAGATGAGCCCGCAGAGACGTCCACGCCTGCGCCAACGGCTGAGCAACCCACAGAAACGCCGCCGCCGACGGCCGAGACGCCCGCGCCCACAGATGAGCCCGCAGAGACGGCCACGCCTGCGCCAACGGTCGAGCAACCCACAGAAACGCCGCCGCCGACGGCTGAGACGCCTGCACCGACGCCTACAGACGAACAGCCTGCACCCACGGCAGAGCCGCCCGCGCCGACCAGCACATCGGTTCCGCCGACCAACACGCCTGCGCCACCAACCGATACACCGGTTCCGCCTGCGCCACCGACTGATACGCCGGCCCCGCCACCAACTAACACGCCGGCCCCGCCGCCAACTAACACGCCGGTCCCCCCGCCGCCAACTAACACGCCGGTCCCCCCGCCGCCAACCAACACGCCGGTCCCCCCGCCGCCAACCAATCCACCGCCGCCGGTCGACACGCCCGTTCCGCCGCCAACCGATGCTGCTTCCTCATAGAACGGTCATACACAAGGTGAGGTGAACATCGATGAAAATTGTCATCCCCGGTGGTTCAGGGCAAGTTGGAACAATCCTCGCACGCACATTTCACAATGACGGCCACGAAGTGGTTGTTCTCAGCCGCAGAGTCGGGAACGCACCGTGGCGATTCGTGAGCTGGGATGGATCTTCGCTGGGAAATTGGGTGTCGGAAGTTGACGGAGCCGACGTTGTCATCAACCTGGTCGGCCGCAGTGTAAACTGTCGCTACACCGCGAAGAATCAGAAGGAGATTCTGGATTCCCGAATCTCCTCCACCCGGGCCATCGGTACAGCGATTAGCCAGGTAAAACACCCTTCGCACACATGGTTACAGGCAAGCACGGCGACGATTTATGCACACCGTTATGACGGGGCCAATAATGAAGTCAACGGCATCATTGGCGGGGACGAACCTGACAGTCCTCCCAAATGGCGATTCAGCATTGATGTGGCCAAAAGATGGGAGCAAACGCTCGATGAGGCGAACACGCCACAGACAAGAAAGGTGAAAATGCGTTCAGCCATGACCATGAGCCCGGATCGCGGCGGCGTGTTTGACGCCTTGTTGCGCCTTGTACGATTTGGTTTGGGCGGACGTGTGGGGGATGGAGGCCAGTATGTATCGTGGATCCATGACGTAGACTTTGTGCGTAGCATCTACTGGCTCATCGAACACCCTGAAGTCGAAGGGGTCGTCAATCTGTCTGCACCGAACCCGCTACCCTATGCGGAGTTTATGGCCTGCATTCGCGAGGCATGGGGAACCAGGATCGGTCTGCCGTCCACCCGTTGGATGCTTGAAATCGGCGCACTTTTCCTGGGGACGGAAAGCGAACTGGTCTTGAAAAGCCGACGCGTGGTTCCAGGCAAATTGCCGGACAGAGGCTTCTCCTTTGAATTTCCCGAGTGGTCGGCGGCTGCACAGGACCTGGTTCGGCGGTGGCGGGAAACGAACTCCAGTCCCACGTAATTTGACTCAGAGCGCGTAAACAACTAGAATAGCCACGTTGAAATGTTCCTAAATGCGTCGGCGGCGGGCCCGCCCTCTCTTTAGGTGCAAATTTTTTATTTCTAAGGGGCTTGGGATTTCCCGAAGGCCGCTAACAGATAGGTGTCATCCGTGTTCGAAAGTCTTTCCGACAAATTACAGGGCGTTTTCGACAAGCTCGCCAAACAGGGCAAGCTGAGTGAGGCCGACGTCAATGCCGCCATGCGCGAGGTGCGGCTGGCCTTGCTGGAGGCGGATGTCAACTTCAAGGTCGTCAAGGACTTCGTCGCCCGGGTCAAGGAGCGCTCCATCGGCTCCGAGGTGATGAACAGCCTGACGCCGGCCCAGCAGGTCGTCAAGATCGTCAACGAGGAGCTGATCGCGACCCTGGGTTCCCCCGCCCCCCTGAACCTCTCCGGCCCGCCTCCGTCGGTGATCATGCTGGTCGGCCTCCAGGGCGCAGGCAAGACGACCATGGCCGGCAAGCTGGCCCTACACTTGCGTAAGAACGGTCAACGCCCGCTGATGGTGGCTGCGGACATCTACCGCCCGGCCGCCATCCAGCAGTTGGAGGTGCTGGGATCCCAGATTGACATCCCCGTCTACAGCGAGGGGACGGAGACGCCCGCCTCCACCATCGCCAAGAATGCGCTCAAATTCGCACGCGCCAAGGCCTATACGGTGGCCATCCTGGACACGGCCGGCCGGTTGCAGATCGACGAACGGATGATGCAGGAACTGGAGCAGGTGCGCATGGTGGCGCGCCCGTCGGACATCCTGCTGGTGGTGGACGCCATGACCGGCCAGGAGGCCGTGCGCGTGGCCGAGGGCTTTAACCAGAGCGTGCCTCTGACCGGCCTGATCATGACCAAGATCGACGGCGACGCCCGGGGTGGTGCGGCGCTGAGCGTGCGCCAGGTGACGGGCGTACCCATCAAGTTCCTGGGCACGGGCGAAAAACTGTCCGACCTGGAGCCCTTCCAGCCCGACCGCCTGGCCGGACGCATCCTGGGCATGGGCGATGTGCTGACCCTGATCGAGCGCGCACAGGAGAATTTTTCCGAAGAGGACGCTGCACAACTGGAGAAAAAACTCCAGGAAGGCGATTTCAACTTCGAAGATTTCCTGGATCAACTGCGACAGATCAAACGCATGGGGCCCATTACTGATATCCTGGGCATGATCCCGGGCATGAGCAAGATGACGAAGGATCTGGACCCCCAGTTCGCCGAGGAAAATCTCAAGAAGACCGAGGCCATCATCAACAGCATGACCGGGCAGGAGCGACGCTCGCCCAGCCTGCTCAACGCCAGCCGCCGCCGCCGCATCGCCAGGGGTAGCGGAACGACGGTCGAGGATGTCAACTCGCTGATCAAGCAGTTCAAAGACATGCAGAAGATGATGAAGCAGATGGGCATGTTGGGCGGCGGCCGGGGCAAACGTCGCGGCCGCGGCAAGCGCGGCCCCAGCATGGCCGGCATTATGGATATGTTTAGGTAGCGCATCATGCGCTGGCGGGCGGCCATCTGAAAGACGGACGGCCACCTGTCTGATAAAATGTTAACTGGACGCTAAAGTTACTGTTAAGGAGCAAGGATACCCGTGGTTCGTATTCGCCTGCGCCGCATGGGCGCAAAAAAGAAACCGTTTTACCGTATTGTCGTCGCCGATAAGCGATCCCCGCGCGATGGTCGTTTCATCGAAACCATCGGCACCTATAACCCGCTGACCAATCCCGAAACGGTAGAGATCAAACTCGACCGGGCCGCGTATTGGTTGAGCAAGGGCGCACAGCCCAGCGATGCCGTGGCCCGCTTGCTGCGGACCGCGGGCCTGCTCGATGAGAACGGCAAACCCCTGCCGCTGGAGATCGAGACGGAAGCGCCGGCTGACGAGACTGTCGAAGCCAGCGTGACCGAAGAGCAGGAAACCGAGAGCGAAGAAACAGAGAGTGGCGAAGCCGAAGAGACCGAAGAATCTGAAGAAGAACCTGTGGCGGCATAACCATGGACATGGACCCTTCGTTAGAGGAACTCGTCAGTTTTATCGCTGAGCAGTTGGTCGAAGCTCCGGACAAGGTCAGCGTTCACCGCAAGGAGACGCGCCGGACTACAATCCTGAAACTGCGCACGGCGCCTTCGGATACAGGCCGGGTCATCGGTCGCAACGGCCGCGTCGCGAACGCCATGCGCTCCCTGGTTCACGTGGCCGCACGCGACATGGACCGGCCGGTAATTCTGGAGATCGACTGAGCGCTGATATTCGGGCATTATCGGAACACGGACATTCGCGTTCTAATGGCCTTCGGCCGGCGTGATCGCGAAAATTGACTTGTCGGCGAAAAACAGCGGGAGCGCGCTTCCGCTGTTTTTCATGCCCGAGATAAAACAGCAAAGATGATAAAAGAAATGCGTAGCCAGCAAACCTACAAATACCGTAATCAGCAGGTGATCGTGCCCGATGGGTACCTGGCCGTTGGCCAGATCGCAGGCGCCCATGGCCTGCGTGGTGAGGTGAAAGTCGAGCTGCACACCGACTACCCCGACCGTTTCGCGGCCGGCGTCGCCCTCTATATGGGGACGAATCTGGCCGAGATGACCATCGAATCCGTGCGCCCGCATAAATCCCACTTGCTCATTCGCTTTCAGGGCGTGTACAATCGGGAAGACGCTGAAGAGCTACGCGGCCACTGGCTCTTCGTTGATGAGGCCGACGCCGCAATTCTGGACGAGGACGTCTACTGGGTGCACGACATCGTCGGTCTGGCCGTCTATGACCAGGACGATCGTCTGTTGGGCGAAATCACTGATGTGCTCTTCACCGGCGCGAACGAAGTCTATGCCATCAAGCCCGCGCCGGGCGTCAATCAGGACAAAGAGTTGCTCGTACCGGCCATCGCCACCGTCGTCCAGGATGTGAATCTGGAGGATGGCGTCATGATCGTGATGCTGCCGAATGGATTGATCGAAGGAGAGTAGGTCAGTCCCGCCAACAACGCCCAAATCTCCCGGGGGGTGGAGTCATGGAGAACAACGCCTATTGGATCGCATTCAACAAGGTCAACGGCATCGGCCCGGCGCGCATGAAGGCGCTGTTAGAGGCGTTCGGCTCACTGGAAGCGGCCTGGAGTGCGCCGCCCATGGCTCTGGCCCAAAGCGGCGCACTGGACCGGCGTTCGCTGACCAATCTGCTGGAAGTTCGCAGTACGCTGGACCTCCAGGCGGAGTGGGATCGGGTCCGGCGGGCTGGCATCGATCTCCTCACCTGGTCGGATGAACGCTACCCCCTGAATCTGGCCCAGATCGATGCGCCGCCGCCCGTCCTGTACGTGAACGGTGCGATCCTGGAAGAGGATGTGTGGGCGGTGGCCATTGTCGGCACCCGGCGCGCCACAGCCTACGGACGAGAGATCGCACACACCCTGGCCACCGAACTGGCTCGCAATCGCGTCACAGTGGTCAGTGGACTGGCCCTGGGCGTGGACACCATCGCCCATCAGGCGGCGTTGGACGCAGGCGGGCGCACCATCGCGGTGTTGGGCAGCGGCGTGGACACCATCTACCCGCATCAGAACCGCATGCTGGCCAAAGCCATCGCCAAACAGGGGGCGATCGTCAGTGAATACGCCCTGGGCGTGCGCCCGGAGGCAAGCAATTTCCCGCCGCGTAACCGCATCATCAGCGGTCTCAGCCGCGGCGTGATCGTGGTCGAAGCCGGCGAACGCAGCGGCGCACTCATCACTGCCCGCTTCGCCGCCGATCAAAATCGCGATGTGTTTGCTGTACCCGGCAGCATTTTGCGCCCGGGCAGCGCCGGTTGTAATCGGCTTATCCAGGATGGCGCCATACCGCTGCTATCCATCGATGATGTCCTGGACCAATTGAATCTCACCCGCGTCGATGACCAGCGCGCGGTGCAACAAAGCGTTCCGACCGATCCGCTGGAGGTTGAATTGCTCACCCACCTCAGCCGGGAGCCACGGCATGTGGACGAAATTGTACGCCGCTCCGCCCTGCCGTCGGCGCAGGCCAGCAGTCTATTGGCGATTATGGAGTTGAAAGGACTTGTGCGTCAGGTCAGCACTATGTGTTACGTACGCACCTAGCCTCCGCATCGATCAGCAGCAAAAGGATACCATATTTTATGAATTTGGATCATTTTTATGCAGCAATTTTAGCGGGAGGGCGGGGAACGCGTCTCTGGCCCCAGAGTCGGGAGCGTCACCCCAAGCAATTCGCTGACATCCTCGGCAGTGGCCGCACCATGATCCAGGCCACGGCCGACCGCCTGCGCGGCCTGGCCGAAGGTGACCATCTCTATGTCATCACCGGGCGTCAGTACGCGGACCTGACCGCGGCCCAGTTGTCACAGACGCCGACGGAAAACATCCTGGTCGAGCCGGATGGACGCAACACTGCGCCAGCTATCGGCTTGGCCTGCATCCATTTACGTCGGCGGGACCCGAATGCGATCGTAGCCATCTTCCCCGCGGACCACGTCATCACGGATGAAGCCGCCTTCCGGCAGGCTGTGGGCCGGGCCATCGAAGCCGCGAACGCGGGCTACCTGGTGACGTTGGGCATCCAGCCGACCGAACCCCACACTGGCTATGGCTACATCAAGCGGGGCGATCCGATCCCCGAGCTTGGGCAGGAAGGGTCCCCGGTCTACGCCATGGCCGAATTTCTGGAAAAGCCTGACCGCGCCCGGGCCAAGGCCTTCCTGGATGACGGTAGCTACTATTGGAACGGCGGCATCTTCATCAGCCGGGTCGACCGCATGTTGTCCGAGATCGAGCGCCAAATGCCGGATGTGTTCACATGCCTGGAGGCCATCGACGCCGGTCTCGACAGCGCGGACCCTGAGGATGCGCTCCGGGAGGCGTGGGCGGACATGCCCGCTGAAAGCATCGATTACGGCGTCATGGAAGGTGCGAAGAACGCCGCAGTCGCCCCCATGGACGCGGGGTGGAACGACGTGGGCAGTTGGGACGCACTGACCAGTATCTTGGATACAAACGATGACGGCAATTTGATCATCCGCACTGACATCATCAGCATCGATAGCAATGACAATATTGTCTATGGTAAAGAAAAATTCATTGCGCTGGTCGGGGTGGACAATCTGATCGTGGTCGACGCCGGCGATGCGCTTTTGATCGGCCGGCGCGATGAAATTCAGAAGGTGAAGCGTGTCGTCGACACCCTTCGCAACGATAAACGCAGTGACTTGATCTGACATCCCAGCACCCATCATCCGCAGGAGATCGCCATGGCAGTCCCGCAACCCGTTCAACACAAGTCGCATCCTGAAAGAATGCGCGATGACTTCGACCGCCTTGATGAAACCCAGCGTCAATCGTTGTGGATAGGGCTGATCGTTAGCCTGATCATCGGGATCCTCATCGGCTGGTTCCTGCTTGGCTGGGGGATTTTTCCCGTGCGCTATGAGAACGGCTCCCCACATCAGCTCGATCAGGCCTCCCAAGCTGACTACCTTTCTGCCGTAGCTGACGCATACGCCGCCCGCCTGGACGAGGAATCGCTGGCCCTGGCCGCCTACCGGTTGCGAGCCTTCCTGGGCGAGGGGAACCTGGAAGAATCCATCCAAAACGCCATCGATTATTTTAACGCCCACTCCAGCGTAGAGGCGGGCAAACAGTATCCTGTAACCGTCAATTTCGACAGCCGCGTACGCGTGCAAAACCTGGAAACCCTACGCACGGCGTTGGGCGTGGCAGCGGACAAGGACGCGGCGACCGCGATCGCGACTGTGATCGCCACGCCGCAGCCCCGGGCTCAAGACCAACAGGAATCTCAGGGGCTGGGCTGGCTGAAATGGCTGCTGGGCCTGCTGGCCGCGGGGATCCTGATCTACGGCGGCGTCAGAATTCTACGTCTCCTCGCCCAACGGAAGGACGACAAAAATGATGATGGCGATGACGGCTCGCCCAGCACCGTCACAAGCGCCGCTTATGAAGTCCACGACCACACAACGACTGCGGGACGTCCTCCCAGCGCAGACGCAAGTGCGACAAAAGCCGGGCGCAGCAACGTCTATACAGACGACTATGACCCTGCCCGCGATCGTTGGGGCAATGAAGTGGACGAGGACGACTTGCCTCCCCACATCCTGGCGCCAACAGTCGATCCCTCTGAGTATCCCGATTATTCCTTCAGCAATGAGGGAGAGGCGCTCCCCGAGGAGCCGGCCGTCGAGGTCCCTGTCTACGAGGAGGACGAAACAGAATTAGAGGAAGATGACGGCTGGGTGACGGATATGGGCATGGCGGCCGCGACCGCTTCAGTCATCGCTGACAGACAGAAGCCGCAAACTGCGCCGGTGAACTCTTCCAGCAGGGTGCAGTGGGAAATAATCGCCACCTATAGCGCCCACTATCAACTTGGCCAATCCGACTACGATCAAGCATTTTCACTCACCGATCCCCAAAGCCAGGCCAACCTTGGTGACTGCGGCGTGGGCGTCACATCGCCGGGCGGTTATCGGGAGAGGCACCCCGAAGAAGTGATCGCGCTCAACGTGTGGCTTTTCGACAAGGTGGACAGCGAACGCATCGACAATTACCAGCGGGTGCTCATCAGTGAATACGTAATCGATCACGACAAAGAGGCGGACTACAAGCGCATCCGCGGTGTCAGCGGCGAGCCAATGGTCGCACAACCGGGCCTGGAGTTCACCATTGAGGGCGAAAATTTGTTGATGGCGTGCCGGGTGCTGGAAGCTAACTATATTCAGAGCGGCGCAAGCAAGGGCGTCTTCAACAACGTCAAGGTCGAGATGAGCGTCATGAAAAAGGGATAGACCGCTATAGAACGCGGATTTTACAGATTAGGCAGAAAGGGCCGGATTTTCCTTTGAAAATCCAGCCCTTTCCATTCAATCCGCACTATCCGCGTTCTATCAGACGCGCGTATCCGGGTCGAATAGGCGCTTGTATTCCTGGATAGCGTAGCGATCGGTCATGCCAGCCAGGTAGTCGCATACGGCGCGATGAAGGCCCAGATCCGGATCGCTGCCCCGCGCCTGGACATCCAACGGCAGTTGCAACGGCTCCTCCAGATAGGCGGTGAAGAGACCGGTGAGCAGGCGCTCAGCCTTGGAGGCCATACGCACCACCCGGTAATGGCGATAGAAATGATCGAACAGAAAGCGCTTAAGCTCTCCGTTGTAATCCGCCAGCATGGACGAATAGCCGGTCACGTTGTACGGCAATGCGCGTAGGTCAGCCAGGGTGTGGACCCCGGCCTCGTCCAGGGTGCGCTGGGTCGCCTCCAGCGTGTCGGTCACCTGGATACCCACCATACGGCGAATGAAACGATGCCGAGTGAGGGCGTCGCGCAGGTCCAACACCTCCCCTTCCAAAAATGTGGACCAGACCAGTTGAGATATCTGCAACTGGTTGACATCGCCCGGTTCAAGAATGCCGGCTCGCAGGCCATCGTCCAGATCGCTGGTGTTGTACGCGATCTCGTCGGCCATGTTACTGATCTGACATTCCAGGGTGCCTCGCTCGTGGGGATTGTAGTCGGAAGCGTCCACGATGTCGTAGTCGGTATCGTGCTTGACCACCCCTTCCAGCACTTCATAGGTCAGATTCAGCCCCTTGTGCTGGGGGTAGCGCTCCTCCAGTTCAGTAAGGATGCGATAGGTTTGGCGCTGGTGATCGTAACCGCCATGCGCACGCATGAGTTCATTCAGCGTGGCCTCGCCCACATGGCCGAAGGGAGGATGCCCCAGGTCATGGGCCAGGCAGATGGCCTCGGTCAGATCCTCATTGCAGCCCAGGGAGCGGGCCAAGGTGCGTCCGATCTGGGCCACTTCGATGCTGTGAGTCAGCCGGTTGCGGTAGTGATCGCCCTCGCTGTAGACGAAGACCTGGGTCTTGTAGTCCAATCGCCGGAACGCGGTCGTGTGGATGATGCGATCCCGGTCCCGCTGATAGCCGGTGCGATAGGGGTGCTCCGACTCCGGGACCGTCCGCCCGCGGCTGTCGCGGCTGCGCATGCCATAGGGGGCCAGCATCAGGTCTTCCCGCTCTTCCAGTTGCTCGCGTGTGAACAAGATTCACCTCCTTACACTTCTTCGAGTATGGCCATCCAGCGACCATCATTGGAACGCAGATTTTGCCGGGTAGAACCGAATTTTAACGGATTTCTCTGGGAAAACCGTACCCGCTCAATCTTTCGGGGCGAGTGCGTCGTATTGACCAAGACGAAGCCGATTTACCCTGGTTCGCCCGGTTAATGCGATGGACTGCTCCCGGATTATTGAGGTGATACGAAAAACCCGTTAAAATCTGTATTGATCAGCGCGAATCCGCGTTCTAACAGGATTCGCCTGAACAGTCTCCCTCAGATCAGGTCCCGCCCAAGCTCTCACCGCCGTCCACCACCAGCACCTCGCCGGTGACGAAATCAGCTTCCAGCAAATACTTGACGGCCTGGGCCACATCTGCGGGTTCTCCCCAGCGTTTGAGCAGCGTGCGCCCGGCGATGACCTCCCGCCGGTCAGGGGGCAGACGTTCGGGCGGCAGCACAAGGCCGGGAGCCACGGCGTTGACCCGAATCCGGGGAGCCAATTCCAGGGCCAGGGTGCGGGTCAGAGCCAGCAGGCCGGCCTTGCTCACCGTGTGGGCGCTGAAGTTGGGGTAGGGCCGCCAGATGCAGTTGTCCACAATGTTGACGATGGCCCCACCCTCCGTCATCTGGGGGACCAGGCTGTTGCAGACATAGTAAGGTCCGTCCAGCCCCACCGCCCGCACCCGCCGCCAGGCCTCCACCTCATCGCTGGGAAAAAGGGTGCGCAGGAAGAGGCTGGCGCTGTTGACGATGATGTCCACGCCGCCAAAACGGGTAAGAACCTGCCCGGCCATGGCCTGCACGTCCGCCCAGTCACCCACATCGCAGCGCACGGACCACGCGTCCACGCCCAGCGCGCGGGCAGCATCCACCGTCTCCTCTGCGGACTCGGCCGAAGCGTGATAGTTGACAGCCACATCCGCGCCGGCCTGGGCCAGCATCATGACAATGGCTTTGCCCACCCGGTGCGCCCCGCCTGTGACCAACGCCCGCTTTCCCTGAATCTACATAGCCTATGCCTCACCCCTTCACGCCCCATACTAGCACAAAATTCCACCAATCAAAACAGGGTGACAGGCGTCTTGCCCGTCACCCTGATACCGTTATGTCAAATTTAACCGCTATGTAAAATTTTAGTTGGAGCCGCTGGTGTCCAAGGTCCGCGAAACGATCTCATCCTGGATCGCGCGCACCTGATCCCGACGAGCGCGCTTGCTGCGCTTCTTGGTCACGCCTTTGACGTTCTCCGCACCCTCGGACATGGCTTTCTTAAAGGCCAGTTCCATGGGTGAGAGCACTTCGACGTTGGCATAGGGATCTTCGACTTCAACCTCATCTTCGGCCACTTCCACGGCGGCCTTTTCCGCTTCCGGTTCAGGGCGCAGCCCTTTGATGCTCAGGTCGATGCGACCGCGGCGACGGCTCACCTCGATGATGCGGGCTTCCAGTTTCTCGCCTTCCTGGACCACATCCTGGGGTTTGGCCACGTAGCCTTCCGCCATTTCACGCACATGGAGCAGCGCATCGCGACCGACGCCGATGTCCACAAAAGCGCCATAAGGCACGATGCGGGTGACGACGCCCTCGACCAGGTCGCCCTTGGCCAGATCGCGAATGGTCTTGGTGCCCGGTGGAATCAAAGTCAGGCTGATGCGGTTGCGGGCCCGATCCAGCTTTTTGATCCATGCCGTGATCTTCTGGCCATCTTTCACCACGTCCGTCACCTTGCCCACGCGGCGAACGTCCAACTCGGAAATGTGAATCAATCCATCCCGGCCAACGCCGATGTCCACAAAAGCGCCAAATTCGGTTGTGCGTTTAACTACGCCTTCCACGGCCTGTCCCACGGCCAGGGTGCGCACCACACGTTTGTGCTCACCCTTGTCCTCGGCGTCGGTTTTCGCGCTCTCAATCGCTTCCGTTTCAGCCACGATCTCAGCTTCCGCCTCAACCGCTTCTTCCGCCTCGGTGACGGCCTC
>JAJRVT010000156.1 GCA_024277175.1 Chloroflexota bacterium | reverse complement strand
GGATCCGGTTCTTGGTTCATGGGCTGACGATTTCCGTTGCTTGATACGACTTGCTTGACGTTCATATTCGACTCCTTGTTCGATAGAATTCTACAGTAATTTCTTCGAACAAGTTGTCTCACCTATTATAGGCACATAGGGAAGCTCCTGATAGTAACGCCCCTGATAAGGAAGTTTGTTCAGTGGCTATATAGGCGCTTCTCATTGCATCAGATAAAGACATGTCTGTCGGTTGATTACATAGAGCTTTCAGTGTAAGAATAGCTGTAAGGCGGTGTATTACATCGTTGCTGGTCTTCACATTAAGAGGCGTCTCAGTGGATGAAATCAGCGTATCCAGTACAGTTGCAACGGTTGTCGCCATGTCATCAATGCGCTCAGCTATTTGCATCCGGGCGAAAGTGGGTTGAAGCGCTATCCGTCTTCGTCGCCACTCTGCACCGTCAACAACGACGATACCATCATCCACGACTGTGCGTAAAGGAGTCCTTAGTTGGCCCTGCTTTGTGTAGTTATCTGCCCGTTTAATGAGTACATGACGGGCGTATTCAGGGTGACTGAGCACCAAAACGCGTCTGACGCCCAAATTGAGCAAAAAAATATCCCCGTGCATATTTTGCAGATCGATAAGAACATTAGGAAAATTCTTCTGCATCCGGTATAACTGATGGGGGTGTTTCCAAGCCTGGATTTGAGGTGGGGAAATCATGATTTTTGCTCCACGATCAACATTCACACAAATTGATCTCTATTCTACAAGAGATCACATTTAACATCCACCTTTGACGGAGGAAAAACAACCCCGCCACTCTCATGCGCGTACTCTTCCTGGCCGGCCGTGAAATCGAATACGCCCGCAACCAGGTGCTCCTGCACGCCTTCCAGCATTTCGCCCACGTGGACGTCATCGCCGGGCGCAAGGGGCGCTCCCTGAGCGTCAACGGCCTGGATGTGGCCCGCCGAGCCGCGCCCCTGCTCCTGCGCAGCCGCTACGATCTGGTCTTCATCGGTTTCTACGGCCATCTGATCCTGCGCCTGCTCGCGCCCGTGATCCGCGCACCTCTGCTCTTCGACGCCTTCGTTTCCACCTATGACACCCTCTGTTTTGATCGACAGCTTTATGCCCCTGGGTCGCCGGCCGGGCGCGCCGCCTTCTGGCTCGACCGGACCAACTGCTTGCGCGCGGACCATGTGCTCCTCGACACCCGGAGCCATGTGGACTACTTCGTGGAAACTTTCAACCTGCCCCGGGATCGTTTCGACGCGCTACCGGTGGGCTGTAGTGACGTCATCTTCACGCCCGCGCCGCCACCTGCCGAGAACAATCCCCTGCGCGTCCTGGGCTACAGCACCTTCCTGCCCCTGCACGGCATGGATGTGATCCTGGACGCGGCCGCGCAAGTAGGCGACGCGCCGTTGATAATCAAACTCATCGGCGACGGCCCTCTGCACGCACAGATGCGCGAGCGAGCGGAGCGGCTGGGGCTGACCAACGTTACCTTCGCGCCTCCGGTCAGCCCGACCACATTGGCCCAGGAGATCAGGACCGCGGACATCTGCCTGGGCGGTCACTTCTCGTCTGGCGACAAGGCCGGCCGGGTGATCCCTGGCAAGATCTACCAGATGCTGGCCGTAGGTCGCCCCGTGATCGCGGCCGACGCGCCCGGCAACCGGGAACTGCTGACCCACGGCGAGACGGCCTGGTTCGTTCCGCCGGGCGACGCCGACGCACTGGCCCAGGCTCTGCGCGCCCTGGCCGACGATGGGGACCTGCGTAACAGGCTGGCCAGGGCCGGCCGCGAACGCTATGAACGCTGTTGCAGCGAGGCGGTCATCGCCCGGCGGCTGCAAACGATCGTTGAGGATCTGCTGCGCCGTCCGTAGGTCGGGCATCCCTGCCCGACAGTTCTATCGCCCCAGACGTCACGCAAGGATGCGTGACCTACGCCGTCAGTTCTTCCAGCGCGACCTCCATCCGATCCATGACCGCATCCCATCCATAGCGGGCCGCCGTCTCCCGCCCGGCCGCAGCCAGCTGCGCGGCCAGGTCAGGCTCATCCAGGAGCCGGGCCATGGCTGCGGCCAGCCCCGCCACATCCCGAGGCTGGACCATGAGGCAGTTCTTGCCATCCACGGCGTAATCGCGCACGCCGGACGAATCGGTCAGCACCACGGGCGTTCCGCAGGCCATGGCCTCCAGGGGCGGATAGCCAAGCCCTTCGCCCCACGACGCGGAGACGAAGAGGTCGGCGCTGCGGTAGAGTTCAGAAAGGCGCTCGTGGGAAGGATGCAGGTGGAATTCATGGGGCGCGGCGCACTCGATGGCGCAGGGCCGCTTGGAGATGACGATCAGCTGGAGATAGGGGTGGGTGGCGTACACCCGCTTGCCTGCCGCCAGAAATTCACGCAATCCTTTACGCGGCCGGTCATCCCCCACATACATGACCCGCTTCACGCCATCATTGCGCTCGATCCTGGGCTGACCAAAAAGCAATTCCTCGCGCGGCAGGCCTGCGCCAATGGTGTGGACAGGCGCGCGGGTCTGACTGGAAACATAGTCTGTCAACGGCTGGGATATGGTCATGATCTGGTCGAACGCGCGCGGCGCATGGTCCAGGAGGAAGCGTTCCACTCCCCGGCCGCGAAACATCTCCGGG
>JAJRVT010000155.1 GCA_024277175.1 Chloroflexota bacterium | reverse complement strand
TTATCCAGTTGCTCTAACTGCTCGCGGCTATACCTGAGTAGTGCTGTCATGATTGTTCTATAGTAGCAGCCATTTGTTTGATTTACCTTTGCGTTCTGTATGTCTTATCTATCAACCGGCTTCGGCCTGAATAGTTACGATTAAAGATTAAAGATTGGAGAGTGGGAGATTAGAGATTGAAGGGATTGGCGGGAGACGCCGAGTCGCAGTCTCCCCAATCTCTTCAATCTCTAATCTCCCTTTTGCTTCTCACATCTTACGTTTTACTCAATAATGCACCCACACCTCCGTCCCCGCCGGCGCCCATTCGAAGAGTTGCTCGGCTTCGGACGGGCGTACGTTGACGCAGCCGTGGCTGGAGGGCGTGCCGAAGGGCGGGTTCCAGTACGCGCCGTGGATGGCGTAACCCTGATAGAAATACATGACCGCGGGCACATTGGGCAGGTTATACCCCGGCCCGATCATACGCTGGGCCGTGTACTTGGTTCCGATCTTAAAGCGCCCGGTGACGGTGGGGGTGGAGGCTTTGCCCGTGCTCACCGATGTGTACATGAGCGCGACGTCCCCCTGCCAGGCCGTCAGCGTCTGGTCAGAGAGATTGACTTCGATCCAGCGCTTGCCGTCTGCCGGGGCCTTGGCCATAGTTTTGGTCATGTCCTGGGCCGCGCGCAGGGTCGAATGGACCCGCAGCCGTTGTCCGGGATAGAGGAAGTGTTCGTTGGGCAGTCCATTGGCGGCCAGCAGATCCTGGGTGGTGGCGCCATACTCCAGCGCGATATCCTTCAGGGTTTCGCCGGCCTGTACGATATGGATCGCCCTGGCCTCTCTGAGATCCCGCTCCTCGTCCGCATCCAGCGCGGGGGCGCGTACAGAGACGCGCAACTTCTGGCCCACGTGTAACAGATCAGGGTTGACCACCGCGTTGAGGCGCATGATGTCCTCCAACTCCATGCCATACATGCGCGCGATCTGAGTCATGCTCTGGCCGGCGCGGACATAGTGGTAGCCATTGTCCCCCGGCAGCGCCTCGACGGTGGTCGGCTTCAGCGTCGCCAGCGTGGAGTCCGTCTCCTTGGCAGAGCTGGTCGCGGCTTTATTCTCCTCTGTGGTCGTTGCCTCGGACGACGTAGCCTCAGCGTTTTTATCCAGCGATTCCTCATACTCCCCTGGGATAAGAATACGTTGACCGGCCACGAGAATATTGGGATTAGCCAGGTGATTGTAGCGGATCAATTCGCGCACAGACACGCCATGTCGCTGTGCGATCATGCCCAGGCTTTCGCCCCTGCGCACGATATGCACGCCATCCTCGGCGCGCGCGATCGTCGGCGTTAGCGCGACCCCGATGACGAAGACGCCTATCAGCAGCGCGCCTAGCCCGCGCCTGCTTAACGCCCGGGAAAGAGAGCGAAAATTTCGCGGATGTCCAAGCCCCTCGCGATGGCGCCCCAAAGGCCCGGTTTTTTGCGTTGATGAGATATGCTCTTTCATTGGCCAGCTCCTCCTGGTCTCGATCATGACGGCGATGAATAACAGATAAATGCGCCTTCCGCGCGCTGCCATGGCTGACGCTGAATCAGAGATGGATCCGGTCGAAAGGACCGGATTCCGCTTCCGCCGGGCGCGCGCATACGATGCGTTCAATTGTTAGAGGGGCGCCGTCACATCTCCAGAGAGGCGATGGGTCTTGGCTATACGATAGGTCGGGTGGGATTCGAACCCACAAGGGTTGCCCCGGCGGATTTTAAGTCCGCTGCGTCTGCCATTCCGCCACCGACCCGCATCTGCTGTTCCGTCTTATTCTATGCGCGCCCGCCTCAGTTGTCAATCCACGCGGAAACCAAACCGTGAAACCGTTTGACTTGCGGGAAGCTTTCTGCTACGGTCACTGTTCCGTTGATTCATAAGGGGGGGCAGCATTCCGGGATCCGGCCAGGCCATCTCCCGTTGTCACGTCTTTTGTGGTCGAATCCCGGAATGTGACCCTGATTTCAGTTTCGATTCATCGCGTAGAAGGAGTTCATCACATGGACCGACCCGACTTTCCCGATCCCCTGGACCTCTTCAGCCGTCATCGCTCTATTCGCCATTACAAACGCGATCCCTTGGCGGACGGTCACCTGGACCTGATCATCGAGGCCGGACGTCGCGCGCCCACCGACGCCGGCGGCCACATGTACAGCGTCATCCGCGTGACCGACCCGGCCCTGCGCGCCCGCCTGGCCACCCTGGCCGCCAACCAACAGCACATCCGCGACGCGGCCGAGTTCTTCGTCATCTGCCTGGATGTCCACCGTCTGCGCCAGCTGATCGAGCACCGGGGCGGCGAATGGGGCATGCGCGAACGCATCTCCCTCATCTACGGGACCAGCGACGCGACCATGGTGGCCGAGAACATGATGCTGGCGGCCGAAGCCCTGGGCTATGGGACCTGCTACATCGGCGCGGTCCAGAACAACACCGACGTCATCGCCCGGGAGCTGGCCCTGCCCGCCGGCGTCCTGCCTCTGTACGGCCTCTGCATCGGCGTGGCTGACGAGGAGCGGCTGCCGCCCTTCCGTCCCCGGGTCCCGCGCGACCTCTGCTTTTTCGAGAACCGCCATCCGGGCGACTACCGCGCCGGCCAGCTCGACGCTGCCTACGCGGAGATGAGCGTCAAGCGCGACTGGTACGAGAGCCTCGGCCGCTACTTCGCGACCGGCGGGACCATGGAAGCGCGCGAGCCGGTCATGGCGCGGGCGTGGCGTCAACAAGAACTTGAACCACAAAAGCTGGATACGGAGTGAATGGGAGTGAATTGCTATCAAGCATAAGCTCGCAAAAAGTAGTATAATGTGTCATCGGAAAGGTTGTACAAAACAATCCGGGATGACTCGTCAGGCGGGAAGAGGACGCGACCATGTACATTGATGACCTTGTTTGGCTACCTGACATTATTGAAAAACTGGCCATCAAGCATCGCGTTACTCAAAATGAGGCTGAAGAGGTGTTTTTTAATCGCCCACAGTATCCGTTTTGTTGAGTCGGGATATAGACCAGGAGAAGATGTATATTCGGCCAGTGGACAGACGGATGCGGGGCGATACTTAATCGTCTTTTTTATCTACAAGGCGACCAATGTAGCGCTGATTTTGAGCGGACGAGATATGGACAAGAAGGAGCGAAGACGTTATGAGCGAACGCGATGATCAACAACTGACCAGCATCTCGAAGGCCCGCACGCTGGAAGAGATCGCTGATTTTTGGGACACACACAGCTTGGACGACTACTGGGATCAGACCCACGATGCTGAATTCACAGTCAAGGCTCAGCAGAGGCGACGAATTATCCTGATGCCGGAAGTCTATACGCAGGTTGAGGCTCAGGCTCGCGAACGCGGCATTCTGCCTGAAACTTTGGTCAACTTGTGGTTAGTCGAACGACTCCAGGAGGCAGGGCAAACGAACCCCGGTTGATGCCCCTCTTTTATGCATTTTGATGCCCTCACTCTGGCCTGTATGGCCCATGAACTGAACGGGACCCTAGCCGGCGGCCGCGTGCAACAGGCGCTGTTGGTGAACGCGGACAGCGTCGGCCTGGAGATCTACGCCAACCGCCAGCGCCGCTATCTCCTCCTCTCCGCGAGCCGTACGGCCAGCCGCGTCCACCTCAGCAGCCAGAAGCTGCGCCGGGGCGCGGACGTCCACTCGCCTCTGCTCCTGCTGCTGCGCAAGCGGGTGCGGGGCGGCGTCCTGACCGCAGTCCGCCAGCCCGACGCGGCCGAGCGGGTGCTGCGCCTGAGCTTCGAGCACCCGGCCCACGGCCCGGTGACCCTGGTGGCCGAACCCATGGGCCGCAACGCCAACCTCCTCCTGCTGGGGCCGGACGACGTCATCCTGGCGGTCATGCACCCGCGCGGCGGCAAGACAGCCCGCCCGCTGACGCCGGGCCGGCCCTATGCGCCCCCGCCCCCCATGGACAAGCTCCCGCCCCTGGACGATGGCCGGGAAGAGTACTACGCGCGCCTGGCGGCCATCACCCAGGTCGACGGCAAGCTGTGGCGGGCGCTGATCGGCTACGTGGCCGGCGTCAGCCCCACCCAGGCGCGTGAGCTGGCCTGGCGCGCGGCCTGCGACGCCAACGCCCCCGCGCGCGCGGCCAATCCCCTGGCCCTGGTGCAGGCCTTGCAGTCCCTGTGGACGCCCGTCCGGGAAGGGGGCTGGATGCCCGGCCTGGCCGTGGAGGAGAACAAAGTCGTGGCCTTCGCCCCCTATGAAATCCACTTCCGCGGCCGCTTCGAACCCACTGCGAGCATGAGCGCGGCCCTGGAGCGGTATTACGCCGGCCGAAGCGAGCAGACTGCCGCGGAGGTTTCCGCGCCGGACGCCTACGCTGCGCTGCGGGCCGCGATCGCCAACCAGATCCGGCAGGCCCGGCGTAAGCTGCGACGGCGGCTGGATGGCCTGGCCGCGGACGAACCCGCGCCGGGCGAACCGGAACGCCTGCGCCAGCAGGCCGAGTGGCTCCTGGCCCTCTCCAGCCAGATCCAGCCCGGCCAGGACGAACTCGCAGTCGATCTGGGCGAGGAGACCCTGCGCATTCCCCTGGACCCCAAGCGGACGCCCGTGGAGCAGGCCCAACGGCTCTTCAAGCGCGCGGCCAAGCTGGAGCGGGCCGCGGTCTTCATCCCCAAACGCCGGGCCGAACTGGAGGCGGACCTGGCCTTTCTGGACCAACTGGCCGCAGACCTGAGCCTGGCCGAGAATCAGCCGGAGATGGAGGCCGTGCGCGATGAACTGGCGCGCATGGGGCTGCTGGCCAGGCGCAAGCAGGCGCCCGGCAAAAAGGGCGGCAATCAGGCCGCCAGCCCGCGCCGCTTCGAGAGCCGCACAGGGTTCGAGATCCTGGTGGGGCGCAACGCCCGCCAGAACGAGGCGGTCACCTTTCGTATGGCCCACGCCGATGACCTGTGGCTGCACGTGCGCGATGCGCCCGGCTCCCACGTGGTCATCCGCGGCCGGGGCCGTGAGCCGGACGAGGCGACCATCCAGGCCGCGGCTCAACTGGCGGCCTACTACTCCAGCCTGCGGGGCGAGAAAGCCGCGCCCGTGGCCGTGACCCGACGCCGGTTCGTCAAGCGTCTCCCCGGCGGCCACACCGGCCAGGTCACCCTGCGCAACGAGCGTACGGTGACGGTGGCGGCGCGGTTGCCGGAGGGGATGATTGAAGATTGAGGATTAAAGATTGGAGATCGGGAGATTCGCTTCTATCCCAAAATCTCCTATGCCCCAATCTTCAATCCTCAATCTTCAATTTCTGCTCTTCCTCGGAACAAACCACCCCACCCCGCCGTCAACAGAATGAACATCTCCGAACGTCCCCGGCACGGGCCAGATGCACTCGGTAAGCGTCGAAATCTGTGGCCCGTGCCGGGGACGTGACGACATCATCGATCGCCACAGTGCAGGATGCGCCCGGCGCGGGGCGTCCCGCCCGTTCCAGAGGAGGAGCGCAATGCGTCATCCATTCACGCCCATCCCTCGCAGCCGACGTCGCCTGTTTCAATCTTTTCTGACAATTTTTATTGTTCTAGGCCAACTTTGGCCCCTGACGGCCGGCGCGGCTTCGGTCCGACCTGCACCCGTGGCGCAGACCGTAATCCGGTTCGATACGCCCATCCCCCCGGACGGCGAAGGAGGCGGCATGACCATTGTGCTCAGCCCGGGCGCGGAGCAGCCAGAGCGGGCCGAGCCCCAGCCCGTGGCCGCGACCGAGCCCCTCTCCGACGCGGAGACCCAGGCCCTGCTGGACCGGCTGCCGCCCCTGCCCGCGGAAGAGGGGGACGAGCAAGCGTTCCGTCTGCCGCCCGAATCCCTGCCCGCGCCCCGCACCGGCGACGTGATCACCGAAACCTTCCCCGCGCCCGAATCGTCCCCGGAATCCGGAACGGAACCGGTGGAGCCGGGACCGCTGGAGGTGCTGCGCTACGCGCCGGAAGGCGAGATCCCCATCGCGCCCTTCCTCAGCGTCACCTTCAACCAGCCCATGGTTCCCCTGGCCACCATCGAACAATTGACCGCAGAGGAGGTCCCGGTCAAGCTGACGCCCCAACTTCCCGGCGTCTGGAAGTGGATCGGCACGCGCACCCTCACCTTCGAGTACGCGGGCGAGGTGGACCGCTTCCCCAAGGCCACCGAGTACACGGCCCAAGTCCCGGCCGGAACCACGTCCGCGGTGGGTGGCGTCCTGGACGAGGCCGTGCGCTGGACTTTCCGCACGCCGCCGCCGGTGATGGTCAACTCCTACCCAGGCTACGGTCCCCAGCCCCGCAACCCGCTCATGTTCGTGGCCTTCGACCAGCAGATCGACCCCGAAGCCGTGCTGGAAACCATCACCGTGCGCGCCAACCGGGAGACCTTCCCCGTGCGCCTGGGTGGCGAGGAGGAGTTGGCCGCGAAGGAGGACGTGGCGCGCCTGGCGGAGCGGGCCGGCCAGGGCCGCTGGCTCACCTTCCGCACCCTGGAAACCCTGCCCGCGGACGCCACCGTCACCGTCTCCATCGGTCCCGGCACGCCCTCGGCCGAGGGTCCCCTGGTGACGGAGGAGGTGCAGAGCTTCGGCTTCCAGACCTACGCGGCCCTGCGCCTGGAGGAATCCTGGTGCAGCTATGGCAGTCAGGAATGCCCGCCCTTTACGCCCTTCAATCTCATTTTCAATAATCCCCTGGATCCGGAAACATTTTCCGAGGACCTGATTCGCGTGGAGCCGGCCATCCCCGACCTGATCGTGGAGCAGTTCGGCAACACCATCCGCCTGCGGGGCGCGACCCAGGGCCGCACTGAGTACACGGTGACCGTCAGCGGCCGGCTTCAGGACATCTTCGGCCAGCAATTGGGCGCAGACGAGACCGCCACCTTCCGCACCACGGACATGCCCAGCGCGCTCATGGGGCCGAACGATCCCCTGGTCACCCTGGACCCCAGCGCGACCACGCCCGTGCTCAGCGTCTACTCCATCAACTACCCTAAGCTCATGGTCAAGGCCTACGCGGTGACGCCCGACGACTGGAGCGCCTACCAGGCCTACCTGCGCGACGGGCGCTACTATGAGGATCCCCGGCCGGAGCCGCCGGGTCGCATTGTGATGAACCAGACCCTGACCGTGGAGGAGGCGACCGACCAGTTGGTGGAGACGCCCATTGACCTCAGCAGCGCGCTGGATGATGAGTTCGGCCACCTGATCGTGACCGTGGAGACGCCCACCATCCCCATCATCAGCGACATCTTCGGCCGCGAGCCCCAGTTCGTTATCACCTGGGTCCAGGTCACCCGGCTGGGGCTGGACGCGTTCTCGGATCCGGAGCAACTGGTGGCGTGGGCCACGGACCTGCACGACGGCTCGCCCCTGGAGGGCGTGGCCCTGGGCCTGTCAGGCGGCGCGAGCGGGATCAGCGACGCCAGCGGCGTGGCCCGGTTGCCCCTCTCTGACCAGCCGGCGTCGCTGCTGGTGGGCGAGTTGGGAGATGATACGGCCATCCTGCCCTACAGCCGCTATGCCTACTGGAGCGACGAGGGCTGGAGCGAGCGGCCTGTGGTGGATGAATTGCGCTGGTACGTCTTCGACGACCACCAGATGTACCGGCCCGGCGAAGAGGTGCACATCAAGGGCTGGCTGCGGACCATCGAAGGCGGTCCCCAGGGGGATGTCGCGCTGCCGGACGTCCAGGGCGGTTCGGTCCGCTACCAGATCATGGATCCCCGCGGCAACCAACTGGGCGACGGCGTGGCCGAACTCACCGACCTGGCCGGCTTCGACCTCAGCTTCAGCCTGCCGGAAAACACGAACCTGGGGTACGCCACCGTCTACTTCACCGCCCAGGGCAACCTGAGCGGATACGGCGACAGCTATACCCACGCCTTCCAGATCCAGGAGTTCCGCCGCCCCGAATTCGAGGTCAGGGCGCAGATCGAGGACGAAGGTCCCTTCTACCTGGGCGATGAGGCCCTGGCGTCGGTGGAAGCCAAATACTTCGCCGGTGGTCCCCTGCCCAACGCGGAGACCACGTGGACCGTGTCCAGCCAGCCCGGCAGCTACTCGCCCCCCAACTGGCCCGATTTCATCTTCGGCGAGTGGACGCCCTGGTGGTTCTATCCGGCCTATGAGTACGGCTACGGGTATGACGGCGAGGGCGGCGCCCAGGTCCAGACCTTCGAAGGACGCACCGACGCCGCCGGCAAGCACTATCTCAAGATGCAGTTCGCGGCCATGGAGGATATCCGGCCCTACACCGTCTCGGCCGAAGCCCGGGTCACCGACGTCAACCGCCAGGCCTGGGCCTCGTCCGCCAGCCTGCTGGTCCACCCCTCCACCCTCTACGTGGGCCTGCGCAGCGCGCGCGCGTTCGTGGAGCAGGGTGATCCCCTGGAGATCGAGGCCATCGTCACCGATGTGGACGGCAACGCGGTGGCCGGCGCGGCGATCGAGATGACCGCGGTCCGCCTGCAATGGAAATATGAGAACGGCGACTGGGTGGAGCAAGAGATCGATCCCCAGGTTTGCCAGGTGACCTCCGCGGACGAGGCGGTCGCATGCACCTTCGACACGGCCAACGGCGGCGAATACCGCATCACCGCGCTGGTGAAGGATGAGGCTGGCCGGCCCAACCGCACCCGCTTCTCCCGCTGGGTGAGCGGCGGCCAGCGGCCGCCGGCCCGCAACGTGGAGCAGGAAGAGGCGGTCCTGATCCCGGACGAGGAGCGCTACCAGCCCGGCGACGTGGCCGAAATCCTGGTCCAGTCCCCCTTCGCGCCGGCCGAGGGGCTGCTGACCGTGGCCCGCAGCGGCATCCTCTACACCGAACGCTTCACCATGGATGAGGCCACCACCACCCTGCGCGTGCCCATCGAGGAGGCGCATATTCCCAACCTGCGCGTCCAGGTGGACCTGGTGGGCTCGGCCCCGCGGCTGGATGACAAGGGCCAGCCTGTGGAGGACGCGCCGCCCCGGCCGGCCTACGCCAGCGGTAGCCTGAACCTGGCCGTCCCACCCATCAGCCGGGCGCTGTCCGTGGAAGCGATCCCCGCGGAAAGCGCGCTGGAGCCGGGCGCGGAGACGAGCCTGGACGTGCGCGTCACCGACGCCGGGGGCCAGCCTGTGGCAGGGGCCGAAGTGGCCGTGGTGGTGGTGGACGAGGCCATCCTGGCCTTGACCAACTACCAACTGGCCGACCCGCTGGCCATCTTCTACGGGGAGCGGAGCGCGGACCTGACCAGCGTCTACGGTCGGGAGAACATCGTGCTCACCGATCCCCAGGCCCTGGTGGCCCAGGCTGCCGACGCCGCAAACGAAAGCGTGATGATGGCGGCGGGCGCCCCCGCGCCCATGGCCGTCCCCGACCTGGGTATGGCCTTCGCCCCGGCCATGGAAGAGGCGGCGGTCGGCGTGAGCGCACGGTCGGCAGCTCCCGCTCCGCCGCCAGGGGAAACGGGCGCTTCCCCCATCCAGGTGCGCAGCGACTTCAACCCGCTGGCCACCTTCGCGCCGGCCGTGAACACGGATGCGAACGGCCGCGTCACCGTGGATGTGAAGCTGCCCGACAACCTGACCCGCTACCGGGTGATGGCCGTGGCCGTGGCCGATGGCAAATATTTCGGCACAGGCGAGTCCAACATCACGGCGCGGATGGCGCTCATGGTGCGCCCGTCCGCGCCCCGTTTCCTCAACTTCGGCGACCGCTTCGAGCTGCCGGTGGTGATTCAGAACCAGACCGAGCAGCCCCTCTCCGTGGACGTGGCCGTGCGCGCCGCTAACCTGGCGCTGACCGGCGATCCGGGCCTTCGGGTCATGGTCCCGGCCAACGACCGGGTGGAAGTCCGCTTCCCCGCGGCCACGGTCAACGCGGGGACGACGCGCCTCCAGATCGCGGCGGCATCGGGCGCGTACGCGGACGCGCAGGAGGTGGAGCTGCCCGTCTACACGCCGGCCACCACCGAGGCCTTCGCCACCTACGGCGTGGTGGACCAGGGCGCGGTGGTCCAGCCCATCGCCACGCCTGCGAACGTCTTCCCCCAGTTCGGCGGGCTGGAGATCAACACCTCCTCCACCTCTCTCCAGGCGTTGACCGACGCGGTCCTCTATCTGACCAGCTATCCCTTCGAGTGCTCGGAGCAGATCGCGTCCCGGGTGCTGGGCGTGGCCGCGCTGCGGGATGTGCTGAGCGCGTTCCAGGCCGAGGGGTTGCCCGATCCGGCCGAACTGGACAAGAGCATGGAGCGTGACATTGCCCGCCTGCAAAGCCTCCAGAACGAGGACGGCGGCTGGCCCGTCTGGACGCGAGGGAAGGAGTCTGTGCCCTCCTACAGCATCCACGTGGCCCACGCGCTCCAGCGGGCGGAGATGAAGGGCTTCGACACGTCGGAGGTGACCCGGTCGCGTGCGTTGAATTACCTACGCAACATCGAGTCCTACTATCCCTCTTACTACAGCGAGCAGACCCGCCACACCCTGAGCGCCTACGCCCTCTACGTACGCCAGTTGATGGGCGATGTGGACCCGGCCAAGGCGCTGGTTATCTACAACGAGATGCCCCTGGAAGAGGCTTCGCTGGAGGCCACGGCCTGGCTGTGGCAGGTCTTCAGCGGCGAGCCGGCCTTTGCTGCCCAGGTGGAGGAGATCCGGCGACACATCAACAACAAGGCGGTGGAGACGCCGGGCGCGGCCAACTTCACCACCTCCTATGGCGAGCAGGAATACCTGCTGCTCCACTCCAACCGGCGCACGGACGCGCTGATCCTGGACGCGATGATCAATGACACACCCGACAGCGATCTGATCCCCAAGGTGGTCAACGGGCTGCTGGCCCACCGCACCAAAGGGCGCTGGAACAACACCCAGGAGAACGTCTTCGTGCTCCTGGCCCTGGATAACTACTTCAACACCTTCGAGGCCGAGACGCCCGACTTCGTGGCCCGCATCTGGCTGGGCGATACGTATGTGGCCGAGCACGAGTTCGCCGGCCGCAGCACCGACACCCGCCAGACGGTGGTCCCCATGGACTATCTGGTGGATCCGGAGCAGAGCGGCGGCGAGACCCAGGACCTGACCATCCAGAAGGACGGCGCGGGCCGGCTCTACTACCGGCTGGGCATGCGCTACGCGCCCGAGAACCTGGACCTGGATCCGTTGGAGATGGGCTTCGTGGTCCAGCGGGAATATGAGGCGGTGGACGATCCGGCAGACGTGCAGCAAGACGAGGATGGGACCTGGCGCATCAAGGCCGGCGCACGGGTGCGGGTGCGGGTGCACATGGTGGCCGACAACCGGCGCTATCACGTGGCCCTGGTGGACCCCGTGCCCGCGGGGCTGGAGATCATCAACCCCTCCCTGGCCGTGGCCGAGGACATTCCGGCCGATCCCAATGCGTCGCCCGGTGGCGGCTGGTGGTGGTGGGGTCCCTGGTACCAGCACCAGAACCTGCGCGACCAGCGGGCCGAGGCCTTCACCACCTACCTCTACGCCGGGGTCTACGAGTATTCGTATGTGGCGCGCGCCACCACGCCGGGCCGTTTCGTGGTCCCGCCGGCCAAGGCCGAGGAGATGTATTCGCCAGAGGTCTTCGGGCGCAGCGGCACGGACTTCGTGGTGGTGGAGTAGGGCGATCCGATAGACCGCGGATTGGGCGGATTTTCACGGACTTTTTTCAAAAACATCCGCGAGAATCCGCCTGACCAGTTCAATCCGCGTTCTATCATTCCAGGATCTGAATGACGTTGATCAGCGCTCGGGGTAGGTGGAAGGGATCCTTTACGGGGAGGGCCACCGTCTCTGTGAAGGGGCGTCCTTGCCGGTCCAGCTTCTGGGTCCACTCGCCATAGTCGGGGACCGGGTAGTGGCTGAAGGCGTAGTCGTGGACTTTCGCGTACCAGTCCAGGGTCCACGGTTCGCCCGAAACTTCATAAGCCAGCAGCAGCGCGTAGAGGGCCTCGGTGTGGGGCCACCAGAGCTTGGCGTCGGCAAAGGGCCACCAGGGCTCGCCGCCGGCCGCGTCCTTGGCCAGCAGAATGCCGCCGTAGTCCGCGTCCCAGCCGTACTCCACGTGCCGCCGGATCACTTCCACCGCCTGTCGGATGCGGGCGTCGTCTCCCCAGTGCCGGAAGATATGGATCATGAACCACATGGATTCGATGGCGTATCCGGGCACGATGGCGCGCCCCTGGGGCGAGTCCAGGGGGCTGCCGTCCAGGTGAACGTATTCGTAGATCAGGCCATCGTCGGGACGCAGGAAGGCGTCCATCACTTCGCTGGCATGGTGGAGGCCGGCAGCCAGGATCTCCTTATCGCCCAGCAACAGCCCCAACTCATGGAAGACCAGGGAGAAGATCATGGAGACGCCGTGGGCCTTGACGCCTTCGGGAATGGGATAGGGCGCGGTTTCGTAGGAGCCGGGCCGCGCCAGCCGATCCTGGACGTTGCGATAGGTCTCCAGGGCCAGGTCTATGGCGGCCCGATCACCGGAGGCGCGCGCGTACTCGGTCAGACCGTAGATGGCGAACCCATCGGCGT
This sequence comes from Chloroflexota bacterium, assembly GCA_024277175.1. Lineage (GTDB taxonomy): Bacteria > Chloroflexota > Anaerolineae > Caldilineales > Caldilineaceae > JAJRVT01. The sequence continues at coordinate 61,239 of JAJRVT010000155.1, read as the reverse complement.
AGATGCTGGTCGCGCCCTGCAATGCCGCACCGTTCTGGTCCACGGCGAAGACCCAGCGGCCGTCCTCGTCCCGGCCATGCGCGCTGGCGAAGGCGAAGATGTTGCGGGCCACGTCCAGCCACCCAGTACGCTCTTCTACTGTGCGCGCTTCTATGCGATTGTAGAGCGCGGAAAAGGTCCAGATGGCCCGCAGTTGGGACCACATGTACTTGTCTGTGCTCAGCACCCGGCCCCGGTCCGAGATGCAGGAGAGGATGCCGCCGTGTTCCCGGTCGATGGAGTGGTCCATCCAGAAGGGAACTGTGCGATCCAACAACTCAGATCGATAGATAGCTAACAGGTCTGTAAACCTGATGTTAATTTTCACGGTTCTCTTCCCGATCATTGAATGATATGATACAATCGTGACATCCGAGATCCTCAAGTTGGCATCTCTTGTCATCGAAGTAGACGACAGCATTGTGCAGCGTGCAAAATCGTTGGAGTATCTTGGCTTCAAAGGTATGGATGCGCTTCACATTGCCGCGGCGGAGGCTGAACATGTTGATTATTTTTGCTCCTGTGATGATAGACTGATCAACCGAACCAAGCGGGTCACCGATATCGAGATCAATGTGGTAACTCCGCTCGAATTGGTTGAGGAGATTATATAATAACGCTTGAATTGATGCCCCTAGCCGAACTGAATACATCCGCTATTCGCCTCTTGTGTCGTGAAATGGGCGTAGTGAATACAGCCCGATTTATTCAGCAGTTTACGACAGGATACGGAAACTATACGCAAGAGCGAGACCAGATCATTGGTGATCTGACTGTAGATGAAATTGTCGCCGAAATCAAAGAACGACGCCGCCATACTACGCAAGCAACGCAGGATTGACATCACCGTTTTGGTATCTCTGCTGACGACGCCTCTGTCCTCCGCCTTTGCTGTTACGCGTCCCCTGTTTCGACCACTGCTCTATAATCCCACCCCATCCCCTCACAAAGCGCCTGCACATGCGAATCCCAGGTCGGCTCGGCCGCGGGACGCCCGCCGGGGAAACAGTCGATGGCCAGGTAGCGCAGATCGTCCGGCCCTTCACAGTGGATGGCGTGCCAGGTGGAGGGCGGGATCCGCACCACGTCTCCGGGCCTGACCGGGTATTCGTCGCCGTCCTCGCCGATCTCCAGCCGGCCCCGGCCCGATAGCACGTAGAAGATCTGCTCGGTGTCGTCATGCTTGTGCAGGGGCGGCGCTTTCCCCGGCTCGATCACGACCACGAAGACCTCACTGGCCGTGGCCTGGGAACGGTCCATGACCAGGTCATTGATGTGGGTGGGGAAACGATAGCGTTTGGTCTGCTGCGTGCTGAAGACGTATTTCATGAAATTCCTCCAGATCTGAATAGAACGCGGAAACCCCGGATCGGGCGGATTCCCACGGATTTTTTTAAATCTGGCTGTTTCCGCCTAATCCGCTCAATCCGCGTTCTATTGTCTCCCATATCCCGCCAGCATTTGCTCCATGACCCAGGTGGTGCGAGAGCCGCTCTCGCCGTGGCTGGGGCAGTGGCCCGCGCCCAGCAGTTCATCCACCATGGTCTGGATCAGGGGCTGCTGGATGTGGATCGGGTTGTCGATGGCGAATTCGGTCCGCCCTTCCGCAGTGGTGAGGACGACGGGATCGTTGCCGAAGGTGGCGTACTCGATCTTGCCCCGGTCGCCCACGATCTCGGTGCGGTCCACTTCCTCGAAGGCGGTGAAACACCATGCGCCCGCGCCCTGGACGTCCGACTCGAAGACCCACGACCCGGTGACCACGTCCTCGGCAGGGAAGAGGCGGGCCTGGTTGCCGGCGAACCCCTGCACCCTGGCGATGGGACCCAGCGCGTAGTCCAGGAAGTCCAGTTGGTGCGCGGCCAGGTCCACGAAGCGCCCGCCGCCGGCGATCTCCGGGATCACCCGCCAGGGCAGGGTGTCCGGATCCCGCTCCTCGTCGCGGATGGGCTGGTAAAAGGTGATGTTTACGAAGCGCACGTTGCCGATGGCGCCTCCGTCCAGCAGCTCCTTGATCTTCAGAAAACGGGGCAGCGCGCGGCGATAATAGGCCACGAAGAGGGGAACGTCGGCCGCTGCGCAGGCCCCGATCATCTGCTGGCATTCGGCGAAGTCCAGGGCCATGGGCTTCTCCACGTAGACCGGCTTGCCGGCCCGGGCCGCCATGATCGTGTATTCCTTGTGGGAGGAAGGCGGCGTGGCCACATAGACCGCGTCCACCTCCGGGTCGTCGATGAGGGCCTGGGCGTCGTCATACCAGCGGGGGACGCCGTGGCGCTCGGCGTACTCGCGCGCCAGCTCGCCGTTGCGACGCATGACCGCCACCAGGCTGGATCCCCGGGCCTGTTGCAACGCCGGCCCGCTCTTCACCTCGGTCACGTTTCCGCAGCCGATGATGCCCCAACGAATCTGGTTCATGTGTAACCTCCACGGTGGAAGAAGAGATTGAAGAGATTGGGGAGATTGGAGATTCCCGCCACCTCCAATCTCCTAATCTCCAATCTCTCCAATCCTCAATCTTCAATCTTCAATTTCTCCGCCTCTCCCCAACTTCTCACAATCCGCTTATGCACCATGCCCGTGGTGACGTCGGCCATGGAGGGTGGGAGATCGCCGTCCCAGAGCAGGCAGACTTTGTGCTCTTTGGCGGCTGCGTAGCGGGCCTCGATGTCCTGCATCTCCGGGTTGCCGAAGTTGATGCCGGTGACGCCGGGCGTGGTGAGCATCTGTTCGTAGAACTGATCGCCCTGGCCGCAGAAGTGGAGCAGCCCGCCGTGGGTTGCCTGATAGGCCCGGGCGTTGTAGGGCTTGACAAATTCGGCGTACATGGCCCCCGACATCATCACCGCCGAGTCGTCCGAGGCCCGTCCGCCGCCATCGATGCGGTAGGAGAAGGAGTAGCCCACGTCCTCCGGCTCGTCCATCAACTGTTTGTGGTGGGCGATGACGGCCAGGTAGAGCTCGGTGGAGAAGTCCAGCAGGCGGTGGACGAACTCCGGATGCTTGATCACCTCCATGTAGACCTGCACGCCGGCGATGTTGACCGCGGTGTTGAAGGGGCCCTGTGCGTCCGGACAGCCGATGCGCACGGTGCGGCTCAGGTTGGGATAGGGGGCGAGCATCTCGCGAAAATAGCATTCCGTCTCCCACACCTGGCCGGCGATGCCGCTGTTCATGTCCGGCAGCCCCCGCTCTATCACCCGTTCCACTTCTTCAGTGGTCGCGAACGCCTCGGCCCAGGGCATGTTTTCCTGATCCTGCCAGTGGGGACAGCCGACCATGGAGGGCAACAGCACCAGGCCGTAGTTGGCGCGGATGGTGTAGGCCCGGTCGTCTTTGAGCAGCGCGCCCTCGCAGACCCGCCACAGTTCATGCACCAGCATCCGGGCCGGGTCCCGGAAGGCCTGGCTGTAGGGAATCTGTGGCCAGCCGGGCGGAAAGTCATACTGGTGGTGGCCCCAGTCATCGCGCATGGTGACGATGGTGGGCAGCCGGTCCAGGGGTTCCCAGCGCCAGGCCGCCAGTTGGCGCGCCTCCGCGGCCTCCACGTGCGCCACGTCGATGAGGGGATCCAGTTTGTCCAGCCAGGGCGCGGGATCAAAATCCATTATTTTCCCCACATTGAATTTCACCCGATCTGAGCTTGGCGCGGGTCGACCACGCCGGTCAACTCCAACTCGCCCGCTCGATGACAACTGACGTAGTGATCGGGCGAAATTTCCTCCAGTTCAGGCGTCTTCTGGGAACAGATGTCCACCGCGTACGGGCAGCGGGGGTGGAAATAGCAGCCTGATGGCGGATTGGCCGGGCTGGGCACGTCGCCTTCCAGGGGCGTCATGGCCGAGCGGATGCGCGGGTCGGGCACGGGCACCGCGGACATGAGCGCGGCGGTGTACGGGTGTCGGGGCCGGAAGTAGAGCTCGTCCGTTGGTGCGTCCTCCACGATCTTGCCCACATACATGACGATGACCCGGTTGCAGAAGTGCTTGACCACGCTCAGGTCGTGGGCCACGAAGAGGTAGGTCAGGTTGAGCTGCCGTTGCAGGCGCAGCATCAGGTTGAGCACCTGGGCCTGGACCGAGACGTCCAGGGCCGAGACCGGTTCATCAGCCACCACCAGCCGCGGGTTGAGGGCCAGGGCGCGGGCGATGACGATGCGCTGGCGCTGGCCGCCGCTGAAGGCGTGGGGGAAACGCTGCATATATTCCGGGCGCAACCCCACCAGCCGCAGCAGCTCGGCCACCCGCTCGGATCGCTCCTTGCGGCTCTTGATCCCCTCGATGGTCAGCATGGGTTCGCTGACGATGTCCAGTAGGTTCATGCGCGGGTTGAGGGAGGCGAAAGGGTCCTGGAAGATCATTTGCATCTGGCTGCGCAGGGGGCGGATCTCCTTTTCCGGCAGCGCGGCCAGGTCCACGATCTCGCCGCTTTCGGTGCGGAAGAGGATCTGGCCATCGGTTGGGTCCAGGGCGCGCAGGATGGCGCGGGAGGTTGTGGTCTTGCCGCAGCCGCTTTCGCCCACCAGCCCCAGGGTTTCACCCTCGTTGATGGAAAAACTCACATCATCGACCGCGCGTACATGCCCCACCACCCGTTTGAAGAAGCCCTTGCGAATGGGAAAATACTTCTTCAGATGGCTGACTTCCAGCAGCACCCGTTCGTCTTGTCTGATTTTATCCACAGTACCGATTCCCTAATTTTTAGCTGGGCTGCATCTGCTTCTCTTCGTACAGGAAACAACTGACTGATTGCCGCTCGTTGATGGATTGCAGTTCGGGATCCTTGGCGTTGCAGACCCCAGCCATGAAAGCTTCGCAGCGGGGATAGAACGGACAGCCGGACGGACGGCTGAAGGGATGGGGGATGGAGCCTTCGATGGTGGGCAGTTCCGTTCCCGACGGCGAATAGATGGACGGGATCGACTTGAGCAGCGCCTTGGTGTAAGGGTGGAGGGGGTTGTGGAAGATGTCGTCCACCGGCCCCGTCTCCATGACCCGTCCCAGGTACATGACCACCACATAATCGGCCACCTGCGCGATGACGCCCAGGTCGTGGGTGATGAAGATGATGGACATGTTGTGCATTTTCTGGAGGGAGCGCAGCAGGTTGAGCACCTGGGCCTGGGTAGTGACGTCGATGGCTGTGGTCGGCTCGTCAGCGATCAGCAAATGAGGGTTGCAGGAGAGGGACATGGCGATCATGGCCCGCTGACGCAGGCCGCCGCTCAACTCCCATGAATAGGCGTCCAGGCGCTGTTCGGGGTTGGGCATGCCCACCTCATGAAGCCGTTCGATAGCGATCTGCCGGGCTTCCTCTTTGCTCACATCTTCGTGTAGTCGAATGGCTTCGATCAACTGGTTGCCCACCGTGTGCACCGGGCTGAAGGAAGCCATGGGTTCTTGGGGGATCATGGCGATCTCCGCTCCGCGGATGGAGCGCATCCGCTTGCCGTGGGGATCAAGGGTCGTCAGGTCTATGACGTCGCTGCCGCTGTCCGCGTCCGTCACCCGCTGGGAGCGGAAGAGGATCTTGCCCTCCACGATGCGTCCCGGCTTTTGGGTCAGGCGCAGGACGGACTTGATGGTGACGCTCTTGCCGCAGCCGCTCTCCCCCACAATGCCCACCACCTGGCCCGGATAGACGTCGAAGTCGACGCCGTCCACGGCCTTGACCGTTCCCTCGTCCAGGAAAAAATAGGTTTTCAGGTTCTGTACCGACAACAGCGGTTCGGTTGGGTTCATGGATCGATTCTTTGCATTTTGGCGTTTGTTCAGACTGGCTTCGGTGGAACGCGGATTCGCGCTGATAAGAACGGATTTTCACGGATTTTTCAGAAAAATCCGTGAAAATCTGATTCCATCCGTGAAAATCCGCGTTCCATAAGAACCCCTTGAACAGACATAATCAATGACTATACGGATCAGCCGCGTCGCGCAGGCCGTCGCCGAGAATGTTGAGCGCCAGCACGGTGATGATTACGGCCACGCCGGGCAGGAGCAGCCAGGGAGCCAGGGCAATGGATTGCAGGTTCTGGGCTTCCTGCAGGAGCACGCCCCAACTGATAGCCGGCGGTCGTAGCCCCAGCCCCAGGAAGCTGAGAAAGGTCTCGCTGATGATCATGACCGGCACGGCCAGGGTGGCGGCGGCGATGATGTGGCTGGAGAAAGTGGGGACCATATGCCGGAAGATGATTCGCCGCTGGTTGGCGCCTGAGAGTTTTGCCGCCACCACGAAGTCCTCCTCGCGCAGGACCAGAAAACGGCCGCGCACCTCCCGCGCCAAGGTGGTCCAGCCGATCAGCGCCAGAATGAGGGTGATGGCGAAGTAAGTCTTCTCCACCGACCAATCCCGGGGTAAGGCCGCGGTCAGAGCCATCCAGATAGGGATAGCGGGTAGGGATTGGAGCAGCTCGATCAGGCGCTGGATGATCAGGTCCGCGACGCCGCCGAGGTAGCCGGAGATGCCGCCCATGAGTACGCCCAGGAAGACGCTGACCATGACCGCGATCAGGCCGATGGAGAGGGAGACCTGGGTGCCATACATCAGACGCGACCACTGATCGCGGCCCAGTCGGTCCGATCCCAGGAGAAAGAAAGGGTTCTCCTCGGTGGGACCTTCAGCCGTCCCCAGCAGGTGGATGTTGGTGGTGATGAACCCCAGCACTTTGTATTCGAACCCTTCCACAAAGAAGGATACGGGGATGATAACCTCTTCATCGGTTACCCATTCCATGCGCAACGTTTCTGGATTGCGGGCCCCCGTCACGCCATAGACGAAGGGTTCAAAGGTTCCGTCGTGAAAAAAGCGCAGCCGCTGAAGCGGCACAAAGGACATGGTGGAGCGACTGCCATGGGGATCCATGGTGGCGAAGAAGCCAGGAAATATGGCCACCGTTGCGATGACGATCACCACCACGCCGCTGAAGAGGGCCAGTTTGTGTTTCCTGAAGCGCCACCAGACCAGCTTCCAGTTGGGTGCGACATTGATGGCCTCTGCATCCTCCACCGGTCCCAGGCCCGGACCGATGGCGCCGGTCCAATCCTCGATGGTCTCGGCCACTTCCAGATCATGCACATCTTTTGGACCCACGTCCAGATCAGTGACAGGCTCCATGGTCAGGACTCCATGCGGATGCGGGGATCTAGCCAGGCCAGCAGAATATCCGAGATCAGTGTGCCGATGATGGCCAGGAATAGATAGATCATGATGATGGCTCCGGCCAGGAACATGTCCTGGTTAGTGAGGGAGCGGAGTAGCATAGGCCCGATGGTGGGCAGATTCAGCACGGTGGCCACGATCACGCTGCCGGAGAAGAGCAGGGGGAGGTACCAGCCGATGGTGCTGATGAGCGGGTTGATGGCCATGCGCACCGGGTACTTGAGCACCAATCGCCACTCCGACATGCCCTTGGCCCGCGCCATCTCCACATAGGGCTTGTTCAACTCATCCAGCAGATTGGCGCGCATGATGCGGGCCAGCCGGGCCGTGCCGTCCAGCGCCAGGATCAACACCGGCAGCCAGATGTGCTTGAGCAGATCGATGAATTTTGCCAAAGTCCAGGGAGCGTCTACATATTCAGCCGAGAAGAGGCCGGTGACGCTGATGCCGAACCAGGAAAAAGCCAGCCACATGAGGATCAATGCGGTCATAAAGGTGGGGGTCGCAATGCCGATATAGTTGAAGACGGTGAAGAAATAGTCCAGAAATGAGTACTGTTTGGTGGCCCCGATGATGCCGATGGGGATAGCCAATGCCCAGGTGAGAACGAACGTGAACGCCCCCAGCAGCACCGTGAGCATGACCCGCTCCCTGATTAGTTCAGCGATGGGGCGTTTCCAATCCAGAGACGCACCCAGATCACCGTGCAACATACGCCCCATCCAGTGGAAATACTGGACGTACATGGGTTGGTCCAGACCATACATGGAGCGCAAGGCATCGATCTGCGCCTGGTCCACCGATGAGCCAGATGCGGCCAGTTCGGCGATGTAGCTGGTGACGAAATCGCCGGGGGGCGCCTGGATTAGCACGAAAGCGAAGATGGAAAAGATGAAAAGCAGCAACGGCAGCAAGAGCAGCCGCTTGATGATATATTGGACCATCCCGCATTCCTCCGAATGGACGATGAAGAAAAGAGAAAGAGAACCGCGGCTTACACGAATTGTGCGGATTCCCGTTGCTATCCGCTGCGTCTGCGCAATCCGCGGTTCTCTTCCGTAGTTATGGTTTGTTCAAGTTCACTCCGAACGAACCCAGCAAGTGAACATGTGTTGCTTCACCTGCTTACTGGGCGAAATAATACGTTTCGGGTCGGGTGTCGCCAGGCGTGCGCAACGGCCAGTCATTGCCAGCGGTGTCGGGCACGTTGTAGAGATCGTTGTTCACGACCACCACGCCCTGGATCATGGGGGTCAGACCCACGGTGCCGATTTCCCAGATGTTGTCGGCCCAGATCTTGAACAGTTCCTGGGCGAGTTCGATCTGGCGATCGCGGCCGGAAACCTTGCCCTCGTCGATGATCTCGACCAGTTTCTTGATCTCATCCGGCGGCTCCACGCCCTCAGCGCCGTTGGTCTGGTACCACTTACGGAAGAGCGGACCAAAGGTCAGGGCCGGATCGCTACGCGGATCCATCTTGGGCTGGCCGCTGAAGGGGAAGCCCGTGGTGTCCTCGTTCCAGATTTCGGTCATCAGTTCGTTGGTGTCGCGCATCTGGAACCCCAGGGCGCGCTCGCGAATCTCCACATGCGCCTTGACGCCCACATCGGCCCACTGCTCGACCACCAGTTGGCCCACATCGGTCCAGTTGCCAAAGGCGGGGATGACCTGGATTTCGATATCCAGCGGTTCGCCGTTGGGCATCAGGCGGAAGCCATCACCATCGCGTTCGGTCATGCCGATGCCGTCCAGCAAGGCGTTGGCCTGATCCGGATCGTTCTCCGTGTACTTGTAGGCGTATTCATCACCAGGGTAATAGGGGTGGTTGGGGGCGGGCACGCCCTGGCGGGCCTCGCCAAGACCCAGGAAGGCCAGTTCTTTGATGGCTTCGCGGTCCATGGCATAGGAGAGGGCGACGCGGAAGTCTTTATTGCGTAGCAATTCGCCCACGGCCGGGTCGTTTTCATAGGTTTGGTTGAACATGATCACGGCGTCAGAACCGCCAAAAGTCGGCCACGTCACCACATGATAGCCGCCCTTGTCCTCGTTTTCCTTGAGCACGGGATAGTTGCTCATGTTGATGTGGCGGGCCTGGAAGTCCAGTTCGCCGGAAACCGCGGCCAGGTTGAGGGCTTCTTTGTCGGCGAAGAAGGTGAAACGCACCTCATCGATATAAGGCAACTGGTTGCCCTCTGTATCGACGCCCACATAGTAGGGATTACGCTTGAGCACGAAGACCTGATCGGCCACGGTGCTGTTGTCGGGCACCCACGCCGCAGTGGTGGGGCGATCGGCGTTGGTCTGGGGCAGGGCCTTGAGGGTGAAGAGCTCCACCCAGGTTTCGAACCCGGCTTCGTCGACCAAGGCTTGCAGCGCATCCGCGTCAGCATAGGCGGGGTGGAACTGCTTCAGATAGTGGGCGGGCGCATAGGCCAGGTTGCCGATGGAAAGGTCGGCGCCGTCCTTGTTGGCCAGGTCCAGGAGGAACGCGGTGTTGGGCTGGCCGAAGGTCCACTTGACGGTGTAGTCGTCGATTTTTTCCACGGTGGCTGTGGAGCCGTCCGCGTTCACCATCCAACCGGAGGGGCTGGGGCTCAGTTCCTCGTTGAGCAGAATGTCGTTGTACCAGAACATGACGTCATCAGCGGTCAACGGTTCGCCGTCCGACCATTTGGCGCCGGGGCGCAGGTAGACCGTCCACTCGCTGAAGTCGTCATTGGACTCCCAGCCTTTGGCGATGTGGGGAATGACCTCGCTGCCGTCGGGCGAGAAGCGAACCAGGGCGTCGTAGACCACGCGCACATAGTTGTTGTGGTCTGACGGGCCAAGGAAGGCGCGGCGCAGGGTGCCGCCGTACTGACCGATGCTCTCGGCGACTTCTTCCACCAGAGGCTCTTCGGGCAGGCGCTCGTCCACGTTGGGCAGCTCGCCTGCGGCCACCATCTCAGCCAGCATAGGCGCTTCTTTGTACTTGGTCTCCACTGCGGGCGCAGCCTCTTCCGCCGCGGGCGCAGCCTCTTCCGCCGCGGGTGCGGCTTCCTCCGCTGCCGGCGCGGCTTCTTCCGCAGCCGGCGCTGCAGGCGCGCCGCAGGCGGCCAGGACCAGCGCCAGGATCAGCGTAAGAACGCCGACCAACGCCAGGGTGCGAAAGGAACTCGGTTTGCGATTCATGTAGCTCTCCTTGATCGAAGTTAGGGCGTGCTCCAGTTGGGAATTCGATGGCCAGCGCCCTCGTCGACGAATAGCACGCAGACGTCGGTGTGGTTGAGGGCGATGGGAACAACTATAAAACAGCTTGCCGAATACACGAACGTTTGGGGCGGATCACCTCCTCTCCAAGGCTTGCAGAACGATTCGAAGATAGTGGTTTTATCGATGGTTTTATCGATCGGGATTGGAGATTGGGATGGCGGGGAATCTTCAATCTCCCCAATCTCCCACCTCGTCAATCTCAGGATTTCATAGTATATTTAGCCCAGGCCGGTCTTCCGAACTCAAACGGGCGCGCTGGCCCGAATCACAAGCTCTGGGTGGATCTCGATCACATCCTTCATTGCATTTATCGCCCCACCGCCGCCCTCGATCTGTCTCAGCAACATGTCCATGGCCATACCGCCCATCTCCACCCGAGGCACGCGACAAGTGGTCAACGCCGGGGAGACCAGGGCGGCCAACCTAATGTCATCGAAGCCGACAATGGCTACATCATCCGGCACAGTCAACCCCAGTTCAGCGCAGGCCCGGGACGCGCCCACCGCCACCAGATCGTTGTAACAAAAAAGGGCGGACAACTCGGGAGATGCGGTCAACAACGCGCTCGCCGTCTCCGCCCCGCCATCGACGCCGGGACGACAATGACGCACCCAATCAGGGTGGTTATCGATGCCGACTTCCGCCAAGGCGCGACGATAGCCCTGCATACGTCTCGCACCGCTGTAGGATGATGGAGGACCGGCCACAAAGCCAATCGCGCGTCGTCCCGATTGCAACAGATGCCGGGTGGCCTGATAGCCGCCGTCCGCGTCATTCATGAGCACGGCCGGCAGGGTGACGTCATCCAACTGTCGATTCACCAGCACCACCGCGCGGAAGCGGGCCAGGGCGGCGCGCAGGGGGGCGCTCTCTTGGCGCAGGCCGCAGACGATGACGCCATCGACCTGCTTGTCCTCCAGCATGAGCAGCACATCTGTTTCGATGGCGGGGTCCTCGTTGGTGTTGCAGAGAAGGATGCCATAACCGCGTTCATAGGCGAATTGCTCGACGCCGAGGGCGATGTCTGAAAAAAATGGATTGGCGATATCGGGGACGACGAATCCGATGGTGGCCGTACGCGCGGTGGCCAAACTGCGGGCGATACGGCTGGGGCGATAGCCGGTCTGGGCGATGATTTCCTGGACCCGGCGCCGGGTGTCGGGGCTGACGTCGGGTTTGTCGTTGATGACGCGCGAGACCGTCTGGTAGGAAACCCCAGCCCGTTCGGCAACGTCTGCAATGGTCACCCGCCTGCCCATGAGCGTATTCCGCCTTCTCCGGCTGACATGGTTCGCGTGAGCGTTCACGTGAGCGCTCACGGTAGCTGTTTCATAGCATAGCCTATGACTTGAGGCTTGTCAAGCGCTTTTTTAACTTTTTAACTTGACGTTGCTCAATCTTTGACCAAAGCGCGATCACATGATAGCTTCACCCATAAATTTCAAGACGGGAACGTTTCGTTTTCAACAAGAGGATTGGACCCATGGCGAGAAGTCGTTTGAGTGCGATTGTTTTTCAACGTTGCCCCGTTTGCCTGGAGGGCAAGGCGTTTCGCTCCTTCCTGGGCATGCACAAAGATTGTCCGAACTGTGGCGTGCATTTCGAGCGCGAGAGCGGCTATTTTCTCAATGCCATGTTTGTGGCCTACGTTTTCGGCTTCGTCATTTTTGCACCCCTCGCCCTCTATCTCTACTTTACGGGCGTCCCCGCGCTTCCTTTCAGCCTGATTATGGTGGCGGTGTTGCTGGTGAGTTGGCCCTTCATCTTCCGCTACTCGCGCATCATCTGGATGCACGTGGACCAGATGATCGATCCCCGGGAGCCGCCGAATCAGAGGGGGAAAATCGAACGCAGATTATATGCATCTGCTCAATATTCCGGAGTGAAAGAAGGCGAAAAGCGATGATAACAAGTCATGAGAATCAGGCCGATATTGATTTCTTTTTGCGGCTCGAAACCCAAGTCTGGGACACATTGATCTCGGGGGACGCTAATGCTGATGATCGGCTTTTGGCGGATAATTTCTGGGGCGTGTACGGTACAGGGTTTGCCGAGAAAAGTGAGCATGTTGGACAGCTAGCGACAGGCCCGGTGGCGGAATCGTACTCGCTGTCACTGGCTCGGCTTCGAGTTCTTTGCGAAGGCGTAGTGCTGCTGTCATACAAGGCCCAATGGATTCGATCGGGCGCAGCCGCCTCAGGCGCTCAAGAGATGATGTACATCTCGTCGATCTGGCAAAGATGTGAAGGGGGTTGGCGAAATATTTTCAGCCAGGACACGATAGCTGACGTCTGAAGTGAAAAGACGTAGGGTCGCATTCCGCCTCTTGCTAACGCACGCCCGTCAATAACCCTTGAGCTACATAGCGGGCGACGACGCTCTCTTCGTCCGTCAATGATGTGCCATTCGTCCCTGGATAGAGCAGGCGCCCCCGGTCATCCAGGGTGTGGTGGAGGCCGAGGATATGGCTGACTTCATGCGACGTGACCCGTTCGTCGTGGACGGAGGGCTCGTCCATGACAAAGAACGTGCGCGTGCCGGAGGGGGCGATGCCGTTCGGCCCGCCGATGGCGCGGACGTAGAAGCCATTGATCAGCGATAGATCGGGGATGCTGAAATCTATGCCGGCCGCCCTGAAAAAGCCGGAGAACTCTCCCTGGGCGATCTCCTCCAGCAACGGCGCAGGGATGATGAGGCGCTGCACATTTTGCACATCCAGTTCGATGCCGGCCTGGGACCAGATTTCGTTGGCGTTGGCGAGGATCCTCTTCACCTCCTCCACCGTGCGCGCACTGGAATGGGCGTCCGTTTCGTCATCCAGAATATAGAGCGAGATAGGTAGTGAGATGAGCGCCGTAACTTGAACGGTAGCTGACGTTTTCAGATCGTCCGACGGAGCCGGGCCATCGACGCGGCTGATCGCCTCCGTGGAAGGGGGCGCTGTAGTGGATGGGGCGATGGCAGGGGGCGCGATGCAGGCCGTCAGCAGCAGCGCCGCGAGCGTCAGCAGGAAGAGCAGCGTTTTCGTCATGGACGTCATCATATCCCTGCCGTCCCCCGCCGTCCGTACCGGGCAACACAAATTCAGCACATATTTCACTACAAAGCCATGAAAAGCACAATGCGACGCACTCACCCCCGTTTGTTGAGCAGATACGGTTTTTCCCTCATTCGATCCCCGCGGCCCGCGCCCGATCCAGCACGCGCATGGCCGCGCGAACCATGGGCATGTCAATCATCTTGCCGTCCAGTTCGAAGACGCCGGCGCCGCCGGCCTGTTGTTCGTCGTGGGCCACGACCAGCCGTCGGGCCTGCGCGATTTCCTCGGGCGTGGGCGAGAAAGCGGCGTTGATAACCGGGACCTGGCGGGGATGGATGGCCATTTTACCGATGTAGCCCATCTGACGGGCGAAGCGGCATTCCTCGGCCAGACCGTCCAGATCGGTCAGGTCGATGAAAACGGTGTCGATGGCTTGAAGGCGGTAGGCCGCGGCCGCGATCGCCACCGCGCTGCGGGCGTAAAAAACCTCCCAGCCGGCGCGCGTGCGGGTGGCGCCCATGTCGCCGGCCAGATCTTCGGCCCCGAACATGAGTGCATCCAGCCGAGGCGACGCCCCCGCGATGGCGGCCAGGTTCATGACCCCGCGCGCTGTCTCGATGATGGCCAGCAGACGCAGGCTGTCCCTGGGCCGTCCGTTAGCCCGCTCAGCTTCGTCCAGATAGCGGTCGACTGATTGTAGGTCTTCGGCGCTCTCCACCTTGGGGATCACGTAACCGTCTGGCCGCGCGGCGATGGTCGCATCCAGGTCGGCGCGGCTAAACGGCGTGGACACAGGGTTGATGCGCACCAACCGCTCGCGCCCGCCGAAGTCCAGCGTGGTCAACGCCTGCGCGACCGTGGTTCGGGCCGCGTCCTTGCGCGAGCGCGCGACGCCGTCTTCCAGGTCCATAATGACGCTGTCTGCGGGCAGCGTGGTCGCCTTTTCGATCTTGCGCAGGCTGTCTCCGGGCATGAAGAGCAGCGAACGGCGGGCGGTTGGACGTTTGGGTTGCGGTTCCTGGGGCATGGAGCGACTCCTTTGTTCGTTGTTTCGGGACTTTGATGCAAAGACGGTGAGACGCATAGGGGGGCAGAGAGAAAGGATAACAAAACCTCTGCGTTTCTCTGCGCCTTCGCGCCTACTAAGAAACTCACTCCCCAGTTTCTTTTAGGAGGAATTGAACCGATCAGGTTCAACTGGAGGCTTTGCGTCAAAATTTTACACTCATTATAGGCCGCTGAATTCGGTTCGCGCAATCGGGATTCGAACTATAGGCGTTTTTTTTGTACAATACCAGCAGCATCTATCCACATTTCTTCATTTGCCCCCGTAAGGCGAGGACATCATGTCACAATTGAATTGCCCTGAAGGCTACGTCTACCCCAGTTCGATCGTCCGGCAGGGAGGCGTCACCTATTTCCTCTGCAAACTGCACGCCAACGGTGAGCGGCGGCTGGGAATCATTGGTGACGCCTCGGATTTTTCGGGTGAGTTGAGCCGGGATGACAGGATTTTGCTCTGCCCTCTTTCGGCTCAGAACGCGGCCGCGTTGCGGCTGCAACTGCCTTGGCTGCGTCCGGCCCCCTTAGGGCGACAGCCTTCCTTTGGCTTCGGCGACCGGCTGGGCTGCGCCACGCCCGGCCATATCCAGGCCATGCGCTCCACCTGCGTCGGCCAGCCCATGGTCCCCATCTACGCCCAGCAGTCTGTACGTGAGAACACCCGCACCGGTCGCACGCCTCAGCAGGTGATAGACTTCGCCATGTGGGGCGTCTTCCAGGAAGGGTGGCGCGCACCCTGGGGCGCGGACGCGGACCACGTGAAGGAAGTGGGCGTGCTGGCCCCCTTTGTGGATGCAGGCTACACCTTCTATACGATCGACCCCAGCGACCATGTGGATAATGAAGCCCAGACAGACAGCGTGGAGATTTTGCGCGTTAAGGCTGAGAGTCTGCCATGGGCGGAACTGGGCGTCGCCTATGACGATCTGCACCGAGACTACTGTCAGGGGCCGTTCGAACTGGACGGGTTGACCCTGGTCTTCGATGAGGAGATCCTGTTGCGAGCGCTGGTGAAGTATGGCCCGGCCGTAGTCCATACCCTGACCATCATCCAGGCTCTGGACGAGCAGATGGGTGGGCGGCCCTACGACCTGGAGATGTCTGTGGATGAGACCGACACGCCCACTTCTATCCACGAACATTTTTTCATCGCCAATGAGTTGCTTCGGCGAGGCGCGCCCCTGGTGAGCCTCGCCCCGCGTTTTGTGGGTAAGTTCCAGAAAGGGGTGGACTACATGGGGAATCTGGCCGAGTTCGAAACTGAACTGGCTCGCCACACCGCCATCCTCCACCACTTCGACGCCTATAAACTCAGCATCCACACCGGTTCGGACAAGTTCAGCATCTATCCGGCCATCAACCGCTACGCCCGGGGCTATGTGCACGTCAAGACGGCCGGCACCTCCTATCTGGAGGCGCTGCGGGTGGCGGCCAAGGATGAGCCAGTCCTCTTCCGGCGCATGTTGACCCTGGCCCTGGCCCGCTTCGAGCATGATCGCGCAACCTACTATATCGATGGGCGACTGGACCGGGTCCCCGCGGCTGAGCAGTTGACGGACGCGGAACTGCCCGGATTGCTGGACCAGTTTGACGCCCGACAGGTGCTGCACGTCACCTTTGGCTCCATCCTGGATGAATATGGCGATGCGCTTCAGCAACTGTTGACTGTTCACGAGGACGAGTACCGGACCGGCCTGGAGAGACATTTCGCGCGCCACCTGGCGCCGTTTTGTAGATGAAATGAAACATCGCAGCTAATTTTTTGATAGCCCCCGGATTGGGTTGATTTTTACGGATCTTTTTAAAAAAATTCGTACCTGTTCAGCCAGGCTTCGTTGGAACGCGGATTTGCGCTGATAAAATCTGATCTAACTCCGTAAAATCCGCGTTCCAACGGTAATTGCTGAATAGTTGCAAAAATCCGGCTGTTTCCGCCCAATCCGTGGTCTATCTTAGAACATACATGATTTGGGAGATGCATGATGAATTTACAGGAGCTTACCCAGTGGTATGATTTTTCGGGAAAAACCGTCGTCATCACCGGAGGGACAGGCGTGTTGGGCGGTGAAATGGCCTGCGCGCTGGTGGGTTGCGGCGCCAATGTGGCCGTGCTGGACCGCAACCCCAACCTGTCGGACGCGCTCAAAGAACCCATGGACGCAGGGCCAGGCAAGTATGTGGTCGTCTACGGAGATGTTCTGGATCGGGATTCGCTGGAGGCGGCGGCCGCGATTATTCAGAAACATTTTGGGGCGGTTGATATGCTCATCAACGCAGCCGGCGGCAATCACCCTGGCGCCACGACCGGGCCCGATCAGTCCTTTTTCGACCTGCCCCGGGATGCATTGGGATTCGTTTTCGATCTCAACATCGTAGGCACTATCCTGCCCAGCCAGACTTTCGGTCGCGTCATGGTGGATCGGAATCAGGGCGTGATTCTGAACATCTCGTCCATGAACGCGTTCAGACCACTGACCCGTATCCCGGCCTATTCCGCGGCCAAGGCTGGTGTAAGCAATTTTACCCAGTGGCTGGCCGTCCACATGGCCCAGGAGTACTCGCCCAACATCCGCGTCAACGCTATCGCCCCTGGCTTTTTCATCACCCCCCAGAATCGTTTTTTGCTTACCGATGAGAAGACGGGCGGGTTGACCCAGCGCGGCCGGCAGATCGTCGACCACACGCCCATGGGCCGCTTCGGCAACGCCGATGATCTGCTGGGGACCGTTCTCTGGCTGCTCTCCCCCGCGTCGGCGTTCGTCACCGGCGTGGTGGTTCCGATTGATGGCGGGTTCAGCGCGTATAGTGGCGTATAGGAGAGAATGGAGATTGGAGATTCTTCGGTCACACGCCAGTCTCCAATCTCCCAATCTCTTCAATCTCAAGAAATTTCAGCGCAAAGGGGTAACAGCATGATCACGGCGCAAGCAGTATCCGACCATGGCCTGCTCGATGAGAAGACCATTCGTAATACACTGGCCGCCGGGCTGGAGGGAGAGTTCAGCGGCCAGAAGGTGTTGGTGTTGATCCCCGACCACACCCGCACCATTCCCCTGCCCCAACTCTTCCGCTACGTAGTCGAGCTGCTACACGATGCACGACAGCTCGATTTCATGGTGGCGTTGGGCACCCATCCGGCGCTCTCTGGAGAAGAACTTAACCGGCTGGTAGGGATCAGCGCGGAGGAACGGGCAACGGTCTACAAACATATCGGGCTGCTGAACCACGCCTGGGATTCGCCCGACGCCCTGACCCAACTGGGCGTGCTGCCCAAGGCCCAGATTCAGACCATCGCCGGCGACGTCTGGCACTACACTCTGGGCGGCGACGTGCCCGTCAACATCAACCGCGCGGTGCTGGACTACGACCACATCCTGATCCTGGGGCCGACCTTTCCCCATGAGGTGGTCGGCTTTTCGGGCGGGGCCAAGTATCTCTTCCCCGGCATCTCCGGCCCGGAAATGATCAACGTCACCCACTGGCTGGGCGCGCTGGTGGGCGTGATCGACACCATCGGCGTCAAAGACACGGCCATGCGTCGCATGATCCACGCAGCGGCCGAGCATGTGCCCACGCCCGTCACCCTGGTTTCCATGGTGGTGGTGGGCAAGGGACTGGCGGGGATCTTCGTGGGCGATCATGTCACGGCCTGGGAAGCCGCGGCCGACCTTTCTTCTCAGCGTCACATCCTCTGGTATGATAAGCCGTTCCAGCGGGTGCTCTCCTGGGCGCCGCCTATGTACGACGAACTGTGGACGGCCGGCAAGGCCATGTACAAGCTGGACCCAGTGGTCGCGGACGGCGGCCAGGTCATTATCTACGCGCCTCACCTCGACGTGGTCAGCCATGTCCACGGCAAGTACATCTACGAGATCGGCTACCACGTGCTGGAGTATTTTCTCAAGCAGTGGGACAAGTTCAAGCACATTCCCCTGGGCGTCCTGGCCCACAGCACCCACGTGCGCGGTGCGGGGCGCTATGAAAACGGGATCGAGTATCCGCGGGTGGACGTGACCCTGGCCACTAAACTGCCGCCCGAGGACTGCGCGCAGTTGGCGTTGGGCTATCAGGATCCGGCGACCATCGATCTGGATGCATGGAAGGATCGGGAGGATGAGGGGATTCTCTTCGTGCCCAAGGCCGGGGAGATGCTCTACCGCGTGCGAAAGAGCGAATAGTCGTTGTTCAATCCGAGTCCGCCGATCATATGAATTCACGGGAACCAGAAAAAGGCATGGAACGTCTGTCTCCCGATCCACTATGCATCTTTTACGCTGCGATGAAAAACATTATCCTCACCCCAAACTTGTGCATCTCACAGGCAATCCCAGGAGCATAGGAGCATCCACCCATGTCTCAAAAACGCGCATTGCTATCCGTATCCGATAAAACCGGGCTCGTCGAGTTCGCCCGCCGTCTCCATGAAGCCGGCGTCCAGTTGATCGCCAGCGGCGGCACCGCGCGCAAGCTCGCGCAGGCCGGCTTGCCCGTGACGCCCGTGGAAGAGATCACCGGCTTTCCCGAAATCCTGGGCGGTCGCGTCAAGACCCTGCACCCGGCTGTCCATGGCGGCATTCTGGCCCGGCGCACGTCCCTGCATCTGGAGGAACTGGACAAGCACGGTCTGGCTCCCATCGATTTGGTGGTGGTCAACCTCTATCCCTTCCAGGAGACCGTAGCCCAGCCCAACGTAACCCTGGCCACCGCGGTGGAGGAGATCGACATCGGCGGCGTGGCCCTGCTGCGGGCCGCGGCCAAGAACCACGAATCGGTCACCGTGGTCTGCGACCCGGACGACTACGACGCGGTGGCCGAAGCCTGCGCCGGGAAGGGCGTTCCCTCCATGGAACGCAAGCGGCTGGCTCTCAAGGCCTTCCGCCACACGGCCGCCTACGACACGGCCATCGCCAACTATCTTTCCGACCAGGTGGTGGACGACGACACGGTCGGCGTCCTGCCGGAACGCATCCTGCTGGACCTGGAGCGGGTGCAGGTCAACCGTTATGGTGAGAACCCTCACCAACAGGGGGGCTTCTACGCCTACGCCGGCGACGAACCACCCTTCGAGGTGCTTCACGGCAAGGCCATGAGTTACAACAACTGGCTGGATCTGGACGGAAGTTGGCGCGCTGCCCAGGACTTCCCCCGCCCCACCGTGGCCATCATCAAGCACGGCAACCCCTGCGGCCTGGCCAGCGCCGATAGCCTGGCCGACGCCTATGACAAGGCCCTGGCCTCGGACCCGGTGAGCGCATTCGGCAGCATCGTCTCGGTCAACCGGCCCCTGGACGCGGAGACGGCCCGGCGCATGGCCGATCTCTTCGTGGAGGTGGTGGCCGCGCCGACCTATGATGAGGGGGCGTTGGCCATTCTGAAGAAGAAGAAAAATCGGCGCATTGTGCGCGCCATCGGCGTAGCGGAGCGCCCGCTCAGCCTGCGCAGCGTCTACGGCGGCGTGCTGGTCCAGGAGTTGGACCGCAGCGAGGAGGACATGGATCCGGCCAACTGGCGCATTGTGAGCGAGCGTCAGCCCACGGATGAGCAACTGGCCGACCTGGCCTTCGCCTGGCGGGTGGCTCGCCACGTCAAGAGCAACGCCATCGTCTACGTGCAGGACGAGGCCACGGTGGGTGTGGGCGCGGGGCAGATGAGCCGGGTGGACGCGGTCATGCTGGCCGCGCACAAGGCCGGCGAGCGCTCCCGGGGCGCGGTCATGGCGTCCGACGCCTTCTTCCCCTTCCCCGATGGCATCGAGGCCGCGGCCAAGTATGGCATCGTCGCTGTGGTCCAACCGGGCGGTTCCATCCGCGACGAGGAGGTGATCGCGGCCGTGGACAAGCTGGGGCTGATTATGGTCTTCACAGGAACGCGTCATTTCCGCCATTGAGTAAGGCCGTTCCAGGAAAAATGAATATCCGTAACGTCCCCGGCACGGACCAAGCGTCCTCTGGTCGATGTCAAAATTCGTGATTCGTGCCGGGGACGTTAATTTCCGGGAAGCGCCTAACCCATTCGTCGTGTGCGCGTTAGCGCAGTTGGCGGCAGGGCTGCGCTAACGCGCACTGGCGCGCCATTTCAGGTATGGTTCACAGATTCATGCTATCGTAGGTGTGGTTTGGAACCGCACGGACTGGCTACCCCAAGAACGTGCTGATCAGTCCGCTTTAGCGAACCTGAGCTATCAGCCTGGAATTTTGTTTCGAGGCTCCTTTTCGCACTTGACAAGCTGCCCTCCCTCCTCTATGATAGCCCTATCGTATTATCGTCGCCATAATTTCTATCCGCCAGTTGTGCTTCTATCCCTCGGGGGGTGCAATGATGGTTGCTCGTTTTCTCCGCTTTTCGCGCACGTACGCCTCACGTCTTCACGTTTTACGTCTTCATTTCGTCGGCGCGTTTGCCTTCATTCTCCTACTTGCCCTGGCGGCCGAATCCGGCCCGGCGGGAACGCTCCACGCCGCCACGCCATTCCCCACGCCGGTCGCGTCCCTGATGGTCAAGCCCCGGGGACAGATCGCACCCCTTCTTCCTGATATATCTCCTGAAGGCCCTGTGCCTACGTCTCCGTGGGAGACTATTCCTGCCCCGACTGAGACGCCTACCTCCACGTCCACGCCGGTTGATACGCCGACTCCTACGCCCACGCCGAGTGAGACGCCCACGCCGCCCCCGACTGGTCCACCGCCGCAGGTCTTTATCAGCGAATTTCTGGCCAACCCGGACGCAGTCAATGACAGCGAGGGCGAATGGATCGAGCTTTACAATGGCGACAGTATGGCCATCAATCTCAACGGCTGGCGTTTGGCTGACCTGGACAGCATCGGATACACCATTGACGATGACGTCTGGATCCAGCCGGGTGAGTATCTCGTTCTCGGCGTCAATAATGACTTGACCGCCAACGGTGGCGTGAACGTAGCCTATGTCTATAGTTACAATTCTGTAAAATTGGCCAATGGTGACGATGAAATACTGATCTTTGCGCCTGGCGATGTAGAAGTGGACCGGGTGGTCTGGGGGATCGAGGGCGTTCCTTCTGTCACCAAAGGCGCCAGCCTGGAGCGAATCGGCTTCGCAGGTGGGGACAGTTGGGTCACGGCCAACGTACCCTGGCCTGGTTCGGCTGGCGATTTTGGCAGCCCCGGCCAGGCCTATGCACCGCCGCCCACGCCTGAACCCACGGCCACTCCCATTCCTATCCCACCCACCGCCACGCCCACTCCGGTCGCCACGCCCGGCCCACCGCCCAAGGTTTTCATCAGCGAATTCCTGGCCGACCCGGACGCGGTCGACGACAACGAAGGCGAGTGGATCGAGATCTACAACGCCGAAAGCTGGACCGTGAACCTGCGCGGCTGGTACCTCTCGGACTTCGGCAGCGACAGCCATCTCATCGACGCCGATGTGTGGCTCCAACCCGGTGAATACGCGGTGCTGGCCCGCAACGGGGAGCGCTCCAGCAATGGCGGCGTCGTTCCCCTCTACGTCTACCAGGGCGTGAGTCTGGGCAACGGCAGTGATGAGATCCGCCTGCTCGCGCCGGGTGGCGTTCCCGTGGACCAGGTGACTTGGGGCGATGACGGCCTTTCTGTCACGTCAGGAGCCAGCCTGGAGCGGATCGGCTTTGGCCCTGATGACGGCTGGATGACAGCCAGCACGCCTTGGCCTGGCTCAGCCGGTGACCTGGGCAGCCCCGGCCAACCCTATGTTCCGCCGCCGTCCACTTTCACGCCCACACCGGGTTCGACGATGACGTCCGTTCCGCTGCCAACCGCCATACTGGTCACCCCGGAACCCACCAGCGAACCGACGGTCCCGCCTATTGTCGGCCCACCGCCGCAGGTCTTCATCAGCGAGTTCTTGGCCAACCCGGATGCGGTCAACGACAGCGCGGGCGAGTGGGTCGAGCTGTTCAACGGCGACGACGCAGCGGTGAACCTGCGCGGCTGGCGCATGGCCGACCTGGGCAGCGACAGCCACACCCTCGCTGACGATCTGATCATCGCACCGGGCGGCTACGCGGTCATCGCCCGCAACGAGGATCGCGCGACCAACGGTGGCGTGGACGTGGCCTACGTCTACAGTTCGATCAGCTTGGCCAACGGAGACGACGAACTTTTGCTACTCGCACCCGGCGGCGTGGAAGTGGACCGGGTGATCTGGGGCGATGGCGACCTGTCCACAACCAAAGGCGCGAGCCTGGAGCGGACCGGCTTCACGGCTGGCGACGGTTGGGTGACCGCGCAGACGCCCTGGCCTGGCTCGGCCGGCGACTTTGGCAGCCCCGGCCAGGCCTATGTCGAGCCGCCACCGACCGCCACGCCTACTCCCGGGCCAACCGCGACCTCTGTTCCGCTGCCAACCGCCACACCGGTCACCCCGGAACCCACCAGCGAACCGACGGTCCCGCCCATTGTCGGCCCACCGCCGCGGGTCTTCATCAGCGAATTTTTGGCCAACCCGGACGCGGTCAACGACAGCGACGGCGAGTGGATCGAGTTGTACAACGCTGACGGCGCGGCCGTGAACCTGCGCGGGTGGCGGATCGCAGACCTGGGCAGCGACGGCCACACCATCGCCGCGGACCTGGTCATCGGGCCGGGTGGCTACACGGTCATCGCTCGCAACGGGGATCGCGCGGCCAACGGTGGCGTGGACGTGGCCTACGTCTACAGTTCGATCAGCCTGGCCAACGGAGACGACGAGATTCTGCTGCTTGCGCCTGGCGATGTGGAGGTGGATCGGGTAATCTGGGGGAATGACGAGCTATCGACAACCAAAGGCGCGAGCCTGGAGCGAACGGGTTTCGCGGCCGGTGATGGCTGGGCGACCGCGCAAACGCCTTGGCCCGGCTCGGCGGGAGATTTTGGCAGCCCTGGTCAAGCCTATGTTCCGGGACCGGATCTACCCACGCCCACGCCGACGGGGGCAAGCACGCCTACGCCGGGACCGACGGAAGCGCCTACGGTTCCGCCCATTGTCGGCCCACCGCCGCGGGTCTTCATCAGCGAATTTCTGGCCAATCCGGACGCGGTCAACGACAGCGACGGCGAATGGATCGAGTTGTACAACGCTGATGATGCAGCGGTGAACCTGCGCGGCTGGCGTATCGCTGATTTGGGCAGCGACGGCCACACCATCGCCGCGGACCTGGTCGTCGAGCCGGGGGGCTACGCGGTCATCGCCCGCAACGGGGATTACGCGGCCAACGGCGGCGTGAGCGTGGCCTACGTCTACAGTTCCATCAGCTTGGCCAACGGCGATGACGAACTCCTGCTGCTCGCACCCGGAGACCTGGAAGTGGACCGGGTGGTGTGGGGCGATGGCGGCCTCTCCACGACCAAGGGGGCGAGTCTAGAGCGAACTGGCTTCGCTCCAGACGACGGCTGGGTGACGGCGCAGACGCCCTGGCCCGGCTCGGCCGGCGATCTGGGCAGCCCTGGTCAGGCTTATGCAGGATCCGGAACGCCTGTCCCCACGGCGTTCGTTTCTCCCACACCAGACGCTTCACCCACTGCTTCACCGACCATTTCGCCCACCACCACGCCACCACCGGCTGGCGATGTCTGGTCTCCTTCACCAGCGCCGTCTCCCTTACGTATCGACGAGGTCGCGTTCAAATCGGCTGATGAAGAGTTCATCGTCCTGCGCAACGTGGGCGATGCTCCCCTTGGACTGGATGGCTGGCGGGTGGGTGACGCCGAGCGTCCAGGCGATGGTGAAGGCATGTACGCGCTGCCCGGGGACGCGACTCTGGCCCCCGGCGCGAGTTTCGTGATCGCACGCGACGGTGCAGCCTTCCGGGCTACGTTCGCTCGCGCCGCCGACGCCCAGTTCGAAGAGAGCGGTGATCCCGCGCCGGTGCTGGAGCGCCTGCCTGGCCTAGCTTCCGGCAAGTGGGCGCTCAACGACGGCGGCGATGAGGTGGCGCTGCTCAACCCCGCGGGCGAGTTGGCCGACGCTGTCGCGTACGGTGATGGCGACTACGCTGCCCTGGACCTGACCGGTCCTCTGCGCCCGCCGGCCGGCTTCAGCCTCCAGGACGCGCCCGGCCAGGTAAGCGCGATGGATACCGATGATCAACGCCAGCGCTGGCTCTTCGCCCCCCCGGATCCCTTCGTTTCTGTGGTTTTGCCTGCATCCCTGGTCCACGACAATCCGGCCCTGGATGATGGCATGGTCGCTGTCTGGGGCAGCCTGGGCGCGCGCAGCAACTTCAGCCAGGGCTTCACCGCGCCGCCCGCGTATCTGCTCGCTGCCGCGGCCGCCGAGGGACTTGATTTTTTGGCGCTGGCCGATGACAACCAGGTGACGGCCGCGCCAGGCGGCCCGGCGCTGACGCTGCCGGCCTGGCGCTGGAATGGGAGCGATGGTGAAGAGGCCATTGTCTACGCACCGCGGGCCACCCAGGCGACCAACGCCAGGGAACTCCAGTTATGGCTGGGTGAGGCGTCGGCCTATGCCCAGTGGCTGACCGAGCCCGCGCCGGATAACTGGCCGGTGATCGCCGCGTCGGGTGACGATGTGTACGCACCGGGTGAACTCCAGCCGTTGATCGACGCCTGGGTTGGCCGGGATTATCCTTTGCTGCCGGCGGGCGACGCCAACCCCAGCCTGCCCGGCCGGCTGAGCCTGTATCCCCGTTACACCGGTTTGGTCGTGCAGAGTCGCGACGTCTTCGGTCTGACCACGGCCCTGATCGAGCGCCGGGGCTGGCTGACGAGCCGGCCGGGGATCTGGCTCGCCCTGCGCGCGGAGATGGAAGACGGCCTCGTCCGCTGGATGGGGAGCGCGATTCCGCCGGCAAACGAGGTCACGCTGGACATTCGCTACGGTGATACGGCCGGCGACGTGGCCGGGTTGACCCTTTGGCAGAATGATCAGCCGATCCAGCAGTTGGACGTCCCGCCTGCCGATGGGCATTGGCGGGTGCGTACGGCGGCCATCCCCGGCGCGCGCCTCTTCGTGGTCGCCACCCAGACCGACGGCGATTTTGCCGTGACTGCCCCCATCTTCGTGCGTCCAGGTGTGGCGGGCCAGGTGCGTATCAGTGAAATCATGCCCGCTCCCCAACTGGATTACAACGGCGACGGCGTGGTGGACAACGATGATGAGTTCATCGAACTGGAAAACCTGGACCCGGGACCGGCTTCCCTGGCAGGCTGGCAGTTGAGCGATCGGCGAGGCGATGAGACGCCTGGCCGACGCTACACCTTTGGCGGCGGCGCCTTCATCGGCGGTGGCCAACGGCTGGTCATCTGGCGCAGCGAGAGCCGCCTGAATATGAACAATCAGGATGATTATGTGCGCCTGCTCGATCCCGAGGGACGGGAGGTGGACGCGGTCGGGTGGTCCGTCGCGCCCGGCGGCTCCATCGGCCGCGATGAGGAGAGCGGCGACTGGCAGCACGACACGGTCCCCACGCCCGGCGAGATCAACCTGGGCATGCATGGCACGGGCAAGCACCCGGTCGAGACCATCGATCCCGGGGAAGGGCAGGCCAGCGGTTCGCCAGGATCTCTGACCATGGCCAAACGGCAGGGGCTGGAGCGCTGGGTGGAATTCCGGGGCGTGGTTATTGCGCCGCCGGGGCTTTTCAACGCCAGCATGTATGTGGCCGACCCGGCCGGCGATGGCGTCACCGGCGGGCTTGGCGTCCGGGTTTACCTGCGTCATGGGCAGTTGCCGCCCCTGGCGGAGGGAGATTGGGTGCTGGTGCGGGGCGTGACCAAGTCATTCCGAGGCGAGATGGAGATCCGGCTGGACGATCCCGCCCAGGTGTGGCGCATCGAGGGCGGCGCTCCCCTGGCGCCTTTGCTGGTGACCATCGCCGAGATCGGCGAAAGCCTGGAAGGGCGGCTGGTTCGCTTTTCCGGTGTGGTCAGCGGCTGGCAGGGGGACAGCATCTACCTTGCGGATCCGGATCGGCCTGACGTGGAGC
The DNA here is from genome assembly GCA_024277175.1 of Chloroflexota bacterium. Taxonomy (GTDB): domain Bacteria; phylum Chloroflexota; class Anaerolineae; order Caldilineales; family Caldilineaceae; genus JAJRVT01. The sequence goes on along the minus strand of JAJRVT010000155.1, from coordinate 34,747 downwards.
CGGTGCGCGTCACTGTGCGCAGCAGCCTGGGCTGGAAGCGTCCCTATGTGGAGAAGGGCGAGCGCTTCATCGTGACCGGCGTGGTGGGGCAATTCGCCAAAGAGAAGCCGTGGAACGGTGGCTATCGGGTGTTGGTGAGGTATGAAGATGATTTGACGAAAATTGAAAACTGACGGGGAAAATTTTTGCGTAACTTCTCTTTTGACAGGACGTCATCCAAAGTGGCAACCGTTAATTTTCACACTCTTGACTCCTTGTTACTGACATTCATCGCCGGTTCGGAGCATCGAGTGACCAGTCCTGGAAGAAGGCCACTCATGGATGACAATAATAGTTTTTCGGGGTTCTTCTACTTCGTACTCATCATCGCAGTCCTGGCCGCGCTTGGATTTTTTCTTCTGGCCGCGGCGGCAGCGGGCAGCGGGCTGTAGGCATGACAAGATGAGGGGTGACAGGATGGCAGGATGACGTTCGTTCATCTTGCCATCCTGTCACCCCCCACCATGTCATGCATCATCATCATAGACGCGCCAGCCCAATTCCTCGGGGCTTTCGGCGATTGTATCCAGTTTTAGTTTTACATAGCGCCCGGTCGCAGTGACGGCCACTGAACCGTCAGGCAGGTAAAGTTCGCCAGCGCCCTCGAATAGCCGGCGGGTGTCCCGGGTAACGCGCCCGCGCGCGAGCAGTTCGACGCCCAGGGGGACGGGCTGGCGAAAACGCACCGAGAGGTCGGCGGTAACGCCCCACTCGATATTCGCGTAGCGGTCGGCGTCTTCCTCTGTCGTATCTTTCTCGCTGTGATCCCCGGTGCGTTCGTCAGGATGATCGTGGTCATGAACGTGTTGAGCCGCCGCGTTGATGGCCCGCCCCATAACCTCGTCCAGGATGCCGCTGGCCACACCGCCGTGCATGCGTCCCGGATAGCCCTGGTGCACCGGCTGTCCTGTGAAGCGGGCTAGCACTTCCGGCTCGCCTTGTTCATTGACCGTGTTGTAGAAGCGCACATGCACCCCCGCGACGTTTTCCACGCCACAGATAAAGCAACAGGCGCTATTAGGTTGTTTTTCCATTTTCCACCATCTCTCTATCGTCGACTCGGATTCGTCATTTTGCCCATGCGTCGACAGGCTCCAGACAGCATAACGCAAAGCATAGCGCAAAGTCGCGAAAACGCGGGGAGGGGCGTCGCCTACAGCGCCTCGATCTTGCCATTCAGCAGCGAAACCAGGAACGTCTTCTCCTGGGCTGCGTCGAAGAGAATAGAGACGGTCGCATCCCCACCGTCGCCGTTGACCTCGATGATCACACCGTCGCCGAAGCGGCTGTGCCGCACCCGCAGGCCGGGGGTGAAATCTACGGGAGGCGCGCTTGCGTTGTCTATCTCATCGCTTCGGTCGGGATCCGCCGCGAGCGAGGATGTGAGACCGCTTTCCCGATCTCGCCAGCTTTCGGCCAGATTGGCCATCATCTGCTCCGGACGTTTTTTGATCAGCGCGCGCAGGTCTGCGGTTCGTTCCCGGGCGCGGCCCAGGGGTGGCATCCAGGTCACCTTTTCCTGGTCGGGCCGATCGCTAGAGGCCAACATGCGGCTGGCGCGCGCAAGCACGCGCAGCAGCCCGTCCATCTGTTCGACCGGCTCCTGATTGAGGTCGATCAACGCCAACTGTACGCCGTTGATCCGGCATAGCTCAGATCGGGTCAGATCACGTTGCTGGGTTTCCCGTTCTTCCCAGTCGCTCTGGCGACGCTGGCCTTTTGCACTCAGGCCCACGAAGCGGATGGCCACACCCACGTCCGGGTAGTAGCGGTCCAATTTCAAGCGGCGATGGGTGGCTGGGTTGATCAGCCACGGGGGACTGACGTTGTCCTGCCCCGGGATGTCATCGAAGATCCTGGCCAGAATTTCCCGCCAGGCGTTCATGGTAAAGTACGCACTCATGGAATTCGCTGTCCTCTGTTTGGTGATGCATTTGATTTGCCGCATCCTAGCACATCTGTTCCGGCTGCGCAATCCTGTTCGGAGAGACGGGACGTATAGACTAACGGCGGCATTTTGACATAGAGGTGCAAAGGGGCGTAGAAGGAATCGAGAAATCTCTGCGTTCCTCCGCACCTTCGCGTCTCTGCGTCAAAATGGGCCCTGTGCTATAATCGCGGGCCATGACTGTGCAACAGGAGCCTGCGCCGCTCGAAGCCGCCATAACCGATGAAGATCAAGCTGGAAGACGCCCCGTCACCCTGGACAGCCGGGGCGTCGCCCATGCGGCCATGATCGTCATGTTCTTCTTTGTGATCAGCCGCGTCACCGGCCTGGCCCGGGAGATCGTCATCGGCGCGCAGTTCGGCACCAGCGCCCAGTTGGACGCCTACCTGGCCGCTTTCCGCATCCCCGACATTCTCTTTCAACTGGTGGCTGGCGGTGCGCTGGGCAGCGCATTCATCCCCACCTTCGCCGCTTATCTGGTCAACAAAAGCCATCGGGACGCCTGGCTGCTCTTCAGCCGGGTGCTGAACCTGGTCACCCTGCTTCTGATAGTGGCTGCGGGCCTGGCCGCGATCTTCGCCGAGCCGCTGGTGGCTCGTGTCATCGCCCCTGGCTTCCCGCCGGCTCAGCAAGCGTTGACCGCAAGCCTCATGCGCTGGATGTTGCTCAGTACGATCATCTTTGGCGCCAGCGGACTGGTCATGGGCGCGCTCAATGCGTTGCAGCATTTTCTGCTGCCCGCGGCCGCGCCCGTGCTCTACAACTTGGCCATCATCGCCGGCGCGTGGCTCCTGGCCCCGCGCATGGGCGTCTACGGTCTGGTTGTGGGCGTCGTTGTCGGTGCATTGGCCCATCTGCTGATCCAGTTGCCTGGCCTCTGGCGCTATGGCGGTCGCTATATCCCCAGCATCTCCATCCGCTACCCTGGCGTGCGCGAGGTGGGACGCCTCATGGGTCCCCGGGTGCTGGGCCTCTTTTTCGTACAGATGCAGTTTCTGGTCAACACTATTCTGGCCAGCAACCTGGCCCCGGGCAGCCTGAGCGCGCTCAACTACGCCTGGCTGTTGATGCTGCTGCCCCAGGGGATCTTCGCCCAGGCCCTGGCTACGGCAACGTTTCCCACCTTCGCGGCCCAGTACGCGGGCGGTCGCCATGGGGAGATGCAGCGCGCCTTTGGCCGCACCCTGCGCACCGTCTTCTTCCTCACCATTCCCGCGGCCGTAGGGCTGTACGTGTTGCGCACGCCCTTGATCCAGGTGCTGCTGGAGCGGGGCAATTTCACCGCGGAGAGCACGGCCCTGGTCGCGTTTGCGCTTCAGTTCTACGCCATCGGTCTGGTGGCCCACTCCGGGCTGGAGATCACCGTGCGCGCCTTTTACGCGCTCCACGACACCATGACGCCGGTCTTGATCGGTATCGGGGCCATGGTTCTCAATATCCTCTTCAGTCTATGGTGGGTCCACTATTTAGGATTTGGCGGTCTGGCGCTGGCCAACAGCGTGGCTACCACGTTGGAGATGGTCTTGTTGCTGGCGTTGTTGCGCAGACGGATGGGGGGTATCGAGGGGCGGCGTCTGACGCGGGCTGTGGCGAGCAGCGGCGTGGCGGCCGTGGGCATGGGGATCGCCGTGACCGTCTGGCTGCGCTGGCTGCCGGGACGTCTGCCCTCCGCCACTTTGGAGGTGTGGGTGGCGGCCATCGGCGGCGCGATCCTGGCCGCGGGCGTCTACGGGACCATCAGTCTCCTGTTCAGGAGCGATGAACTGCATGGGGCGTTGGCCCTTGTCACCCGCCGCCGCTGACGCCCTCCTGTACAACAACAACCAGATTGTTTCTAACAGAAGACTAATCAAGCGCTTATCTGTTTCCGACAAAAAATGTGGTATGCTATTGGTGGTCGGATATGATCCGATTTGGTGCGTCTTCGAGGGACGCGTACGCTGATAGGGGAGTTTTCACATGTTCTATTTCAATCCGATCTATTTTCTCTTCGCCCTGCCGCCCTTGATCCTTGGCATGTGGGCCCAGGCCAAGGTGAAATCGGCATTCAACAAATATTCGAAGGTGCGGACGGCCACAGGCGTGACCGGCGCACAGGCCGCGCGGCGCATCCTGGACGCCAACGGGCTCCAATATGTGGCCGTGGAGCGCGTCGATGGCTTCCTTTCGGATCACTATGACCCGCGCAGCAAAACCCTGCGGCTCAGTCCCACAGTCTACCAGGGAGCGAGTCTGGCCTCGGTGGGGGTGGCGGCCCATGAGTCCGGCCACGCCCTCCAGGATCAGACCCACTACAGCATGCTGCGGCTGCGCACGGCCATGGTGCCCACAGTTCAATTTGGCAGTTGGCTGGGACCGATCATTTTCTTCATCGGTCTTTTCATGGCATCGGCGTTTGGCGAGACCTTGGCCTGGGCCGGCCTGGCCATCTTCGGACTGACTGCGCTGTTCACCATTGTCACGTTGCCTGTAGAGTTCGACGCCAGCAGGCGGGCCAAGCAGTTGCTCGTTTCCCAGGGCATTCTGGCCCCGGCTGAGATGGACGGCGTCAACAAGGTGCTGGATGCGGCCGCGTGGACCTATGTGGCGGCCGCGCTGCAAGCCATCGCCACCATGCTCTATTACGCCTATTTGTTGCTTGGGCGTCGGCGTTAAGGGGGGAGAACCATACACATGAATGCATCTCGTTTTACATATTATAACGGTTCATCGTCCAGCGGTTGGTGGCTGTTGATGGGGCCGGGGATTTTGCTCATCCTGTTCGGCCTAGCGATCTTGATTTGGCCCCAGCTACTGGCTTATCTGGTGGCCGGTGCACTGCTCTTCGCCTGCGTTTCGTTGACCCTGTGGGCCTGGCGGGTTCGCCGCCTTGGCCAGCAGATGAAATCCCGGCATAACCCGACTATCTACTACGAAGATTTTTAGATGGCGTAACGGCTCCAGTCTGAACATAATTTTCACCTCCACAACGCGGCGCGCCACTGATTGACGCGCCGCGTTGGCTATGTTATCATCCCTCCTGTACAGTTCTCATCACCATTCAAGCGGCGCATTAGGCTTGCTGACGACCATGCCAACCATCAAACGCTACCCGAATCGCAAACTCTACGACACCGAAGCCAAACGCTACGTCACCCTGGAGGACATCACGGCCATGATCCGGAGTGGACGAGATGTTCAGGTGATCGACTACGAATCGGGCGATGATTTGACCACCCTCACCCTGACTCAGATCATTCTCGAACAGGAGAAGAAGAGCGACGATGGCTTTCTGCCCCGCTCACTGCTGACCAGCCTCATCCGCACCGGAGGCGACACCCTGGAGCATGTGTTACGGTCGATGCCCAGCGGCCTACTCCTGCCCGGCGCAGGCGCACTGTTGGGGCTGGATGGAGAAGGGGATGAAAACGGCGAGAACGAAAGCGAAGACGCTGAATCCGGGGCGGATGAGGACGCTCCCTCGGAGGAGGCTGCACTGGCGGGAGAAAAGCCAGCCAAAGAGAAAACGTCGGGTGGCGACAAACTGGTCGATGTATTGCACCTGCTCAAAATGCCATCGCAACAGGATCTGCAGGACCTCCGCGTTCAGTTGGCCGTCTTGAATCAGCGCCTGGATGAACTGTTGGCCAGTAAAGGTGATGAAGCGCCTGATTCGACCGTCGCCGACGATGAAGCACCCTCAGCATAGCCCGCCTATTTTCCATGATTCGAGCAACTGCGCCCTATTCTTCCAATCATTCCCCCACCAAACGACCATCGCGCAGTAAAACCGCCCTGGTTCTGGCCGGTGGCGGGATCACCGGCGTTGTGTACGAAGTCGGTGCGCTGCGGGCTATCGACGATCTGCTGGTGGATTACACCATCAACGATTTTGACATCTATGTGGGGACCAGCGCCGGCTCCTTGGTCAGCGCCTTTCTCGCCAACGGATTTTCCCCCACCGAGATCATGCAGGTGATAGACTCCCGCCACCCTGAAATCAGCGGCATCAAGGTGGACGATATTTTTCACACCAATCTGTCTGGCCTCGTCCGGCGGCTGGGTAAGTTTCCGCGCACGCTGTACCATATCATGCGCCATAGCCTCATTCACCCCACCAGTCTGGCCATCTCTGACATTTTGTGGGAGTTGAGTCAGGTGTTGCCGGCCGGCATCTATGACGGGCGATCGTTGGAACGCTATTTGCGCAACATCCTCACCAGTCCGGGTAACACCAATCGTTTCGATCGGCTCAGCAAAGAGCTTTACATCGTCGCCACAGCATTGGAGACGGGGGAACGGGCGGTTTTTGGCCTGAGAGGGAAGAGCATTGTCCCTATCAGCCAGGCTGTGGCCGCCAGCAGCGCGGTGCCGGTCCTCTATCGACCAGTTAGAATTTTTGATCGCGATTATCTGGACGGCGGGCTGCACGGATCCGCCAGCGTGGATCTGGCTATCGAGGCCGGCGCTAAATTGGTGGTGTGTATCAATCCTTTGGTGCCTTTGAACACGTCTACTTTTGACAACCCTCACCTGGTTAGAGACGCTGGTATTCAGGGGATTCTCAATCAGACGGTGCGCACCATCGCCTACGCCGGTATTCGTTATCACATCAAAAATCTACAGATGAAATACCCGGATGTAGACATCATTTTGATCCAGCCGAGCTGGGACGATGTGCACATGTTTTCCGTAGGCCCCATGCACTATCGGACTCGTTTGGAGGTGGCGGAACATGGATTCGAGACGGTGACCGTTGGCGTGCTGGAAAACTATGAGTATTTCCGCAATGTACTCTCACGCCATAACATCGAATTGACCAAGGAGTTGGCCAGCGTGGAATTGGAGGAGATGCACAGCAGCGGCATGGACCCGGTCATCATGCAACAGATCATCGAGCGCGACAAAGACGCCGCCTCGCTCTCCACTTCTCTCCTCGATCTGGAGGCCGGGCTGCGTCGTTTGCAGGATTCCGTCGGCAACGCGTAGGCGTTGTGAGCCGGATCATGGTCGATCTCTACCATTTTTTCCTGTCAATCCTGTTGACCGCTCTGGGGGCGCTCGTCTCCGGATCGGATCTGTCTCCCCTGCCATCTCCTCTGGTCTCTGCCGATTCTCCCCAACTGGGCATCTATTTCGGCGTCATCGCCGATGTGCAGGATCCGCCATCCATGGCAGCGTTGGTGGTTTCGCGTAGCTATGCGCCGACTCCTTTGCCAACGCCTCCGCCTCACACTCTGCGTTGGCGGATGGGCGTGGGCGCGCCCCAGATCAACCTCCTCGCTTATGACTGGCCCGACGAGCGGCCCGGCTGGGTCCATAACTGGACTTTTGGCATCATCGGCGCGAAGGGGATTCCTACCCACATCGAGGATGTCCGCCTTGGCCTGAGGGGGGCGGAAACCGGGCTGGGCATGGAGTACGCACCTATGTTGCGCACGCCGGGCGGTCGTCTCTATTTTACGGCCGATATGATCGGTCAGGTCGCGCGCGCCTATCCTGGCCACGCCTGGCTGGTTGGCAACGAGCCGGACGTCCTGGCCCAGGATTGGGCCACGCCGGCCGAATATGCGCGCGCCTACCGCTTCGCCTATCAGGCCATCAAGGAGGCTGACCCCACGGCCATGGTGATCGCGGGCAATCTGAGCCAGAGCACGCCCCTGCGCCTGGCCTACCTCGACGCTTTTTGGGATGCGTATCAGGCGGAATATGGGGAGGAGCCACCGGTGGACGTCTGGGGCATGCACGCTTTCATCCTGCGTGAGGAGGCGGGGAACTGGGGGGTGGGCGTTCCGCCCGGCCTGCCGGTGGACGCGCCCGACGGCCGCCTATGGGAGGTGAAGGATCATGATGATCCGCGCTTGGTGGAGCAGCAGGTGCGGGACATGCGCCGGTGGATGGCGGATCATGGCCAGGGGGACAAGCCCCTCTGGGTGACTGAATATGGTATTCTGATGCCGATGGGATTGGGGTTTTCACCCCAGCGGGTGGAGCGCTTCATGCTTGGCAGCTTCGACCTTTTCGATTCCCTGCGCGATCCAGCGCTGGGCCTGGCCGCGGACGACGATCGGCTGGTCCAGCGCTGGCTCTGGTTCAGCGCCTATTCTGCCGATTACCCCGCTGGCAATCTCTTCGATGCCGATGGCCGACCGACTGGGTTGATGGACGCTATGGCCGGCTATTTGCGCGAACGTGAGGGGATGACAAGGTGAGGGGTGACCGGGTGACGTCTCCCCCAAGATTGGGGGCCGGGGGGCCACAATGACCTTGTCACCCCCTCACCCCCTCACCCTGTCATCTTGTCATCAATATGCTCCCTGGCCGCGTAGCACTGCGGGGATCGAGCGCAGGAGGATGCTTAAGTCCATGGCCAGGTTCCAGTTTTCCACGTAGTAAATGTCCAGCAACACCATCTCATCGAAAGTCAGGTCGCTGCGACCGCTCACTTGCCACAGGCCGGTGATGCCAGGGCTGACGGAGAGGCGTCGCTTGTGCCACTCCCGGTATTGGGCCACCTCGTCCGGCAGGTTCGGACGGGGCCCCACCAGACTCATGTCGCCACGCAGCACGTTGAATAGTTGGGGCAGCTCGTCCAGGCTGTAGCGCCGCAGGAAGCGCCGCACCCGGGTGCGGCGCGGGTCATCGCGCATTTTGAAAAGCGGTCCGCTGGCCTCGTTTAGACCATCGATTTCCGCCCGCAACTCGTCTGCATCCACTACCATGGAACGGAATTTGTAGCAGCAAAATGGTTTTCCGTTTTTGCCGACTCGGGTCTGGGTGTAAAAAATAGGACCGCGGCTGTCAAACCAAATGGCGATGGTGATGATCACGCCCAGGGGCAGTGCGATGAGAGAGAAGAACGCGGTCAGCGCCACATCTGAAATGCGCTTGATGACCAGGTTCCAGCCGCGGATGGAGACGTCCCGGGTGCTGATCAGGGGGATGCCGTTCAGGTCTTCCACCTTCATCTGGTTCTTGGTCAACTGGAAGAGGTCAGGCACGATCTGGGTGCGCGCCCCCTTCTGGCTGCATAAGCGAAGCAGCCGTTGAATGGTGCGGTGGGATTGCCAGGGCAGGCAGATGACGACCGTGTCGATGGCCTGTTCATCCAACACGCGCTCCAGATTCTCGACGGGACCCATGGCCTTGAAGGGGCCGATATCCGTGGTCCCTTTGTCGGGGTGATCGTCCACGAAGCCAATCAGCCGATAGCCAAAGTCTGGCCGGGCCGCCACGTTGCGCATGACCATCCGCCCCACATCGCCGACGCCCACCAGCAACATGCGATCTACGCCGATGTCATAGCGGCGCAGGTGGCCGCGGGCGATGAGGATCAGCATTCGGCCGAGGCCGAGGAGCAGGGTGATCAGAAAGGCGGCGTAGAGGAAGATCAGGCGGCTGTAGAGGGTGGCGCTGAAGAAGAGGCTGAAGATGATGACGACCATGACGCCGACCGCGGTGGCCGTGGCAATGGCGTAGACTTGTTCCACCAGGCTGCGGCCCCGTCGATAGGGGTAGACGTCGGACAGATAATAGGCCACGGGCAGAATGATCAGCAGCGCGCCCAGAAAAGGCGCGTACTGGATGAAGCTGACGTCATAGTCCGGCTCCACCGTCCGAAACCACTGAAACTCATAGCGGATGGCGTAAGCGATGGTGAAGGCGATGACGATAAGCAGCATGTCCGAGAGCGCGAGCAAATACCGCCACCAGCCCGCGGGAACGGGGCGCACAAGGCGCGCCAGCCTGCTGTCCTGAGGCCGGGATGCAGTCTTGGAGCGGTCGAGGGTCGGTTGAGATAGTTCCACTTGCTCTACAGTCGCCATAGAAGTTTCGTTGTTTCGCCTCAAGAACGCGCCCACAGTGTATCACAACTGGCTCGATTCCGCGATGGCGCTGCGGGCGCTGGACGGGAGCCGTCAGCAACGCGCATAGACGCGAGCCGTTTCCAGGGCCGTCTTACGCCAGGAAAATCGCGCCGCGCGCGCCAGCCCCCGTTGACGCAACGCCTGGCGTAGCCCGGCGTCATTCATAAGCCGCTCCAGGCCGTCCACCAGCGCGGCGATGGCCTCGCTCTTGGTTTCGTCGCTTAAGGGGACGGTCAGCGCGGCATCGCCGGCCACTTCTTGCAGGCTGAGGGCGGCGCTACAGAGGACCGGCGCGCCGCACGCCATGGCCTCCAGCAGGGGCAGGCCAAACCCCTCCATCAGGCTGGGGTAGACGAAGCCGGTCGCAGCCTGATACCAGGATGGCAGTTCCGCGTCGGGCGCGTAACCGGGGAAGCGGACCCGATCCTCCAGCGCCAATTCCTGCACAAGTTGAAAGATTTCATCATAGAACCAGCCTTTGGCCCCGACCAGGACCAGGGTGACATCGTCTGCGGTGCGGCTCGTTTCCACCCAGCGGGCGTAGGCCCTGATCAGCAGGGGCAGGTTCTTGCGCGGCTCCAGGGTGCCTACGTAGAGCAAAAAGCGATCCGGTAGCCCTTTCGCGCGGCGGAACTCGGCACACGCCGCTGGGTCGCCGGGCGTGAACTCCTGGCCAACCCCGTTGTGGATGACCGTGATCTTCTCCGCCGGCGCGTCGAAATAGCGTATGAGATCGTCGGCTGTCTGCCGGCTCACGGCGATGATCTGGGCGGCCCGGTCCACGCTGGCGCGGCTAAAGCGTTGCAGGTAAAGCCGTTTGGCCGCGGGCAGCTTTTCGGGCATGCGTACGAAGCTCAGGTCGTGGACGGTGACCACGCCACGGGCCGGTCCGCCCAAGGGCAGCACGTTGACCAACCCGTGAAGGAGGTCAATCTCCCGGCGCTTCAACTCCCGGCGCAGGAGGGTTTGCTCCCAGAGGATGCGGACCGGCGGGCGGTGCAGGGGCAGCCCGCTCACGGCCAACTCCACGCCGGGGCAGGCGAATTCCGCCGCGTTGATGAAGGCGGTGAAGCGGTGGTCGACCGCGCGTTCTTCCGCCAGCCGGCCAAGCTCGATCAGCAGACGGCGACTGTAGTTGCTCACGCCCGCGGCGCGATAACTTTCCTCTCCGCTCAGGAGTTGGGCGTCGATGCCAATGTGCATAGTTTCTCGTAAACGTCCACTGTGCGCGCGGCCACGCTGGCCATGGTGAAGCGCTCCAGGACTCGCTGGCGGCCCGCCGCGCCCAGGGTCGCGCCCAAGGCCGGGCCATCCAGCAACGCCTGGAGCCGGACCGCCAGTTCAGCGGCGTCGTTCTCGGGGAAGATCAGGCCGGCGTCACCGATCACGTGAGGGATCTCGCCGCTGTCGCTGCCGACCACCGGGACCCTGCAGGCCATGGCTTCGATGAGCACGCGGCCGAATTGCTCTTTCCAACTGGGCGTGGTGCGGCTGGGCAGGGCCAGGGCGTCGAGGTCGCGATAGAACGCCGGCATCTGACTGCTGTCCCTACGTCCCAGAAAGGCCACCCGAGGTGCGATCCCCAGGGTTTCGGCTTGTGCGACGAGGGCGGCCCGCTCTTGGCCCTCGCCGACAATACGTAGCCGCCACTCGCCGCGCAGTCGAGCGCATGCGTTCAGCAACAGGTCTACGCCTTTTTCCGGGAGCAGGCCGCCGGCGTAGCCGATGTGGAAAGCCGTACGCGCGGGCGGATCGACCGGCGGCGAATAGATGGCCGGGTCCACGCCAAACTGAGGAATGACGACCGTTTCACCCTGATACCCTTTGCGAGCCAGCACCCTCGCTGCATCCTGGTTCCCAGCCATGGCTACGGGGGCGTGGGCGTAGACATTGCGTTCCATCCAGGAGAAAGGGGGCGGATAGCGGCGGTGCAGGTTCTGCCAGGTGAAAAAAGTAGCCGCTACACCTATTTTTTGAGCAGCGCGTAGGCCATGCCAGGTGGCGGCGTTGTAGGGTTCTTCGTCCATATGCAGCGCATGGGGCCGGATCCTGGCCAGCTCCTCTGCCAGGGTCGGGTAGTAATGGAGGTGAAAATTGCCGTTGAACCGGATTGGGATCACCTTCAGTTCATAGCCGGTCACATGGCGACGAACGGCCGCCTGGGCGCCTCGGGCGTCGCGCCATGCCGGCGGGATGAGGACAGTCAGGTCCACGCCTAATTGGGCGATTTCCTCGGCTTTGCGTTGATAGGCGCCGACAACCAGCGCTTTACTAACCATGACGACTCGCATGGCGGCATTATAAGTTCTGGCGTGATAAGCGCGCAAAGCCGGGGAGGAACGGACATCCAAAGCGGGTATTGGGCGGCTTCGATGGACTTGTTTGTCAAAACAACGTGTGAAAATTTGCGCGATAAGAAACGCGGCTGCTATAATCGCAGCAAGCTCGCGCCTGCATGTCGTTGTCGCTCCTTCGGTTGCATGGTGGACGCACCCCATCGTTGAAGGAACGGCGCGGAGCGCAAGCGCCTTGAATCGCGATTTGGGATGACAGCGCATCGCAATGCCAAAGACGCACATTAATCTTCGCTCCATGGCTACGGCCCTTGTTGTGGGCGTGATTTTGCCCGTCAGCATTGCGTTTTTTGTCGATTTAGGGTTGGGCACATTGCCAGTCGCCACTTTGGTCGCTCTGGTTATTTTTATGCCGCTTGGCGGCGTATGGCTGAGTCGGACTGCACTTCGCGAGTTCGACCAGGTGATTCAGGAGGTCGCTCCGGCGGATCCTGATCCTGATTTCGATTCACCTGAAGACGCTCAACATGGGTGACGTCTGCGTCATTCCCCCTGTTGGGCTGGTCGGTTGGTTTTAGATAGACAAGCTTGGCTAGATAAGCAATCCCAGTTGGGTGATGCGTCAGGCATCGCTACCTATGCAGAGAGGTGAGAACTGTCGTATGGAATTCGCACAGACCGAACCCAGGATGGACCCTGCAGAGACCAAACCCAAGAGGAATTTCTTTCAGAAAATCGGCGACTATGTGCGTAATAAGCCGCGTATGGCCGCGATTTACATTGGGTTGACCCTGCTTTTGTTTGTGGGTTTTTTCATTCAAGTTGATCAGCCCCACGTTTCGTTAGCCGGCGAACCGCTTTTCTCCAATGGTCCCCAGTGGTTCACCAACTCCACTTTCACCACGATCCTGGTTGATATTTTTCTGCTTGTCGTCGCTTTCATGGCTACGCGAGGCATGAAGGTCGTGCCCGGCGGGCTGCAGAATATAATGGAATTCGTCATCGAAGGGTTAATGGGCCTGAGCGAGAGTGTGGCCGGCAAGGACGCCAAACGCTACTTCCCCTGGGTGGCGACCATTTTCCTTTTCGTCATTATTAGCAACTGGACCGATGTCCTGCCGGGCGTGGGGAGCATCGGCATCTACCACCCGCCTGAAGGCGCCCATGTCGAGCAACCTGCTGAGGAGGCTCCCCAGGAGGGCGAAGGACATTCCTCTTATCTGGATGGGCAGCTCGCCATGGCGGGGGGCGACCTGATTTTGGTGGAGGCCCAGCCAGCCCCCGCAGCCTCGGAAGAAGGCGAAGCCGCATTCGTGCCCCTCTTCCGTCCTCCCAGCGCCGACCTGAACATGACTTTTGCGTTAGCCATCACCACCCTTGTGCTGGTCCAGGTGTTCGGCATCAAGGCCTTGGGTGGCAAGTATTTCAAAAAATTCTTCAACGCCAGCGGCGAGGGCTTCATGAAAGGGATCAGCGCCTTCGTCGGCATTCTGGAATTGATTTCCGAGTTCTCCCGCGTGATTGCGTTTGGCTTTCGTCTCTTCGGCAATGTCTTCGCAGGGGAGATCGTGCTGGCGACCATGGCCTTCCTGATCACTTTCCTGCTGCCGATCCCTTTCTTCGCTCTGGAAATTTTCGTCGGCTTCGTGCAGGCCTTGGTCTTCATGATGCTGGCGCTGATTTTCTTCAGCCTGTCCACCGTCAGCCATGATCATGATGAAGAACACGCCTAACGCGACCGTTGGCGTTCATCCCATGGCGGACTGTTGTCAGTAGTATCGTATTTTTGTATAAACGTCGTTAGCCCTGAATTTGTTTGTTACTACCGGATAGTTTTGCTAAACGTTTGATCAAGTTTTTAAGGAGAAACGCGTAATGGATGCAGAGGCTCTGAAGCAGCTTGCCGCCGGCGTCGCGATCGGCTTCGGCACGATTGGTCCTGGCATCGGTATCGGTTTGATCGGCGCCAAGGCTGTGGAGGCCATGGGGCGCAATCCCGAGGCCACTGGTATCGTGCAGACCAACATGATTCTGGCGATCGCATTCGCCGAATCGATGGGTATTTTCGCCCTGGTTATCGCACTGTTGCTCAAGTTCATCTAAATTAAAACGTGGATTGCGCCGCTAGCGTTGGGCTGTTTGCAGCAACCCGTCGCTCCAGCGTAATCGCGTTCGTGGAAGGGGAGGCTAATCTTGGATAAACTTGGTATCACGCCCGGCCTTCTTGTCTCTCAGATCGTCAACTTTCTGCTGTTGGTGGTGATTCTGAGACTTGTGCTCTACAAGCCAATTTTGAATATGCTTGCCCAGCGCAAGGAGCGTATCGCCCAGAGCATGAAAGATGCTGAACGGGCCAGCGCCGCCGCACAGGAAGCCGAACAAGAAAAGGCGAAAATTCTCGAAGCCGCGCGTCGCGAAGCCCAGGAGATCCGGGCCCAGGCGACGCGCGATGCGGAAAAGATCGCCCAAGAAGTGCGGTCCCGCGCCGAATCAGAGGTGCAGGATATTCGCATGCGGGCCCAGGCCGAAGCTGAGAAGCTGGCCGACGCCGCCTTGGCCGACGCCAATAAGCAGATCGCCGATCTGGCGATTCTCGCCACCGAACAACTGCTCGGCCATGAATTGGCCAATCGAAAAGAGCAGGAGCGTTTCGTCAGCGAGTTTTTGGCTGAGTATAAGGGGAGTGGGGCTTAAATGGGTGACAATAGCGCGCGGGCGAATCGCTATGCGCAGGCCGTTCTGCAGGCAATGCTGGAGCGGTGGCAGAGTTCACTCGAACAGGCCAGCAAAGCGATCGGCGCAGACGACAATCTGAGCAAATTACTGCTGGATAAGCAGGTGAGCGCCGCGGAAAAACGCAAGGCGCTCATCGCGGTCCTGCCTGAAGATACGCCTGACGAAATCTACAATCTACTGTTGTTGATGGGTCAGGAGGGCGATCTGAACCTGATCGGCGATGTTTCCGCTTCGCTGGCTGAAGCGGTCAGTGGTCAACGCGCCCCTCTGAAAGCGGAAATCGCCAGCGCTGTCGAACTGAGCGAAGAAGAGCAGGCGAAATTGCGTAGCAAGCTGATTTC
The DNA here is from genome assembly GCA_024277175.1 of Chloroflexota bacterium. Lineage (GTDB taxonomy): Bacteria > Chloroflexota > Anaerolineae > Caldilineales > Caldilineaceae > JAJRVT01. Next base: position 19,542 of record JAJRVT010000155.1, on the reverse strand, counting down.
CGAGTATGGTGAAGGTCTTGTCTTCTCTTTCCGTGTCGATCCTTCGTTGCTCGGTGGGCTGCGCGTGCGCGTCGGCGATCACCTGATCGACAACTCAGTGGCGAGCCGCCTGGCCATCCTGCGCGAATCACTGTCGTCGGTTGTGCGCTAACGCACGCTCACGCGGTCGTTGCTGCATAGCATGATCATATACTCTGTGATCACATACTTTTGAGAATATGGGGTTGACTGTGTGGGTGCGTTCGCACGCTCGCCAGCGATCGACCGCTGCATGACGCGGCGATGACTGTCCTGAACAGGAGGAATGAATAGTGGCTGTGCAAACAAATGACATCACAGCATTACTAAAAGAGCAGATTCTCAACTTCGAACCCGTTGCCACCCAGGTCGACGTCGGCGAAGTGATGGAGATCGGTGACGGCATCGCGCTGGTTTCCGGTCTGGACGGCGCCATGGCGGGCGAGTTGCTGGAATTTACCAAAAACGGCACCCTTGGCATCGCCCTCAACCTGTCGGCGGATCACGTCGGCATCATTATCATGGGCGAATACAGCGACATCGAAGAGGGCGATCTGGTGCGCAGCACGGGACGCATCGCTTCTGTGCCGGTGGGTGACGCCCTGATCGGCCGCGTGGTCAATGCCGTGGGGCAACCCATCGACGGCAAAGGCCCCATCGAGAGCGATGAGTTCCGACCCGTCGAACGCATCGCCCCCGGCGTGATCAAGCGCAAGCCCGTGGATACGCCGGTGCAGACCGGCATTACCGCCATCGACGCTTTGATCCCCATCGGCCGCGGCCAGCGCGAGTTGATCATTGGCGACCGTCAGACCGGTAAGACGGCCATCGCCATCGACACCATCATCAACCAAAAGGGCAAAGACCTGATCTGCATCTACGTGGCCATCGGCCAGAAGCAGTCCAGCGTCGCCCAGGTGGTGGCCATCCTGGAGAAACACGGCGCCATGGATCACACCATTGTGGTCAGCGCTTCCGCCGCCGACCCCGCCGCTCTGCAATATATTGCGCCCTTTGCCGGCTGCGCCATCGGCGAGGAATTCATGGAGCAGGGGCGAGACGCCATGATCGTCTATGATGACCTCTCTAAGCACGCCCAGGCCTATCGCCAGGTGTCGTTGCTCCTGCGTCGCCCGCCCGGACGCGAGGCCTACCCCGGCGATGTGTTCTATCTGCACAGCCGCCTGCTGGAGCGCGCGGCTCGTTTGGATGAATCCGAAGGCGGCGGCAGCCTGACGGCGTTGCCCGTCATCGAAACCCAGGCAGGCGATGTCTCCGCCTATATTCCAACCAACGTGATTTCGATTACGGATGGTCAGATTTTCCTGGAGAGCGACCTCTTCTACGCCGGCGTTCGTCCGGCGCTGAACGTGGGCATCTCCGTGAGCCGCGTGGGCGGTTCGGCCCAGACCAAGGCCATGAAAAAGGTGGCTGGCAAGCTCAAGCTGGAGTTAAGCCAGTATCGCGAACTGGCTGCGTTCGCCCAGTTCGGCAGCGATCTGGACGCCTCCACCCAGCGCCAGTTGGACCGGGGTCGTCGTCTGACCGAATTGCTCAAGCAGCCCCAATATCAGCCCCTGCAACTGGACAAGCAGGTGATGAGCCTTTGGGCGGCTGGCAACGGCTATCTGGATGCAGTGCCGGTTCGATATGTGAAGAACTGGGAAGCGGACATGCACGCTTACATGGATGCAAGTCATGCTGAAGTGGGGCAGGCCATCATGCGCACCAAAGTGCTGGATGATGACGTGGCCGAGTCCCTGCGTCTTGCGCTGGAGGACTTCAACAACAGTTGGAGCCCGCCTGCATAATCCGAAGATCTGACGAGATGAGGGGATGATGGGCGCGGGCGTGGCGGATGTTTTCGTCGGATCGCGTTTGTTCATCTCCGTCATGTGCTTTTGTCAGCGTTTAGCGCCATAAGGGGAGCTCTTCACCGTGGCCAATACACGAGAAATTCGCCGCCGCATTCGGTCGGTTAAGAATATTTCGCAAGTCACCAAGGCGATGGAGGCCGTTTCTGCGGCCAAGATGCGTAAGGCCCAGTCTCTGGTCACTTCAACCCGTCCGTATGCACAGCATGCGAGCGAGGTGCTGTCCTATATCGCGCGCCTGCCAAGCATTGACAGCGAGTTGGACGCTTTGATCCAGATTCGTCCGACCAAACGCGTTGGCATCCTCCTGGTGACGGCGGATCGAGGCCTCGCCGGTGGATTCACTTCCAACGTTCTCCGCCTCACCGCCAGTTTTATGCGCGAGAAGCGAGCCGAGGGGTTAGAGGTGGAGGTCGTGACCGTGGGGCGCAAGGGGCGCGACTGGTTACTGCGTTATGACCCGGTTGTGCGGGCTGAATTTATGAATATGCCTGACAGCCCCACCACCTATGACGTGAGTCCCATCGCCCGCGTGCTCATCGATGACTATCTGCAGGGCGTCTTTGATGAGATCTATGTGATCTACACCCAGTTTGTCAACACCATCAAGCAGGAGCCGGTGGTGGAGAAACTGTTGCCTATCGAGCCGGTCGAACCCTCTATCGCCATGGCGCCGGATTATATCTTCGAGCCTTCACCGGAGGCGGTCTTCGATCGCGTTCTCTACGGCTTCACAGAGGTCCAGGTGTTGCAGGCCCTGATCGAGTCCATCGCCAGCGAGCACTCTGCGCGTATGGTCGCCATGCGCAACGCCACCGACGCCGCCTTGGACCTGATCGACAGCCTGACGTTGACCTACAACAAGGCTCGTCAGGAAGGCATCACTAACGAGTTGATGGACATCATCGGCGGCACGGTGGCATTGGAATAGCAGGGCGGCATGCGCCGTTGAACTCGCACATGATACGGGTTTTTAGCCTGTACTGATAGATACGCATAGCATACACATCTGACTGATTAGATGATCGATTAGGGAGTCCATAAATGCCTGAACAAATGGTTGGTGTAATCCAAAGCGTGATTGGCCCGGTCGTCGACTTCCAGTTCCCGGAGGGCAACCTGCCGGAAATTTACGACGCCGTCATCGTCGAGCTGGAAGGCGGTCGCTCCGAGACCTTCGAAATTGAGCAGCAGCTTGGCGGCAATGTGGTTCGCGGCGTGGCCATGGGTAGCACCGACGGTCTGCGCCGGGGAATGGAGGCCATCTCCTACGGTTCTCCCATCACCGTGCCCGTGGGACCCCAAACCCTGGGCCGTCTCTTCAACGTGACCGGAGATCCCATTGATAACAAGGGCCCGGTGGAGGCGGAAGACTATTACCCCATCCATCACCGCCCGCCTGCCTTTTCGGAACTGAGCCCCCAGGCTGAGATCTTTGAAACCGGCGTCAAGGTGATTGATCTCATCGCCCCCTTCACCAAGGGCGGCAAGACGGGCATTTTCGGCGGCGCCGGCGTGGGCAAGACGGTGGTCATTCAGGAATTGATCCATAACGTGGCCGAGTTCCATAGCGGCTACTCGATTTTCGCCGGTGTGGGCGAGCGCAGCCGCGAGGGCAACGACCTCATGCGCGAGATGATCGAGTCGGGCGTCATCGACTCCACCGTCATGGTCTTTGGCCAGATGAACGAGCCGCCCGGCGCCCGCCTGCGCGTGGGCCTGACCGGCGTCACCATGGCCGAGTACTTCCGCGACGAGGGTCGCGATGTCTTGCTCTTTATCGACAACATCTTCCGCTTCGTCCAGGCCGGTTCGGAAGTGTCCGCGCTCCTGGGCCGCCTGCCCAGCGCCGTGGGTTATGCGCCGACCCTGGGCACCGACATGGGTGACCTTCAGGAGCGCATCACCTCCACTAAGGTCGGCTCGATTACATCCATGCAGGCCGTCTACGTGCCCGCAGATGACTACAGCGACCCGGCGCCCGCCACCACCTTCGCCCATCTGGATGCGACGATTACGCTTCAGCGCTCCCTGGCCGAGCAGGCGCTCTTCCCGGCCGTGGATCCCCTGGGGTCAACCAGCCGCATTCTTGACCCGCTGATCGTGGGCCAGGAGCACTATGAGGTTGCGCGTGAGGTGCAGCAGACCTTGCAGCGCTACAAGGACCTGCAGGACATTATCGCCATTCTGGGCGTGGAAGAGTTGAGCGAAGACGATAAGCAGACGGTGGCCCGGGCGCGCAAGATGCAGCGCTTCCTGACTCAGCCCATGTTTGTGGCGGAACAGTTCACCGGCACGCCTGGCAAATTTGTCAAGATCGAGGACACTGTGCGCGGCTTCCGTGAAATTCTCGATGGCAAGCATGACGACCTCCCGGAGCAGGCTTTCTACATGGTCGGTTCTATCGAAGAAGCGGTCGAGAAGAGCAAGCAACTGCGTAGTGAGGGATAAACTTCTATGACTATTCAAGTAGACATCGTGACGCCGGAGCGCATGTTGTTCTCGGATGAGGTCGACATGGTGACGTTGCCCGGCTCTGATGGGCAGATGGGCATCATGGCCGGTCACGCTCCCTTGCTGTCTACCCTTGACATCGGCGAGATCATGCTCCACCGGGGCAATGAAGTCGAATATATCGCCGTAGGCGGCGGCGTGGTTGAAGTTCGCCCTGACAAGGTGAATGTGTTGGCCGATGTGGCCGAATACGCTGAAGAGATCGACATCGAGCGCGCCGAGGCCGCGCTGCAGCGGGCCAAGGAGTCCCTGGCCAGCAACATTCCGGCCGAGCGCCGTCCGGTGATGGCCGCGGCGCTGCGGCGCAGCAGCCTGCGCCTCAAGGTAGCCCGTCATCGGCGTCGCCGTCGTGAGCGACCTTCCTTCGACGGGGGCTAGCCGGTTGTCCTCGAACAACGTCCAGGCTGCTCGCCAGGATGCAGATTTGGGATACGAAGTGCGAACGCAGCTCCCGCGTTCGCACTTTTTGCATAGTTGGCTATTTGAGCAGATGTCGTCTGTCCGGTTATAATCTGGACAGAAAATTTGATGATAAACCCATGGGGATCTAATGTTTGAAAAACACATCGGCATCGATCTAGGCACAGTCAATGTTTTGGTCCACGTCAAGGGGCGGGGCATTGTGATGCACGAGCCTTCGGTGGTCGCCATCCGCCTACGCGACAACAAGATGGTCGCCGTGGGACATGAGGCCTATGACATGCTGGGGCGTACACCGGAAAGCATCGAGGTCGCCCGGCCCATGCGTGACGGCGTGATCGCTGATTTTGTGGTCACTGAGGCCATGCTGCGTTACTTTATCCAGTCCATCGTGGGCAATGTCAACCCCATTTTTGGACCCCTCTTCAAGCCCAAAGTCATGATCAGCACCCCGCGAGGCGTCACCAGCGTGGAGGAGCGCGCGGTCCATGATGCGGCCATGCAGGCCGGCGCCGGTGCGGCTTATTTGATCCCGGAGCCATTGGCTGCGGCCTACGGCGCGGGGCTGCCTATCGGTACGCCCACGGGCAACATGGTGGTGGATATGGGCGGCGGCACCACCGAGGCCGCGGTCGCATCCATGTATGATATCGTCGTCTGGAGCAGCGTGCGCGTGGGGGGCAACCGTTTCGACGAGGCCATCATCAATTATGTGCGTAAGAAATATAACCTGTTGATCGGCGCGCAAACCGCGGAGGAGATCAAGATCGGCATCGGCAGCGCCTTGCCCCTGGAGGACGAGCGCGAGATGGAACTGCGCGGTCGAGATCAGGTTACCGGCCTGCCCAAAATCATGCACATCACCAGCAGCGAGGTGACGGAAGCCATCGCCGAACCGCTCCAGTCTGTGGTGAGCACTGTGCGCGCCACTTTGGAAAAGACGCCGCCGGAATTGGCCGCGGACATCATCGATCGGGGCATGGTGTTGACAGGTGGCGGGGCCCAGTTACGTAACGTAGCCCAACTCCTCACCCAGGAGACGGGCGTGCCCTGCTACGTGGCCGAGAATCCCATTGCCTGTGTGGCTCTGGGCGCGGGGCGCGCGCTGGAAAATTACGAGATCATGCGGCGGAGTTTGCCGATTGTGCCAGGGTAATGGGGCTTAGAAGCAACGCTGTGGGGTATCTTCCATTTCCGCCCTTCCATTTTTGACTTCCCCACGGACTTCAACTACAATTTGTTATGATTTACGGTTCGGCGACTGCGCGTTATTTTTGAGAGTTTTTGTGAGGCACCATTGAATCATCAAGCCATACACACCCAAGATGCACCGGCTGCTGTAGGCCCATATTCCCAGGCTATCAAAATCGACCAGTTGGTTTTCACCTCTGGGGAACTCGGACTTGTTCCTGACACTGGCGAGTTGCCTGATGGGATTGAAGCCCAGACTCGGCAGGCATTGGCCAATTTGGCGGCGGTGCTCGCCGCCGCAGGCAGTGGTATGGACCGGATCGTCAAGACCACCATTTTTCTGGCGAATATGGCGGATTTTGGAACGGTCAATGCGATCTACGCCGAGGCGTTCGACGCCACGCCGCCAGCGCGCAGCACGGTCGAAGTAGCGGCCTTGCCCTTGGGCGGGCTTGTGGAGATCGAAGCCATCGCCTTAACAGAATAGGAAGCAAACCTGGTTATTCGCCGGGTTTTTCTTTTGTTTTCGTTTGCCGCATCATGCGGCAGCCTTGATACAATTTTTTCGGAGGATGTTGTTAATCCATGTCAAACGCTCATGCAACTGCACAATTCACGGCTCAAGCCGCCGCCGCCCTTGGCGAGCCCCATCCCATGGCGCTCTTGCTCGAAGAGATGGGGGATTCGTTGCAGACGCCCCAAAAGGGTGAAGTCCGCTCTGGCATTGTGGTCGATAAGCGACCCCATGAATTGCTGATCGATATTGGCTTCAAATCTGAAGGCATCGTCGGTGGCCGGGAGTTGGACCATATCAGGGACACCATCGACTCGATACAGGTTGGCGATGAGGTTCCGGTATACGTGCTGCGCGAGGATCGTGATGGCAACCTGATGTTGAGCATCAGCCGCGCCCTGGCTGAAAAGGATTGGGAGCGGGCTGAGGAACTGATGGCGAGTCAGGATATTTTCGAGGGCGATGTGACGGCCTGCAACCGGGGCGGCGTTATTGTGCGCCTGGGGCAGGTGCGTGGCTTCGTGCCGGCCAGCCAACTGAGCCCCAGCAGCCAGGCCATGCGCAAGCCCGGCGGCGAGGAGATGGAAGCCGACGAACGGTGGGCCGGTCTGATGGGCAAAGACCTCAAACTCAAGGTCATCGACATCGACCGCAAACGTAATCGCCTGATCCTCTCCGAACGTCAGGCCATGCGCGAGTGGCGTCGTCAGCAGAAGGAGCTTCTGCTGCAATCGCTCAAAGAAGGCGATTCATACGATGGCGTCATCACCAGCATCGCTGATTTCGGAGCCTTCGTCGACCTTGGCGGGGCCGATGGCCTGATTCATCTGAGCGAGTTGAGTTGGAATCGCGTCAGCCATCCCAAGGAAGTGGTGAGCGTTGGCGACAAGGTGAAAGTTCAGATCATCAGCATCGATCGGGAGCGTCGTCGCATCGGTTTGAGCATGCGTCGCTTGCAGCCGGAGCCGTGGGACCTGGTGGACCAGACCTATGAGGTGGGGCAGATCGTCAAGGGCCGCATCACGAAGCTGGTCAATTTTGGCGCTTTCGCCCGCCTGGACGATTCTGGCATCGAAGGCTTGATCCATATCAGTGAACTCTCCCATAGCCGGGTAGCCCACCCCAAGGAAGTCGTAGCCGAAGGCGAGATCCACGATCTGCGCATCATTCGCATCGACACGGCCAAGCGTCGTATGGGGTTGAGCCTGAAACAGGCCAAGCCGGTCGAGGAAGTCGAGCTGGATTGGACCATCGCTCCCAGCAACGGCGACGCATCCAATGGCGATGCGGCCCCGACCACCGATGAGATTGTCGAGTCTGTTATGGAGCAGATGGCGGTGGAGGAAGCGCCGGTCATGGAAATGGCTGGCTAGCGCCTGGCGTGGCCGTCGTCGATAGCGTATGACTTGAACCGGGAGACGCATAGGCGTCTCCCGGTTTTTTGTTCCCATGATCCAGCCTCCCTGGAACTTCATTATCCCTCCTGGCGTTTCATCGTTCGATGGCCACGCCTGTCCCCCTGATTCTTAATCCGGTTTCGCCCTGTTGACAAAGACCCCTCTGGTCGGTACAATGGCGGTAGGCCGTACTATAGACCTGTAAACCCGCGATTCGCGTAATCGCCCACAGATCATCCCAGACCGTATCAACAATCGGTGAAGGTCAGCAATATCGCGTGCTCCGCAGAGGATGACGCTGTACGTTGGCTCAAAAGCGGAACTGTCGTTACGTCATTCGGGCGCTATTTCTGCTATAGTAATAACGGTGGGAATTGGGCGCCTGATCTACGAAGAGGATGAAAAATGTCTGATAAACTTGAACGTTTTACAAAGCGCGCGCGACGGGTGTTGACCCTTGCGCAAGAGGAGGCGCTTCGCCTGAATCATAACTATATCGGGACTGAACATCTGTTGCTGGGGTTGGTGCGCGAGGAAAACGGCGTGGCCGTCAATGTCCTGCGCGAACTGGGCGTCGAACCCAGCCAGGTGATCCGCGCGGTGGAGCGGACGGTGGGACGCGGCGAGCGCCCTCCGTACGGCAAGCCGTCACTGGCTCCCCGCACCAAGCGCGTGATCGAACTGGCCGTCGATGAGGCCCGTCTCATGGGGCACCATTACATCGGCACAGAGCACCTGCTGTTGGGGTTAGTGCGCGAGGGCGAAGGCATCGCCGTCAATGTGCTGCGGGGGCTGGGCGTCAACCTGGATCGAGTCCGCACCCAGACGGCCCGCAATATTTTGCAGAGTCAGGCGCAGAGCAAGAGTAAGGAAAAGAAGGAGTCCAAAACGCCGCTGGTCGATCAACTTGGCTATGATCTGACCGCGGCCGCCGACGAAGAGCGGCTGGACCCGGTGATTGGCCGCCAGACCGAAATCGAGCGTTTGATCCAGATCCTGAGCCGGCGCACTAAGAACAACCCGGCGCTCATCGGCGAACCTGGCGTGGGCAAGACGGCCATCGTCGAAGGGTTGGCTCAGCGCATCATCGAGGGCAACGTACCCGAACCGCTTCTCAACCGGCGGCTGTTGATGCTGGATGTGGGGAGCCTGGTGGCCGGCACCATGTATCGCGGCCAGTTCGAGGAGCGGCTCAAGAAGGTGATCGATGAAATTATCGACACCAAGGCCCTGCTTTTCATCGACGAAGTGCACATGCTGGTCGGCGCAGGCGCGGCCGGCAGCAGCGTGGACGCAGCCAACATCCTCAAACCCGCCCTGAGCCGGGGTGAGCTTCAGGTCATCGGCGCGACGACGCTGGATGAGTATCGCAAGCATATCGAGAGCGACGCCGCCCTGGAACGTCGCTTCCAGCCGATCTTGGTGGACGAGCCATCCGTCGAAGAGACCATTCTGATCCTTCGCGGCGTGCGTTCCCGCTACGAAGATCACCACAAATTGATTATCACTGACGAGGCGCTGGACGCGGCTGCGAACCTGGCCGCGCGCTACGTGCCCGATCGTTTCATGCCGGACAAAGCCATTGACCTCATCGACGAGGCCGGCAGCCGGGTGCGCATGTACAAAGCCCCCTACGCCGCCAATTTGCGCGAAGCCTTTATGAGCATGAAGAAGGTCCAAAAAGCCAAGGACAAGGCGTTAGAGGCCCAACGCTATGACGACGCCATCGACCTGCGCTATCAGGAGGTCGAGATGGAAGCCCGCCTCACTGAACTGCGTGCGGGCTGGAATGAGGAGGCCAACAAGCCCCGGGTGACGGCCGAAGACATCGCCGAAGTCGTCTCCATGTGGACAGGCGTTCCCGTCAGCCGCATCGCCGGCGAAGAGCGCGAACGTATGCTGGAGATGGAGAAGGTGATGCAGATGCGGGTCATTGGCCAGGAAGAGCCTATCAAGGCCATCGCCAAGGCCGTCCGCCGGGCTCGCGCCGGGTTGAAAGACCCCCGCCGCCCCATCGGCACCTTCATCTTCCTGGGACCCACGGGCGTCGGCAAGACGCTGTTGGCCAAGACCCTGGCCGAGTTCATGTTTGGCAGCCAGGAAGCCCTGATCAAGCTCGATATGAGCGAGTTCATGGAACGCCACAACGTCAGCCGGCTGGTGGGCGCGCCTCCGGGCTACGTGGGCTATGAAGAGGGTGGCCAGTTGACTGAGGCCGTGCGTCGCCGTCCCTACAGCGTCATTCTGCTGGATGAGATCGAAAAGGCCCATCCGGAAGCCTTCAACATGCTCTTACAGGTGATGGAAGATGGCTATCTTTCTGACGCCAAAGGCCGGCGGGTGGATTTCCGCAATACATTGATCCTGATGACCAGCAATGTGGGCGCCAAACTGATCCAGGGGGCGAGCAAGCTGGGCTTCGCCATCACCCGGGAGGATGAAGAGACGCGCGAGCAGGAGTACACGCAGATGAAGGCCAAGGTCATGGACGCCCTGAAGAAGACCTTCCGGCCCGAGTTCATCAACCGTCTTGACGGCGTCATGGTCTTCCGCAGTCTCTCACGCGATGAGATCGCCATGATCGTGGAACTGGAGTTGACTCCCCTGCGCATCCAACTGGCGGAGCAGGAGATCCAGTTGGAGATCACGGACGCCGCCCGTATGGCCATTGCTGAAGCCGGCTACGATCCTGAGTATGGCGCCCGCCCCTTGCGCCGGGTGATCCAAAATGAGCTTCAGGATGAGTTGAGCGAGGCTTTGCTGGCTAATCGTTTCGTCCCTGGCGACACCATCCGTATCGATTATCGGGCGCGCGAAGACGAGGCTGAGGTTGCAGGTGAGGGCGAGGCTGACGAGCAAGGCTTTGTGTTCGAGATCATCGATCACAAGCCTGTGGAGGAGATCGAATCTGAAACCGCCGAAGCCGTCATCGCCATGCTTCAGTAGTGACTGAGGTCGTTGGAAAATAGATCTGCGAAGGCCCGCCGCAAGGCGGGCCTTTTTTCGGGGACGCCGGGCGATTGAACTGTTGCGAGTGTATGGAATGCTTGCAACAACGCCGCAAAAACTCAGAGAGATCTCCATACTTCTTCCTTCTTCTCCCAAGTTTGGCGCATCCAGCGAATGGGCGTATGATGAATTGTGCGACTTTTATTACTGATGTGCGTAGTCTATTATGGATCCATCGCCACCCAACATGAACCACAGTGAGGAAGAATAGCATGAGCGAACGAGTTGGATTTATCGGTCTTGGCATCATGGGACGAGGCATGGCGGCCAACTTGCTCAAGGCCGGCTTTCCTGTGCGGGTTTGGAATCGGACCGCCAGCCGCATGGAGCCTTTGGTGGCCGCGGGCGCGGAGGCCGGTGAAAGTCCTGCCGATGTAGCCGCGCACAGCGACGTCATCATCACCTGCGTCAGTGACACGCCCGATGTGCAGAACGTGATCCTGGGCGAGAACGGCGTGATCCACGGCGCAAAACCTGGTTCCCTGGTCATCGACTGTAGCACCATCAGCCCCCAGGCCACCCGAGAGATCGCGGCTGAACTGGCGGACAAAGGCGTTCATATGTTGGATGCGCCCATCAGCGGCGGCAGCGAGGGTGCGGCCAAAGGCACGCTCAGCATTATGGTGGGCGGAGACGGTGAGCAGTTTGCGCGCGCCCTGCCTGTCTTCCAGGCCATGGGCAAGACCATCACCCACGTGGGCGAGGAGAACGGATCCGGCCAGACCGTTAAGTTGGTCAACCAGGTGCTGGTGGTGGGCAACGCCCTAGCCATGTGCGAGGCGCTCCTCTTCGCCCAGGCCGGCGGCGTGGATTTGCAGAAGACCTTCGACGCCATCAGCCAGGGTGCGGCCGGCAGTTGGATGTTCACCAACCGCGCCCCGCAGATCATGCGGCGGGATTGGCGACCCGGCTTCACCATCGATCTGCAACAAAAAGACCTGCGCCTGGTGCTGGAAGCCGCCGACCAGTCAGGCGTTCCCATTCCTGGAACGAGCTTTGTTTTCAACCTCTACCGCACCCTGGAGGCCCAGGGGTTGGGGAGCGAAGGCAACCACGCCTTGATCAAGGCGCTGGAGCATTTAGCTGGCTTCCAGGTTGGATCCGAAACCGAAAGTGAAGGGTAAATTACGGATCACTTGTGAAAAAAGGAGTGAGTTATCCCCAGAACCGGTCGTTTATCCCCTGTTCTCAGGGGGGTGGCTGGGGATAACTCTCCGTTTTGTTTCTGATTCACCCCTTTTGCTTTCGGTTTCGCAGGGATAGATGTAACGATTCAGTGAATGGATGACCGATGCGTAAATGGATCATAGCGTTAGTCGTTTTGGTTGGTTTGACGGCGGCCGGCTGGCTCGCTTATCAACGGATTTGGCTGCCACGCCAGCAGGCTGCGGAAGAGCCTGCGTATGAAACCGCGACCGTGGAACGCGGCTCTATCGCCAGCACCGTCAGCGCCACGGGCAATATCGAGCCTGAAACAGAGGTCTCGCTGGTCTTCCGCGCACCGGGGACGGTGAGCAATGTCTACGTGGTGGAGGGGCAGGAGGTGTCCGAGGGCGATCTGCTGGCCGAACTGGACACCACGGACCTGACGCTGGCTTTGGCCCAGGCGCGCGCCGCCGCCGAGATCAGTGAGGCCCAACTGGCCAAGCTGGAGCAGCCGCCCAGCGAGGACGATCTGCTGACTGCCCAGGCTGCCGTCGAGGTTGCCCAAAATGGGGTGGCCGGGGCCGAAGCCAGCCTGAAGGCCGCACAGGCGGCGTACCGGGATCTGTTGGCCGGGCCGTCGGACGCCCAGCGACTGGTCAATCAGGCTCAGGTGCGTCAGGCCGAGGCCAACGTCAAGACGGCGCAGCAAGCCTACAACGAGATCAAGAACCTGCCCAATGCCGGCGCATTGCCCCAGGCCGCGCAGCTGGAGCAGGCCACTGTCGCCCTGGAAGTCGCCAAGGCCCAGGCGGCGATCACCGATGAGCCGCCCACCCAGGCTCAGATCACGGCCGCGCTCAACCAAATCGCCCAGGCCGAGGTCGGGGTGCGCCAGGCTCAGAGCAACCTCCTCACCGCCCAGAAAAATTTGGACGCCTTGCTGGATGGGCCGGACGAGCAGGACCTGCGCATCGCCCGGGCCCAGTTGCAACAGGCTCAAATTGGTCTGCTCCAGGCTGAGAACAACCTCAACAACGCCCAGCTGATCGCCCCCTTCGACGGCGTGGTCAGCCAGGTGAACATCAAAGCCAACGAACAGGCGAACGCCGGTCTGCCCGCGGTGGTGGTGACCGACCTAGATCATCTGAAGATGGACGTGTTGGTGGATGAGATCGACGTGCGCCAGGTGGCCGTGGGCCAGCCGGTCCGCATTCGCGTCGACGCCCTGCCCGGGGATGATCTGACTGGTCAGGTTACCGAAGTGGCCCCGACGGCCAGCAACGTGGGCGGCGTCATCGCCTACCCGGTGACCATCACGCCTGCCCCCACCGACGCCCCCCTGCGCGCCGGCATGAGCGCGACCGCGTTCATCACCACCGCCAACGTCGATGACGCGGTGCTGGTCCCCAACCGCTTTATCCAACTGGATCGGGAGACCGATCGGGCCTATGTCTACAAACTGGTGGATGGCGAGCCGGTCTTCCAGGAGGTGGAACTGGGGCTGCGTAACGAGCGCATGAGCCAGGTGCTGGGCGGGTTGGAAGATGGCGACGAGGTGGCCCTGATCTCCCGCAGCAGCGAGGAACGGCTGCGGGGCGCTATCTTTGGCGGCCCGTAGGACCGTGCAACCTTCCTGGCCGCTCTAAGTTGCCAGGAAGATGTCAATCAGAAGGCGATCTACGTTTCTATGTCAGCATCATCTACGCCCGTTTTGGCCGCTCCAAATTCAACGACCGAAGCTGAACGCTCCCAGCCTGTTATTGCTGTGCGTGACGTCTTCAAGATCTACCAGATGGGGACGATGGAGGTGCGCGCCCTGCGCGGCGTCGATCTGGACGTCTGGCCTAGCGAGATGCTGGCCATTATGGGGCCGAGCGGCAGTGGCAAGTCCACGTTGATGAATATCATCGGCTGCCTGGATGTGCCCACCTCAGGCTTCTACGCCCTGGACGGCGTGGATGTAGGCGGGCTGAACGACGATCAACTGGCTGAGATTCGCTGTCATAAGCTGGGCTTCGTCTTCCAGAATTTCAACCTTTTGCCGCGCACATCGGCGTTGGCCAACGTGGAACTACCGTTGATCTACGCCGGGACGAGCGGTCGTAAACGGCATGATCGGGCAGCGGAGGTGCTGGATCTGGTGGGGCTGGGCGACCGGCTGGACCATAAGCCCAACGAACTGTCGGGCGGCCAGCAGCAGCGGGTGGCTATCGCCCGGGCCCTGGTCAACCGGCCCGCGCTGATCCTGGCTGACGAGCCGACCGGCAACCTGGACACCCAGACCGGCATCGAGATCATGGAGCTTTTTCAGCGCCTGAACCAAGAGCAGGGGATTATCATTATTTTCGTCACCCACGATCCGGAGACGGCCGAGTATTGCAACCGCATCGTGCACATCCGCGACGGGCTGATCGAGGCCGACGTCGCGACAAATTAAGGCTAGCTAATGGACCGCGGATTGGGCAGATTGGGCGGATCAGAACAGATCCTTCAAAAAAATCCGTGAAGATCTGCCCAATCCGCCTAATCCGCGGTCTATTCAGATCCGAACCATGAAATTCATCGAATCCATCCGCATCGCCATGCGTGCATTGGCGGCGAACAAATTACGCAGCGTGTTGACCATGCTCGGCATCATCATTGGCGTGGGCGCGGTGATTGCGCTCATGTCCATCGGCCGCGGCGTGGAGAAATTCGTCACCGACCGCTTTACGAGCCTGGGTAGCAACCTGCTTTTCGTCGTGCCCGGCCAGTTGGAGGCGGGGCATCCCGGAACCGGGGGGCGGATCAATCCGCTGACGCTGGAAGATATGGAGGTATTGGGCGACCGTTCTCAAAACCCGGACGTGCGCGCGGTCTCGGCCGAGTTCTTCACCGACGCCACCATTTCCAGAGAAGGGAAGGACATGCAGGCCACCGTCAGCGCGGTGACGCCCTCCTTCTCGAATGTGCGCAACTGGCCGACGGTGATCGGCGACTTTTTCACCCAGGAAGACTTCGACGAACGGGCGCGGGTGGTGACGCTGGGACAGGACGTCTACACCGAACTTTTCGAACCGGATGAGCACCCGGTGGGCCAGACCGTGCGCATCAACAACATGGCCTTTCAGGTCATCGGCGTCATGGAGGAGCGGGGCGGCGGACCGGGCGGCAACGAGGATGCATCCGTCTTCATCCCCCTGACCACGGCCCAGGACCGGCTCTTCAAGCGTAAGACGGTCAGCGGCGGCTACCAGGTCAGCGTCATCTACGTCTCTGTGATGGACAGTGACCGCATCCAGGAGACCCAGGATGAGATCGCCGCCACCTTGCGCGCCCGTCGCGGCATCAGCTATCTGGATGACGACGATTTCAGCATCATCAGTCAGAATGACATCATTTCCGTCTTTGGCGAAATTTTGGGCGCGCTGACCCTCTTCCTGGGCGCGATCGCGGGCATCAGCCTGCTGGTGGGCGGCATCGGCATCATGAACATCATGCTGGTCAGCGTCACTGAGCGCACCCGGGAGATCGGCCTGCGCAAGGCCGTGGGCGCCAAACGTCGGGACGTATTGCTTCAATTTCTCATCGAGGCCGTGACCCTGGCCGTCTTCGGCGGCATTATCGGCATTATCCTGGGCATCATCGGCGCAAAGGCGGTCAGCAATATTTCCGATTCCTTCAGCGCTGTGGTCGGCGTAGACGCCGTCTTGATCTCATTGTTCTTTTCCATGGCCGTCGGCCTCTTCTTCGGCATCTATCCCGCGGTCCGCGCCAGCCGGCTCAATCCGATCGATGCGTTGCGCTATGAATAGACACATGTCACGAGTCACGAGTCATCTCGGCCCCCCGGCCCCCAATCCTGGGGGAGACGTCACCCTGTCATCCCGGCCCCCCGACCCCCAATCCTGTCATCTTGTCCCTCCGTCGTCCCGGCCCCCCGGCCCCCAATCCTGGGGGAGACGTCACCTTGTCATCTTGTCATCTTGTCGCCACTGGCTCTTCCTCGCTCTCCTCGCCCTGCTCCTGACCGCGTGTAGCGGGGGCAGCGCGGCCACGCCTACGGCTCTGCCGCCCGATGTGGTTCGGCCGGTTCAGGCCACGCCTGTCTTCGACAACTCCGCGCGCGTCTTTCGACTGACCCCGCCGCCGACTATCGCCGTTCACGCGGCTCGGCGTGTGTTGGCCGACGTCAGCGCGTCCGCCACGCCGGTTCCCTCCGGGGCGGACGCCCGAGCGCTGTTGCGCGCGGTGCTCCCGGCGCAGCCGCCCACGGCCATGGGCATTGTGCGTTTTCGCACCGCGTTGCAGGCGGAGCCGGGCGGCGCGACCATCGACACCCTCCATGCCGGCGACACGGTCACCGTGACCGGGCGCTCGGAGGACGGTCGACATTTGGCTGTCTTCACCGACGCCGGCCTCCCCGGCTGGCTGCCCCAGAACCGCCTCACCCTCTACGGCGACGACGATTTGACTGTGGTCAGCCGCGCGCTGGGTCCCGGCCCGGTAGCCACCCTGATCGCCGACGCGCTCACGCCGGAGGGGACGTCGGTGTTGGATTCGGTTGTGACGCGGGAGCCGTAATGCGTGAAACGTAATGTGTGGGTGAGAGCGACGCGGACAACCTGACGCCGCTCTATTTTACGCATTACGTTTTACGTTTCACGCATTATGTTTTACCTCTTCACCCGCCCTAGCAAATACCGATGATGGGCCCAGACAGTCTTGATCTGCCAGGGCAGAGGGGCGTGGTCCAGCCAGGCGTACTTCATCACCCGGTCGCGCAGATCCGGCTCCTGGCCCATGTAGTAGGCCATGGTGCTCCACTGCCAGTCATCGCCGGTGAACTGGGCTTCCAGCTTCTGGCTGCGGATGCCCAGCCGGTGCAGCACCTCGTTGGCGGGCATGACGGTGTCCGGCCAGGGGGGAACGTCGAGTACGCCTTGATCAATGATCTCCACGCCGGCCCCCTCCAGAATGCGGCGGATGCGCCCGATGTTGGTCCAGCTTTCATCGTGGGTGGCGAAAAACTCCCGGTCGATGACCAGTTTGCGCATCCAGTAGCCAACCTGGATGTTGTTGGGCATGGCCACAAAGACCAGGTCCCGGCTGGTGCGCACCAACTCCCGCAGCAGGCCGGCCGGGTTGTGGATGTACCAGAGGCCGGCCCATTCCCAGGTCAGGTCGAAGCTATCGTCTGCAAAGGGCAGGTCGCCCCAGCGATCAGGGCGGATCAGGATCAGGTTGGGCGATAGGCCCAGGTCCTCCTCCCAGATGCGCTGGACGCCCTCGATCCGTTCGGCATTGTCGTCCACCAGGGTCACGTCCACGCCGTTCCGGGCCAGCATCACGTCGTTGATGCCGGAGACGCCGGCCATACCGTAGAGGGGCGCCTCCAGCACCGAGCGGATCGCGTATCTGCGCCGCAAGCCCTCCAGGAAGTCATTGAGCACGAAGCGCTCGTAGACCAGCCCCAGGCCCTCGTTGTAATCGGTCAGATATCTGCGCCACGTATTCGATTCGCTCATAGAAAGAAGTCCTATCGTTTTGCCTTACTCAGCCTTCACGATCAGCGTATAGCCGTCGCGGTCGACCACTTTGACCCGGTCACCCTTGCGGACCCGGCCTTCTTTGATCGTTGCGTTCCACCATTCGCCCTGGACGAAGACGCTGCCGATCTCACCAGTGCCAAAGTCCGCTTTCACCTTGGCGGTCTGGCCGATCATGCCCTCGCTGCCGGTGATGGGTTGGCGGCGTTGGGCCAGGAGGGCCTTGGAGCCGGCGAAGATGATGACGCCGGACAACAAGCCGACGATGAGCAGCAGGGTGGGCCAGGGAATGCTCACGCCGGGCGTATCGAAGAGCAGCAGCGCGCCGAGGATGAATGCAACCGCGCCGCCCAGGGCCAAGGCTCCAAAGGTGGGCGTCAACATCTCGGCGATGAACAGGATGATGGCCACGCCCATCAAGGCCATGCCAATGAAACTGGCGTCCATTTGCCCCAGCCCATAGAAGCCAAGCAGCAGGCTGATAATGCCGATGATCCCCGGCGCGCCGAAGCCGGGTGCGCGTAGTTCCACCGCCAGCCCCAGTGCGCCCAACGAAAGCAGGATCGCGGCCACACTCGGATCGCTGATGAAGTTGAGGAACTGTTGCAGGGGCGTAAGATCCAGCGGCTCCACCGGTGCGTTCGCGGTCTGCAACGTCTGGGGTTCGCCGCGCACGGTGACCTGGAAGCCATCCAGTTGGTTGAGCAGATCGCTCAGATCATCGGCGACGAAATCGATCACGCCCAATTCCAGGGCCCGGGCCGCGGTGGCGGCCTCCGCGTCCTGGACCGCGGCCACCGCCCAGTTGACGGCCTCTTCGCCCCGTCGGTCGGCCAGGGTCTCGATATCCGCACTCATGATATTGCGAATTTTGGCCGCCATGGTGGGATCGATATCGCCGCCGCCCATATCCACCGGAGACGCCGCACCGATGCTGCTGTCGGGCGTCATGGCCGCGGCGTGGGCCGCCAGGGTGATGAAGGTCCCCGCGCTGCCCGCCCGCGCGCCCGGCGGCGCAATGTAGACCACGATGGGGATGGGCGATCCCAGTATGCGTTGGGTGATGCTGTTGGTGATGTTGATGCTGCCACCGGGCGTGTCCAGTTGCAGGATCACCGCCTGCGCGCCCCGTTCCTCCGCAGCCTGGACGCCTTGCCCGATGTACTGATCCAGCACCGGGGTGACGATGCCGCTGTACGTCAGCACGATGACGGGATCGCCTGGCGCGGGGGCGTCGGTCGGTTCGGGCGTAGGCGTTTGAAAGCGCGCCGGCTCCGCAGCGAGGGTGATGACGGCGCTCCCGATCAGCGAACCGGCCAGCCCCAGAACGATCAAGGTCAGGGCAAGTGTTCGCAGATATGTGCGTGTAAGTTTCATAGGTCAGACCCCCCGATTACGCCTCGCGTTTCACGTTTTACGCTTCACGTCCCCACGTTTCACCCTCTCCACCTTCGCCAGCATTTCCTCCACCGAGCGCCGGCCGGATGCGCTGGGCGCGCCCAGCATCTGGGTCAGTTCCTCCACCCGTTCCGGCCCTTCCAGGTCATCGACCAGGGTGCGGGTTCGCTCCGTTCTGTCGACGGCGAAGATTTGCTTGTTGACCGTGAAATGGCGGTCGCCAAAGGCCGCGAGTTGGGGCAGGTGGGTGATGCAGAGCACCTGATGGGTGGGCGTTTTCTGGTCCGTCTGGTTCGGCGTGGTGAGCCGCCAGAGCTTTTCGCCCACCACACCGCCCACCCGGCCGCCGATGCCCTGGTCGATCTCGTCGAAAATGAGGGTGGGCGTGGCGTCAGCGTGGGCCAGCACGCCCTTGAGCGCCAGCATGAGCCGGGCCGTCTCGCCGCCGGACGCGACCTTGGCCATGGGTTTGAGAGGCTCGCCCGGGTTGGCGCTGATCAGAAATTCGACCTGGTCCACACCGTTGGCGTCGA